>NZ_OY762653.1:1358000-1697500 GCF_963666195.1 Trichococcus shcherbakoviae
AGCTTCCGTTACCCACAATTTATTTTTCACAAGACTGTTATACAACGAGATCCATACTGCCCCGATGATCGCTGCCACTACAATGATTCCTATTATCCACTCCATTTTGCTCACAGCTCCTTTTCTCTCTCACCGACCTAACGGCTAACCTAGACAAATTTCCGTCTACACCTTTCATTATAGAAGAGTCTATTCATTTTGTAAAAAAATAGACTAACTGCCTCTTCGCCGAAAAGTGTTGGCTTATGTGATATTATGAAGGAAAGAAAATCAGATGAGGTGTAATTATGTATTTCATCCCGCAACACACTTTCAAAAATCTGCCCATCCTATTCAAAGCCGATCCGCTGTACAAAGACATCACCGCAGCCGAACTGCCTCGGGCCTATCTTGACCTGTTGGCGGAACAGAACGGCGGCTACCTGTTAAGTTCCCGCATCCAGACCAAAGAGCCGACATCGGATGGAATCGATTATGCAGCTGTCCATGCCATCCTGGGACTTCACGACGATCCCAAGAATAGCCTGTATGCCCAACAAGAAATTGCCCGTTCAGCGGGTCTGCCGGACTATTTTGTGCTTTTCAGCAGCAACGGCAACCAGCTATTTGCCTTCGATTATTCAAAACTGTCCCCGTCCGGCGAGCCGAGCATCCGGCACATCGACATCGAAACGGACAATTGGCAGACTGTCGCTGCCGATTTTGGTCAATTTCTGAACAACCTGACACCGGGACCGCTGACTGTTCCAGAGGAAATCCGGCTCACGCACACGGAAGGTGCGCACGCCTTTTTATTGGCCGATGCCGCGGAATTGCCTGAGCTGTTTCTGCATTTTGAGGATGACCCGGACAAACAATGGTATCTCCAATGGATAGCGCATTTTTCCGACCATCCCGATGCGGCCTGCCGGACAGTCGCTTGCGAAGCGCTGGAAACGCAGATCCTCTACTTCAGGAACGAATTGCCGGATACGGTCCACGTTGTGCTGGCGAACTTTCTTGCCGATGCTGACCCCACAATCCAAGCGCTGGCGAGAACGCTGGAAAAAGAACTCGCGGATGAGTGAATGCGTGCGGGTGCGCGCGGACAGTACCCACTCGTCCCGCTCGCCGGAGAAGGGCTCACAGAATCGGCACCAGCTCCGATGAGGAATCGCTCGCCGAAGCTGGTGCCGCGAAAATGCCGTCACTTCCGACGGGGAAGGGCTCGTCGGAGGTGGACCCGAAAAAGAAGTCGGAACTCCGGCGAAGCCTCCGTTCACCGGAGAAGTGATGTACTTTCGGTGAAGCGATCTTTCACCGGAGAAGACAGGGACCTTATAACAAAAGCTAAAAGCAGGGGGTTGCCGCAATGCGGCACTCTCCTGCTTTTGTTATTACTATTGTTCCTTCAGCCACCGTTGATAAAGGTTCTTCGTCTTGTGTCCTTTGCCGAGGATATCGAGCATCTCCGTTCTGCGTTTCTCTTGCGTAGCAGGTTGTTTGGCACTGTAGATGTAGCGGGCCCAATCCCGCTGATAGCCCGGCGTCAGTTCCGCATACAGCTTCGCGGCATCACGATGCTCCACTTCCAGATATCCCTGCAAATCCGGAATGAATTGCTCATAGTCGGCCACATTGCCGCTGCTTGCTTTGGTTGGCTTGCCTTTTCCTTTGACATCATTTTTCATCCCGACGAGCGTGAACGTATCATCCAGCTTGACCATCCTCGCAAATTTCAGGGTGCTGTCGCCGACATAACCGCTGCCGTCGTCCACGCCCAGGCTCGGAAAGATGGCATCGCGGTGCACCGAAGTGTCATAGGTCTTGTTCCCAATTTTCGGATAAGCGATATAAAGGTATCCTTCCGGATTCAGGCGCTCCGCTTTGATCGTATCCCATACGCGTTCATTCAGTTCCTCCAGCGTCAGGACGTAGGAAAAAATCAGATCGTATTTCCCGGAATCCAGATCCGTATCGTAGGCTTCCAGATCAGCAAAATCATCAGTCACAGCGCGCTCTTCCCCCAGAACGGCGCACTTTTGGAATTTTTCGAATCCCAGCCGCTTCGTGAGGGAAGTCGAAGACGGGAGCGGTTTGTCAGCAGCTTGTTCACCGTAAAGTTTGTGCGCATGAGCGATGTCTTCCCGGATCATCTCCTCCAGCACAGCCGTATCGATATCGGAAAGTTTATTGACGTACACGCAGCCCTTTCCGATTTTGTGTTTTCCGAGCTTCACAAGCAATTCTTCCCGTTTTTCCTCCGGTAGCATAAAATAAAACGTCAACGCCGTCTTGCGCGGCGAAAAGGCAGCCAGCGGGGCATCGCCTTCATGGCCGCTCGCGTACCGATAATGATATTTCCCGAATCCGATGATGCTCGGCCCCCACATTTTGGCTTTCTCTCCGGTCACTTCCGCAAACAACTTCAGCAGCGCATATGCATCCTCTTTCTTTTGCCGCTGCTGGATTTCCTCGATGAAATCCTGTACGGATACTTCCGTGGGTTTGGTCTTAGGTTCGTATGCCATCTCTCCGCTTCCCCTCTCGTTCCTTGTTAAAGCTATCATAGCAAACCCAACGACCACCCGCAAAATCCAAGCCTGGATAACAGCCGATACACGGGAAAGATACCGTTTCTCCGGGGAACAAAGGCTTCGCCGGAGTTCGGCCACATCTATAGACTTCAACTACGACGAGGCGGTGCTCATCGGAGCTGGGCCCATCAAATTACCGGCGTCCTCCGGGGAGCGGGCTCTCACCGGAGGACGCAACCACCAAGGGAAACCCAAAATAAAATGCAAACAAAAAAAGAGCCCTCCCGAAACCGGGAAAGCTCTCACGAAGATTATGCTTGTTCTTCGTTGTTTTTGAAACCATATTTTTTGTTGAAGCGGTCCACACGGCCATCGGCTTGCGTGAATTTTTGACGTCCAGTATAGAATGGGTGTGAATCAGAAGAAATTTCTACACGGATCATTGGGTAAGTGTTGCCATCTTCCCATTCAACTTTTTCGCTTGAACCTTTAGTTGAACCTGATAAAAATTTGAATCCTGTAGTTGTATCCATGAACACAACTGTTTGGTAATTTGGATGGATTTCTTGTTTCATGTCTCTTTCGCTCCTTTTTGCCCTGGATTATTTACTAAGCCAGAGTTGTCTTTTTGTAATAAAAGGTATACCGCAGGGTAATCCTTTTTAACGTTAAAAGGATACCACGCAAACCGCAAGAATGCAATGGTAAATTTAAATAATGCGTTTTTCTCCTGCAGCCCGTGCCGAGAAAGAAGCACCTTTCAATTATTTATCCAGAATGGCTGCAATCTCTTCTTCGGAAAGGCTGCTGTCGGCATTCAGATTCGTGAATTGACCTGGGCCATCGATCGTCACAAGCGCAGGCACTGTACGGACGCCCATTCTGTCGCGCAGACTTTGGATCGCAGGGTCTGTCGGTGTGTTCAGGCTGTCCAGATAATGGATCGTCAGGTTCTTTTCTTTGCGGACTTTGTCTAATTTAGGGACAAATTTCCGGCAATACGGGCAAACGGCTTTCCCAAGATAAACGACCGTTTTTTCGCCGGCAGCCAGTTTTTCTTCAAACTCTTCAGCCGTGATCTCTATAAATTCTTTTGTGTCTTCTTCGTAATTCCCTTTATTGAAAAACATTTTAAAACCTCCAGTTTTGCGATTTGATAGTCCCACTATACCGGGAAGCTTTAAAAAATGCTCATGATTTGCTCACTTGCCGTATGGCACGCTTCTATTTCATCAACGCAATCCGGGTCAGCAAAGCTTCATTATTTTCGGTCGTGTTCATTTGTTTCAGGAAGCTCTCAGTGTATTCCAAAGCATCTCCGCGCATGCCGCGGCGGACTTTGTAGATATTCTCCATCGTTTTTGCATCCAGCAGGAGGTCTTCTCTGCGGGTGCCCGATTTTTTGATGTCGATGGCCGGGAAGATGCGTCGTTCCGCCAATTCACGGGAAAGCACAAGCTCCATGTTCCCTGTTCCCTTGAATTCTTCGTAGATGACTTCATCCATCCGGCTGCCGGTGTCGACAAGCGCAGTTGCGATGATCGTCAGACTGCCGCCGTCCTCGATATTCCGGGCTGCACCAAAGAAACGTTTCGGACGATAAAAGGCTGCCGGATCGATACCGCCGCTTAAAGTACGGCCGCTTGGCGGTATGACCAAGTTATAGGCACGGGCCAAACGCGTCAGGCTGTCCATCAGGATGACCACATCACGCTTGTCTTCGACAAGGCGCATGGCTCTTTCCAGGACGAGTTCCGCCACCCGGACATGGTTTGCCGGTTGTTGGTCGAAAGTCGAGGAGACGACATCCCCCTTCACACTGCGTTCGATATCCGTCACTTCTTCCGGACGCTCATCGATGAGCAGCATGATCAGTTCGACATCGGGATGATTAGTGGTGATGCCGTTCGCGATTTCTTTCAGCAGGGTCGTTTTCCCTGCTTTCGGAGGCGCAACGATCATCCCACGTTGACCGAAGCCGATGGGCGAGAACAAATCGACCATCCGAGCGGTTACGTTTGTCCGGGTATTTTCCAATTTCATCTGATGGTTCGGATATATGGGCGTCAACCCAGGGAAATGCGAGCGTTCTTTGGCTTGATCAGGCCGTTTTCCGTTCACTGTGCTGACTTGCATCAGGCCGTAATAACGTTCGGATGCTTTCGGAGGTCGGGCTTTTCCGGCTACTTTGTCTCCATTGCGCAGATCGAAGCGTCTGATTTGCGATGTCGATATATAAATGTCTTCTTGGCTCGGCGAATAGTTGATCGGCCTTAAAAAACCGAAGCCTTCCTGAGCAACGATATCTAAAATGCCCTCTGTCATGAAGAACCCTTGTTTTTCCTCTTGGGCACGGATGACCGCCAAGGACAGCTCTTTTTTGTTCATTTGGCTGTAATAGGGAATCTTCAATTCTCTGGCATAGGTGTATATTTCTTTCAGCGTCTTACTTTCCAACTCATGCAAGGTAAGCATATCTTCCAAACAGCTCCACCTTCCTCTCTTATCATTCTGATGATGCTTGTTTCTGGCAAAGGCAATATACAAAATATTCAAAACACCTCCAAAGTCGGTTGCTGCTTTGAAGGTGTTCCTTATTATCGTGTTGCGCGAAGAAGTTTATTCTTCGTCTTCGATCATTTTGATGTCCGCACCCAAAGCAGTCAGTTTTTCGACGATATGATCATACCCGCGCAGGATATTCTCGATACCGGAAATTGTGGTTGTGCCTTCCGCCATCAATCCGGCGATGACAAGACAGGCTCCAGCACGCAGATCGCTGGCAGTAACTTCCGCACCGGTCAATTTGTTGGGGCCTTGCATGAAGATCATGTCACTTTCCACCTTGGCCTTCGCACCCATCCTGCGGAGTTCCGGGATATGGTTGACGCGCTTCGGATAGATTGTATCGATGATAGTGCCGTCACCACTCGCTTTCAACAAGAGCGGAGTCAGTGGTTGCTGAAGGTCCGTCGCAAAACCAGGATAAGGCAACGTCTTGATATGAACCATCTTCAGGTTTTCGGATTTTTTGACCAGGATGCTGTCCTCGCCGATTTCCATATCTACGCCCATTTCTTCCATTTTTGCGATAAGGCTTTCGATATGCTCGACGATCACATTTTTCACCAACACACGCTCGCCCATTGCAGCGGCAGCGGCCAAGTATGTCCCTGCTTCGATGCGATCAGGTATCACGGTGTGTCTGCAGCCATGCAAGCTTTCCACGCCTTCGATTCGGATGATATCCGTACCGGCTCCGCGGATTTTCGCTCCCATGTTATTCAACAAGATACAGACATCAATGATTTCCGGCTCTTTAGCCACATTTTCAATGATTGTCCGTCCTTTAGCTTTGACCGCCGCCAAGATGATGTTGATGGTCGCTCCGATCGAAACCACGTCAAGATAAATGCGGTCGCCTTTCAGCCCTTCTTCTGGTGTAGTCAGGTAGATGGCACCCATTTCATTGCGCACTGTCGCACCCAACGCCTCGAAACCTTTGATGTGCTGATCGATCGGTCTTGGGCCTAAGAAACAGCCACCAGGCAGCCCGATGACGCCTTCACCAAATTTCGAAAGGATGGCTCCCATGAAATAATACGACGCACGTAAGCTTTTGATTTTTCCGGTAGGCATCGGAATGGAAATCATGTTGGTTGGATCGATCGTGACGATGCCCTCATCCTCATCAAAAGACACTTCTACGTTGAAGTCCTCAAGGATATCAATAAGGGAGTGCACATCCTGAATGTTAGGGATGCCTTCCAAGATGACTGGGGAGTCCGCCAAAATGGCAGCCGGAATCAGCGCAACCGTACTGTTTTTCGCTCCGCTGATGGTGATTTCACCGTTCAACGGTTTATTCCCCTCTATAACTAATTTTTTCATAAAAAAGCCTCACTTCATGTGTAGTTGCCGAACGACAAATCGCCCGGAAATAAATGGAATCGTTCGCACGTTTTTCTTGCCACAAGAAAAACGGTGCTACGATACCTAAATAACATTATTTTTTAGTTTCATTTGATTGTCGGTTGATCACCTACAATTCTAACAAAAATACAGGGTCCATTACTAGTTTTTTTATGCAAACGTCTGCTTTCCGCTATATTTCTCAATTTGATACGGCCAAACAGCGCAATAAGATGACAACGGTCCTTATCTTATGGTCTTATGGTAACACAAACTCAGGAATATATGGAAAACGACGCGCCAGTGTATACATGCGTAGGGGAAAAATAAGTACAAAAAAGGAGATCTGGAACATAGGCCCCAGACCTCCTCAAAGATCGTTTGATTAAATTAAGCTTTGTTGCTTGAACCGAAAACTTGCATTCTTTCTTTAACGACAGCAACGATTGCTTCTTTACCAGGTCCGATAACTTTACGAGGATCGTAAACGTTAGCGTCTGTAGCTAATTTTTCTCTTACAGCAGCTGTAAAGACTTGTTGGCATTCAGTGTTCACGTTGATTTTTGAATGTCCGAACTCGATAGCTTTTTTGACTTGGTGTTCTGGAATTCCTGAACCACCGTGTAATACTAATGGTTTGTGAGTCAATTCAGAAATTTCTTTCATTTCGTCGAAACCAAGTACAGGTTCGCCAGAGTAAGGTCCGTGTACAGAACCTAAAGCAGCAGCCAATGCATCGATACCTGCCTCAGTTGTCATGCGTAAGCATTCAGCTGGGTTAGCGTATTGAATTCCGCCAGTGATTCCGTCTTCAGTTCCGCCGACAGTTCCAACTTCAGCTTCAACAGAAGCGCCTTTAGATTTAGCATATTCAACTACTAATTTAGTTTGAGCAATGTTTTCATCGATAGGGTAATGTGATTTGTCGATCATTACAGACGAGTAACCAGCATCGATAGCGGATTTGCAGCTTTCAAAGCTTGTACCGTGGTCAAGATGCAATGCTACAGGAACAGTGATGTCCATAGTTTCTAGTAAAGCATTAGTCATAGCTGCAACAACTAAATGTCCGCCCATGTATTTTGCTGCGCCTTCAGAAACACCCAAAATAACTGGAGATTTTTCTTCTTGTGCAGCTTGCAATACAGCTTGCGTCCATTCAAGGTTGTTGATATTGAATTGTCCTACGGCATACTTTCCTTCTAACGCTTTGTTTAACATATCTGTCATACTTACTAAACGACTCATTCTTGTTGCCTCCTTGGAATCCATTGGTCTATATTTCTTACAACACACCTATTTTAGCAGAAACTGAAAATATTTACTACCTTTTCAGTCAAACCTGCTCATTAAAATACAATATCAGTCAAATCGGGAGAGGAATGTCCCGCTTATTTGCCTGCGTTTTCCAAAGAAGCAGCGATAAAGCCGTCAAAGATCGGCTGCGGTCTGTTCGGGCGTGAGATGAACTCAGGATGGAACTGGGCAGCAATATAGAACGGATGGTTTTTCAATTCCACAATTTCCACCAAGCGTTGATCCGGGGATACGCCTGAGAAGACCATGCCTTTTTCAGCCAGGATTTCACGATAAGCGTTATTGAATTCATAACGATGGCGATGACGTTCTTGAACCATATCAGCATTGTTATAAAGTTTCTTAGCCAACGTACCTTCCTTCAACTCGCAAGGATACAGGCCTAAACGCAATGTGCCGCCCATCTCATCGATATTTTCTTGGTCAGGCATCAGATCGATGATGTTGTTTTTGCAATTCGGATTGGTTTCAGCTGAATCCGCGTCTTCCAAACCGACAACGTTACGGGCAAACTCGACACAGGCCAATTGCATACCCAGACAGATACCGAAGAACGGCACATTGTTTTCGCGTGCGTATTGGATGGCAGCGATTTTGCCTTCGATGCCTCGGTCTCCGAATCCACCTGGAACAAGGATTCCATCCGCAGTAGCCAAGTGCTCTTGCGCGTTCGCAGTAGTAACTTCTTCCGCATTGATCCATTGGATGTCGATTTCCGTATTGTGCGCATAACCGGCATGCTTCAATGCTTCAGCCACAGACAAGTAAGCATCCTGCAGTTCCACATATTTTCCGACTAAAGCGATTTTGGTAGTCTTTTCAAGACTTTGGACTTTTTCGACCAAGGCTTTCCAATCCGTCATATCGGCTGGAGGCAGATCGGATAGACCAAGATAATCGCAGACGATCTGATCCATATTTTGCTCCTGAAGCATCAAAGGAATTTCGTACAACGTCTCCACATCACGGGATTCGATGACCGCTTCAGGTTTCACATCACAGAAGGATGCCAATTTGTTTTTGATATGTTGTGGCAACGGCATTTCTGTACGCACAACCAAGATGTTCGGTTGGATACCCAGGCTGCGCAATTCTTTAACGCTGTGTTGTGTCGGCTTTGTCTTCAATTCGCCGGCAGCGCGCAAATAAGGGATCAAGGTCGTGTGGATGTACAGCACATTTTCAGCGCCGACTTCCATACGCATTTGACGCAAGGCTTCCAGGAATGGCAAGGATTCGATATCCCCAACGGTTCCGCCCACTTCGGTGATGACAATATCCGAATCAGTCGTTTCACCGGCACGCATAATTTTTTCTTTGATTTCATTCGTGATATGCGGGATAACTTGGACAGTAGCCCCTAGATAGTCCCCTTTGCGTTCTTTACGGATGACTTCGGAATAAACCTTCCCGGTAGTCACATTTGAATATTGATTCAGATTGATGTCTATGAAACGTTCATAGTGGCCTAAGTCCAAATCGGTTTCGGTGCCGTCATCAGTGACGAACACTTCCCCGTGTTGGTAAGGACTCATCGTTCCTGGATCCACATTGATGTAAGGGTCGAATTTTTGGATCGTGATCTTCAATCCACGGTTTTTAAGCAAACGTCCCAAAGACGCCGCAACGATACCTTTACCGATTGAAGATACTACCCCGCCTGTTACAAAAATATACTTAGTCATTTTTTTCTTCCCCCTGTTTTTAAATGTGCAAAATTATGTCCGAAGGATTCTCCAACGCTGCAATAAACAAAATAAAGCTCCCTGTTCTTAAGAACAGGGAGCCGTAGAAATTCAACGTATACTTTCCAAAAAGAAATACTTTTTGGGAGCCCAATGAAGATGATACCTCCAATTACATAAGGTGTCAAGAAAGAATTGGATACCGGGGGAATGATTACTCTTCTTCGCCCTTTTCTTCCGCAACGAACTCTTCTTCATCTTCGAACTCTTCTTCATCTTCAAGATCTTCCTCTTCGATGATCAAGGTCAAGTCTTCTTCGATGCCACTCGTGATGTCATCATCGTCATCCGTGATATCCACAGCGTCGACATCATCGACTTCATCCTCATCCACATCGATTTCTTCGTCTTCATCAGCAACGTCGATATCTTCCGGATCGTCATCATTATAATCGATCACATCATCATCATCTTCTGATGTAGCGAATGCATTCAGCTTCTTGCGTTTCTTGCGGCGGACTTTCACTTCATCCTCATCGATACTGGAAAGAATCTCTTCATCGATTGAATCAATTGGATACCATGAACGCAATCCCCAACGATTTTCTCCTAAAGAAATAAAGCTGCCATCAATGTTCAAGTCAGTGTAGAAACGTGTCATCTTACTTTCCAATTCTTCTTCCGACATTTCAAGATAGTCCTGTATCTGAACCAATAATTGGTTAAAGTCCAGTACGTCACCGTTTTCTTCGAAAATTGCGTGTGCAACTTCTATCATTGACAATTCGTTTTTGCTTGTACCATCTAATTGCTTCAATTTCAATGGTGTCACGTCCTTTCAAAAGTTTACTCTTAATCATACAATACTCAGGTGGTAAATTGCAATTCAATTCGATAATCTCCCAATTTTTGTTCGTTCATTTGGAGTTCGTAATGCAAGGTAACTTTTCCGGCAAACGGCTTTTCCTTGAATTCCAGCAACATCTCATGGGTGATCGTTTCGATTTCCATCAGTCCGGCCGGCGTCGGAAGCATAGCCATGCCTTTTCCTTCTGCATCGAAGGTCATGCGGCTCGTCTGTTCCATTCTGCGGATAATCGTCATTTTCCCTTCACGGGACAATTTGAAAGTGACCGGTACAGCTGTGTCGGCTTCGATATAGCGCAGATAGAGCCAGTTGCCCATTTCCACGATTTGACCCATTCCTTCATATAGGAAGCTTTCCTGCTCCCCTTCTTGCTTCACCAGCGTTTCCAATTGGAACTCGATGGGCATTCCTTCTTTTAAAGACAAGCTTTTCCACCTCATTGACCCTCGTGCTGAATCCTTGCGGCCGCACGTGTTTTTCAAGTACAGTATAGCGGTACAAATAAGCGCTGGTCAATCATTTACGGGCTGATTTTCCAAAATGCGAAGAAATCCTGCCTTTCGCTGCAATTCACACTCAAATCTTGCCTGAACTTTGCTATAATGGGAGCAGAAACAACCCCAAAGATAAGGAAGCGAATATGACAAACTATTTAAAAAACAACATTTATCATATCTACGATACTTCAAATACAGCATTCGGCGCCGACCCTCTCGCACACTTCGCGATGGGCGATGCTTTGATCCGCTTGGTAGGGAACGCTGAAGCTCCGGCTGCCTTGCATTTTTGGCCGATGGAAAAGCTGGTCATCCTGGGTATGATGGACACGCGCCTGCCCCATCTGGAGGACGGCTTGCGGTATTTACGGAGCGTTCCGACCGATATCGTCGTCCGCAATGCCGGCGGACTGGCCGTCGTAGCCGATGAGGGGATCCTGAATTTCTCTCTGGTGCTTCCCGAAACCGAAAATGCCAAACTCACCATCCATGACGGTTATGTCCTCATGAAGGAGCTGGTTGAGCAGGCTTTTTCAGATTCCGAACAGGTGATCGAAGCTTTCGAAATCAGCGACTCCTATTGTCCGGGCGACTTCGACCTGAGCATCAACGGCAAAAAATTCGCCGGCATCGCGCAGCGCCGTTTCAAAAACGGCGTGGCCATCATGATCTACATGAGCGTAAACGGCAATCAGCAGGAGCGCGGGGAAATGATCCGCCGCTTCTACGATGAGAGCCTGCAAGGCGAAGAGACCCGCTGGCATTTCCCGACCGTCGATCCCGGATCCATGGAAAACTTGGCGGAATTGCTGGACAAACCGTTGACGGTAGCCGATGTGAAAGAACGGATCTTGTCCGTCTTCAACCGCAACGGCAACACACTCCTGCCAGGGGAATACACGGAGCGTCTGATATCAGAGTATGAAACGGCTTATGCGAAAATGAAAAAACGCAATGAACAAGTCAATAAGGAACAGCAGTCCTAAAGGGAATGACAGAAAGAGGCGATGCGATTTGAGTACACACTATACCGCGGAATTATTGCCGAAAGAAAAAGTATTTCGTGACCCTGTCCATGACTACATCCATATCCAATACCGGATCATCATGGACCTGATCAATACACCTGAATTCCAGCGTTTGCGCCGGATCAAGCAATTAGGGACCTCTTCCTATACTTTCCATGGCGCTGAACACTCCCGCTTCAATCATTCTTTGGGAGTCTACGAAATCGCCCGCCGCATCTGCGATAAATTTGTCCGGAATTACCCCAGCAAAGAGCCTGGGGACGGCCTTTGGGATGATAGGGAGCGGCTCGTGACGCTTTGCGCCGCTTTACTGCATGACATCGGCCATGGACCGTTCTCGCATACCTTCGAAAAAATATTCGATACGGACCATGAAGCCATCACAATCGAGATCATTACCTCCCCTGATACCGAAATCAATCGGATCCTGCAGCAGATCGGTCCTGATTTTCCGAATCAAGTGGCCGCCGTCATCGCCAAAACCTACGATAATCCGCAAGTGGTGCAGCTGATTTCCAGCCAGATCGATGCGGACCGGATGGATTACCTGCTGCGCGACGCCTATTATTCCGGCGTCACTTACGGCAATTTTGACCTGACGAGGATCCTGCGAGTCATCCGGCCTTACGAGAACGGTATCGCCTTTGACATTTCCGGCATGCATGCGGTGGAGGATTATATCGTCAGCCGCTATCAGATGTATATGCAGATCTATTTCCATCCGGTTTCCCGCGGCATGGAGGTCGTTCTCAGCCATCTGCTGAAGCGCGCGAAGGATGTCTATTTGGATGAACAAGCCGAATTCCGCCATACCGCCACATTCCTGACGCCGTTCTTCAAGCAGACATGGACGCTGAAAGATTACTTGCGTTTGGATGACGGGGTCCTGACTACCTACTTCAACCATTGGCTTGATGAAAAGGATCCGATTCTGAACGATCTGGCCCATCGCTTCGTCAACCGCCACCCTTTCAAATCGGTCCGCTACACAAAAGGACGCGATGATGCTACACTGGAACGCATGAGTGCACTCGTTGAGCGCATGGGCTTCAACAGAAATTACTACACCGCAGTAAACAACAGTTATGACCTGCCGTATGATCTTTACCGGCCGCATCAGGCCACGACCCGGACCCAGATTGAGCTTGTCCAGAAAAATGGCAGTTTCCTGGAGCTTTCGCAAGCAAGTTCGATTGTTTCAGCTTTGACGGGCAAGGTCCGCGGGGATGAGCGTTTCTACTTCCCGCGTGAAATTACCCATGGCGACGAGGAAGCGGGCATCAATCTGTTCGAGTCCCTTTCGCAGGAATTTTCAGCTTTTTTCGAGAATGACGAAATTTTACCAACCCAACAAACAGGAGGCACACTATGAGCATCAAATTAATCGCCATCGACATCGACGGCACCTTGGTGGACAAGGAATTCAAAATCACCCCGGAAGTCAAGGCAGCCATCACGGAAGCGCGTGAACAAGGCGTCAAAATCGTGCTCTGCACCGGCAGACCGTTCCCTGGCGTCAAACGCTACATCAAAGAATTGGATTTGGATCAGGATGAAGATTACGTCATCACCTACAACGGCTCTTTGGTTCTGTCTACCGCAACAAATGAAGTGCTTGTTTCGCACACGTTGGATTACAGCGACTTCGTCAGAATCAACGAATTGGCCGATAAGTTCAACGTGCATACGCACGGGATCGACAATGAAGCCATCTATACCGCAAACAAAGACATCAGCATCTTCACGACACGCGAGTCTTTCATTACGACGATGCCGATCCGCTATCGCTCGTTGGCTGAATTGCCGGAAGATAAACTGTTCACGAAAATCATGTTCATCGACCAGCCAGAGTTGTTGGATATCTTGATTCCAGCGATTCCAGCGCAGTTCCATGAAGACTATGTGATTGTCCGCAGCGAACCGCATTTCCTGGAAGTGCTGAACAAAGACGCTGGTAAAGCCAGCGCTTTGGCCGAATTGGCTGCATTATTGAATATCGACGCGGAAAACATCATGGCCATCGGCGACAACGAGAACGACCTGAGCATGATCGAATACGCAGGCGTCGGCGTAGCGATGGGCAATGCCGTCGACAAAGTGAAGGAAGCCGCGGATTTCATCACCAAATCAAACGCTGAAAGCGGCGTAGCCCACGCAATCAGAACTTACTTGAATAAATAAACCGGAAAAAGGTATGCATGGGGCTGTCTCATTGAGACAGCCCCATTATTTTAATCAAGCGTGAAGCAGGTGCATGATATGGATAATCATTCTGCGGGGTTCGGAAAAACCCTCTTAAGGATAAGGAAAAACAAACATTATTCCCAACAGTACATGGCGGAAAATAAGATCCACCAGTCGACCTATTCCAAGATGGAAAGGGATCTGATCGAGCCGACGCTGGGAAACTATCGGCATCTTTTGAGCAGGCTGGACATGTCCGATGAAGAACTCCAGTACATCATGAATGATTACAATCATTCCGAAAAGGAACAGCTGCTGACGGCTTTCATGAATCTCTCTTTCAACGATGTCGCATTGTTGGAGGAGCTTCGCGAAAAAGCCCGGAACTATCTGAAAGCACATGCCGATTATATCATCGCTGACATCATCCATCTGACGGATGCGCTGATCATTATGGCAAAAACCGGAGACGTTGTGGGCGCCCGTAAAGAAGTACGGCCTGTATGGGAAAGGCTCGAGAAGCTTGATGGCTGGTATCTGGTCGAATTAAGGATGATCAATGCGATGCTGTTTCTGTTCCCTATCGACGAAGCCATCCTGATTTCCGGGACCGCATTGGCGCAGATACAAAAATACGCCGGTCATCCCTCCGCAAGCAAAATCGCCGTCTCCTTACGCTACAACCTGTGCTTGTTGCTGTTGAAGAACGGGCGTTACACAGAGACGATCACCCGCATCAATGAACTGATCCCAGCTGCAAAGGAAGCAGGCTCCTACCGGCATCTATGTGTCTGCTACCTCAGGAAAGGCTTCGCCTTAGCGAAGACAGGCAATCTCGAAGGCCAGCTGCTGATCGACCAGGCCTTCCGCTTGATCGAAGCAGCGGACGACCAGGCCTTCAAAGCCAATCTCGAAAATGAATACAACCTTCTGGAAGAGGCGGCCTCTAGTTGAGGTCGTCTTTTTGCATACATGAGATACCTAATTATGCTTATAGGAATATTTCGTGGAAGGACGAACCATCTGTATTAAAATGAAAGCAACCATGGGAAAACTGTCCTGACAATTCCCGAAATGACCAATTTTTCAAGGAAGGGGGGAAGTCCATGAATCCAAAAAAATGCAACTTATGTGCTTATATATTGGGTTCCGCTTGCCTGATCGGAATAGCCCGGTATCCGGAAGTGCCTACAAATTGGTGGCTCACAATCGGCATATGCAGCGGTCTCTTGTTTATTTCCAGCAACTGCATGGAATCCTCGCAGCATTGGACTTTCCTTGGCATCGATGTCTTGAATCTGATCGTGCTGGCCTTGCTTATTCAGATCCTTCCGCCAAGTTTGGGGCTGGCTCTGAATGTCGTTGTCCTCTTGGCAATCTTCCTGCTTCTCTATGTCAAAAGTACCTTTTACGAAAAATAGCTGCTTTTGTATTCATTGTTTCCGGTCGCAAGCTTGCCTGTACTGTGAAAGGGGGCATCACCCATGAATTGGATCCGTCTGATCATCGGCGATATATGGTTTCTGTAGCAAATCGGTTACGAAAAAAATAAGCCAAGGTTGGGGTTTTCATTCCCGCCTTGGCTTATTTGATGGAATCCTTAAGCTTTTTCGCCTATGAATTCTCCATTTTTGGTCAAATGTTGTTTCGAAATCTCATTCAGGATTACGTGCACGCTTTCCTTCGATACATTGGCGTTTTTTACGACAGCATCCACGACATCGCGCATCAACGCTTGTTTCTGCTCGTCGGTTCTGCCTTCCAGCAATTCGATGTGAACATATGGCATTTCAATTCCCTCTTTTCGCTTTATGGTTTCGACTCAGTTTCATTTTAACAAGACTCCCTGTAGATTGCACCTCTATTTGGAGGCGATGTAAGTCTTCAGGCGTTCAGCCGCCTCGGCGACCATCTCCGTGCTCAACGCATAGCTCATGCGGACATAGCCTTCTCCGCCTGGTCCGAAGATCGAGCCAGGCAGCATGCCTACTTTGGCGTTCATGCCGATTTCGCGGCAGAAAGCCTTATCGTCCGTACCGAACTTCGCCGGAATCTTCGCAAAAGCATAGAAGGCACCTTTCAGCGCGGGAACCTCAAAGCCGGCTTCCTGCAAAGCGGGAACGAGGATGTTTCTTCTTTTCTCATATTCGGAACGCATCTTTTCGACATCCGGCGCGCTGTTGCGGAACGCCTCCTCGGCAGCCCGGTTGGAAACCGTTACGCCAGTCGTCACCAATTGCTGATGGGCCAAGAACAAGGTCTTCATCCATTTCGCATCCGCTGCGAGCACACCGACGCGCCAGCCTGTCATCGCAAAGGCTTTCGAAGCACCTTGGAACAGGATCGTGCGGTCGCGCAGCATGGTCGCGATCGAAGTATGCTTTTCCCCGTAGGTGATTTCGCTGTAGATTTCATCGCTCAAAACAAAGATATCGTACTGCTTGATTGCGTCGGCCAAAGCCGTCAGTTCTTCTTTTGTATAGGTAGCTCCCGTCGGATTGCTCGGATAGTTCAAAAAGATCGCTTTGACATTTTTGTTTTCGGCCATCGTCTTGTGCAGCAGCTCCGGTGTCATCAAAAAGTCGGTGTCGGAAGTATCGACGAGGATGCACTCGCCGCGGTTCAGTTCCACTGCATAACTGTATAATGGAAAGAACGGCGACGGGATGATGACCTGATCGCCCGGATTCAACAAGCCGAAAGCCGCGGCGAAGAGCCCTTCAGTAGCACCCACAGTCATCACGATCTCCGTTTCAGGATCGTAGTGCAGATCATATTGCTTTTCCAGGAATTCGCTGACTGCTTTCCGGACGCCGATTTCGCCGGAAGTGTGCGCATAATGGGAGGCATTGTTCTCGATCGCCTTGATGGCGGCCTGCTTGACGTTTTCGGGCATATCAAAATCCGGTTCCCCGATCGTCATCGGAATGCAGTCTTCCACACTGCGGAAAAGTTCATCAAATTCGCGGATCTGCGAAGGTTTGATGCGGGAAAATAGTTCATTCGTTGTCAAAGCCATGTATTACATCCTCCATCCAAGTTTGCATCACTGCCGGAAACCCTATCGGCACATGCTTTTTTATAGATCATATCCTTTTTCTCACATAATTTTAATATTAATCAGAATACGACTATTCAGTCCATAAGTCAAGCGTACCATGGCATCTCCCAATTAAAGAGAGCGTTTTCCATTGCGAAAAATGAGAAAGCTCGAAAATTTTACGTTTCTTTTTAATCTTAACTGTTGACAAAGAAAGCGGGATTGGGTATATTAATCACATCAAAAACACAGCGAAGAGAAGAGTAAATCATTCCACTCCTTCATTAGAGAGCTTGGTCAGGTGAAAGCAAGCAAGGAAGTGTTGGTTGAAGATGGTCTCAGAGTGGCTTGTCCGAAGAGTAACTTCTTAAGACAGGACGGGAACGCCCGTTACAGTGTCTCAGTATGACTTGCAGCAATATGCAGGCGCACTGGCTAAGGCGGATGCAGCGATGCTTTCGTGAACTAAGGTGGTAACACGAGATCGAACTTTGACCTCTCGTCCTTATCTTGCGCATAGATGATGCAGCAGATAAGGCGAGAGTTTTTTGATTTTATGATAAACTGTAAACGCAAGGAAGAGGAAAGTAAAAATCGAAACGTATCACAGCGAGCCTGGATGGATGAGAACAGGTATACGGAACGGTTTTGAAGATGGCCTCGGAGCGGGAAGGATGAGCTGCACAAGCGGTAAATCCTTCATGGGAGCACCCTTTATCGTGCACGAGTGAAGCAAGCCTTCACTCATGGAGGAATCCTGCCGTGAGGGGGATTCGAACAAAGGTGGTAACACGAAGCGTCCGCATTCGTCCTTAACGTCATAATTTTTTGATGTAGGATGGATGCTTTTTTTATTAGAGGAGGAAAGATACATGATCAGTCTACAGGATATCTCAGTGACTTTTAAAACTGACAAAAACAAAGCCATCCATGCCGTACAGCATGTTTCGTTGGAAGTCGATAAAGGCGACGTCTACGGCATCGTTGGATACAGCGGCGCCGGCAAAAGTACATTAGTAAGGACCATCAATCTGCTGCAGCGTCCGACCGAAGGAAAAGTCATCGTGAGCGGAAAAGACATGATGGCATTGAACGACAAGGACTTGCGTGAGTCGCGCAAAAAAATCGGGATGATTTTCCAGCATTTCAATCTGATGCGCTCCCGCACCATTCACGACAACGTCGCATTTCCCTTGAAGAATTCTTCCTTAAGTAAACAGGAAATCCACGACAAGGTAACCGACCTTCTTTCATTAGTAGGGTTGTCCGAAAAAGCCAATGCTTACCCTTCCCAATTGTCCGGTGGGCAAAAGCAACGTGTGGCCATCGCCCGCGCCTTGGCTAATGACCCGGAAGTGCTGCTTTGCGACGAAGCGACCAGCGCGTTGGATCCGAAGACGACTTCTTCGATACTGGCTCTGTTGAAAGAGCTGAACAAAAGATTGAACCTGACGATCGTCATCATAACCCATGAGATGCAGGTCGTGAAGGAAATCTGCAACAAAGTGGCTGTGATGGAAGACGGTGGCGTGATCGAGTACGGCTCGATTCTGGACATCTTCACGAAGCCGCAGAACCAATTGACGAAGGACTTCATCGATACAGCAACGCATGTCGAACACGGCATCGAGACAGTCATCACCCACCCTACCATCCTGAACCTGAACGAGCATGATGTGCTGACAAAGCTTTCCTTCGTCGGCGGTTCCACAGGCGAACCACTCATCGCCAAACTGGCCAACACGTTCAATGTCCAAGGCAACATCCTCTTCGGCAACGTCGAGATACTGCAGGACACGCCAGTCGGCACCCTGCTGCTCGTCCTGAGCGGGACACCCGAAGCGATCGCGAAAGCCGTCCGCTATCTGCAGGATAACGGCGTAACGGTGGAAATCATCACCGAAGAAATCATCGCCGAAAAGAAAAATAAAGGAGGCGACGCAGAATGAACACATTCATGACAACCTTTCTCCCTAACGTCTCTGAGATTTGGGATGAAGTGCTCCTGAGCACATGGGAAACCTTATACATGACACTCATTGCCGGACTGATCGCCGGTGGGCTTGGCGTCATCCTGGGGGTCATCTTACTGGTCACAGAAGATGGCGGCATCCTGGAGAACAAACACCTGTACAACGTTCTCGATAAGCTGGTCAACATCTTCCGGTCGCTGCCTTTCATCATCCTGATGGCACTGATCGTACCGTTCACCCGCTTCGTGGTCGGCACTTCGATCGGAACGACCGCATCGATCGTGCCGCTAGTTGTAGCGACCGTTCCCTTCTATGCCCGTCAGATCCAAAATGCCTTGGTTGAAGTCGATCCCGGCGTCATCGAGGCGGCCCAATCAATGGGTGCCAGCCCTTGGGAAATCATCTTCCGCGTCTACCTGAAAGAAGGCTTGGCCGGCATCATCCGCGTGTCATCCGTAACGATCATCAACCTGATCGGTTTGACGGCAATGGCTGGAGCCATCGGCGGCGGCGGATTGGGTAACCTGGCCATCACCCGCGGCTATAACCGATTCCAGAACGACGTGACCTTGGTCGCAACCATCATCATCCTTATCATCGTATTCATCAGCCAAGCCATCGGAAATGCCTTGGTAAAGAAAGTCAGCCATTAAAAAAATAAAAAAACAAAATCGGAGGAAACAAATCATGAAAAAGAAAAACGTATTATTCTCAGGTGTTGCAGCACTTACCTTATTTTTAGCAGCTTGCGGAAGCAGCGACTCGAACACGGACTCAGCAGCGGACACTGCTTCTTCAGATAACGAGACAGTGAAAATCGGCGTAGTCAGCGAAGTCGAAGTTGAAGTCTGGGAAGATGTAGCCAGCCGTTTGGACGCAAAAGGGATCGAATTGGAAATCGTCCAATTCACCGACTATGTACAACCTAACGTCGCGTTGGAGAATGGCGACATCGACCTGAACGCATTCCAGCACGTTGCTTATCTTGAAGATTTCAACGCCAATAACAAGTCTGATCTGACTCCTATCGGCTTCACTTATGTTTCTCCACTTGGTTTGTATTCCGAAAAAGTTACCGACTATGCGGACATCGCCGATGGAGCTAAAATCGCCATCCCTAACGATGTGACAAACGGCGGACGCGCACTCCTGTTGTTGCAAGCAATCGGCCTGATCAAAGTCGACGAAGCAAAAGGAACAACACCGACAGTCAGCGACATCACAGAAAACCCGAAGAACATCAGCTTTGAAGAATTGGATGCTGCACAAGTTGCACGCTCCCTTCCTGATGTGGACGCAGCAATCATCAACACGAACTACGCTACTGATGCAGACCTGAATCCTAAAGAAGACGCCCTCTTCCTTGATACTGACAACATTGCAAGCGTTGCTGACGTCTACAAAAACATCGTAGCGGCACGTGCAGCAGATGTAGACAACGAAACCTACAAACAAGTTGTTGCGGAATACCAAACATCCGAAACAGCAGCGATCTTGGACGATGTCACAGAAGGCAACGACGTACCCGCTTGGGAACAGTAAGACCCCTTAACTTGTTTACAAAAATCACGTTTGCAGACGTGATGTAAAAATATAAAAAACAAATCGGAGGAAATACATATGAAAAAGAGTAAATTATTTGGTAGCCTTGTCCTTACAGCTTCATTATTCCTGGCAGCATGCGGAAACGGCGGAACAACCGCTGATTCATCCGCTGCAGAGTCCAGCAGCACAGTGGCAGCAGAACCGACTACAGTCAAAATCGGTCTGGTCAGCGAATCCGCAGTCGAAATCTGGGAAGCCGTCGCAGAGCGTCTTGCAGACGAGAACATCGAACTTGAAATCGTCAAATTCACTGACTACAACCAACCGAACATCGCGTTGGATAACGGCGAGCTCGACTTGAACGCCTTCCAGCACGTGGCCTTCCTGGAGAACTACAACGCAAACAACGACGCAGACTTGACACCGATTGGATTCACTTTTGTTTCTCCATTGGGGATCTATTCTAACAATTATACAGAGTACAGCGAAATTCAAGACGGCGACACGATCGCTATCCCGAATGACGTAACCAACGGCGGACGCGCTTTGTTGCTGTTGCAAGCCATAGACTTGATCACTTTGGACAACGCAACCGGCACAACACCAACCGTAGGTGACATCGTCGAAAATCCTAAGAACCTGAACATCGAAGAATTGGATGCAGCTCAATTGCCGCGTTCGCTTGAAGATGCAGGCGCTGCAGTCATCAACACCAACTTTGCCGTCGATGCTGGACTTGTACCGACTGAAGATGCCCTTTACTTGGATACAGACAACATCCAGGAAGTCTTGGACATCTACAAAAACGTTGTAGCTGCGCGTGCAGAAGATGTTGACAATGAAGTCTACAAAAAAGTTGTAGCGGCATACCAAACCGAAGAAACAAAAGCTTTGATCGCAGAAACAACTGCTAACACAGATATCCCTGCTTGGGACTAAGCGAAACCCTTTCTTCATCTTCAATAGCCTGAAAACATACTAAATATACGAGTAGCATCAAGCCGGTGCGTTTCTTTTCGCGCCGCTCTTGATGCTATCTTTATATACTAAGGAGCCCTTTACTAATGAAAAATAAGACATTTCTAGCAACCTTGACCCTTTCAGCCAGCCTTTTCCTTGCCGCTTGCGGCAACGCAGCCTCCGATCCCTCCAGCGATTCTTCCACTGCGGACGCGAATGAACCCGTCAAAGTAACGCTGGGCGTCGTCGGCGAAGTCAATGAGCCTTGGGATTACGTCATCGAAGAGCTGAAAGAAAAAGAGAACATCGAAGTCGAACTGGTCAAATTCACCGACTACACAACCCCTAACAATGCCTTAGCCGAAGGGGAGATCGATCTGAGTTCATTCCAGACAGAAATCTTCATGGACAACTACAACAGAGATCATGGAACGGAATTGACGACCATCGGCTATACGGTAATGGCTCCCTTAGGACTTTATTCTGAAAAAATCACAAGCATCAACGAACTGAAGGACGGCGACACGATTGCCATACCGAACGACGTCTCCAACGAAGGACGCGCTTTGATCCTGCTGCAGACAGCCGGACTGATCAAGCTTGACACTGCGGCCGGTTTGGTTCCGACAACTGAAGATGTCATCGAAAACAGATTGAACCTGCAGTTCCAGACACTTGAATCCAATCAGACTGCCCGCGCTTTGCAGGACGTGACCGCTTCTGTCATCAACAGCGGCATGGCCGTGGATGCCGGATTCATCCCGAGCGAAGATGCCGTCTTCCTTGAGCCGGTAACCGCAGACTCAAAACCTTATTACAATGTCATTGCGGCGCTTTCCGAAGATGTCGACAACGAGGTCTTCCAAACGATCGTAGCCTACTACCAATCCGAAGGAACGGCCAAAGTCATCGAAGAATCTTCAAAAGGCTCGCAGTTCCCGGTTTGGGACGAAGCTGAATAGAAAAGCTGAACTATTTCGAGGGGCTTGGGCCATTTGCCCACAGCCCCTTTCCTATACAGATCCAAGGAGGAACCCCTATGACAATCAACCAAAAACAGATCCACGAAGAAGTTAGCGATATCTACGACTACATCGTCGCCCTGCGCCGCCATTTCCATCGTCATCCGGAGCCGGGCCTGAAGGAATTCGAAACGATCCAACGCATAAAGGAGGAAGTCGAAGAAATCGGCGTGCCTTACATAAACGTCGGCGAGACCGGCATCTTGGTCACCTTGATTGGCGGAAAAGGAGCAGGCAAGACCATTCTGCTGCGCGCCGATATCGATGCACTGCCTTTACCGGATGAGACCGGCAAATCCTACGCTTCCGTCAACCCCGGTTTCAACCACGCCTGCGGGCACGACGGCCATACCGCTTCCCTGTTGGGCGCGCTGAAAATCCTGAAGGAACATCAGGATGAATTTGCCGGGACAATCCAATTCGCCTTCCAGCCCGCGGAAGAAATCGGCGCCGGAGCGCGCCAATTCGTGCGCGGCGGCTATATCGACGGCATCGACCATGTCTTCGGTATCCATCTCCAGTCCGGTACACAGTTGGGCAAAATCGTCGCTACACCAGGTCCTTCCAATGCGTCCTGCGACATCTTCAAAATCAAAGTTTCCGGCAAGAGCGGGCATGTCTCGCGTCCGGATCTGGGGCGCGATGCTTTGGTCAGCGCAGCCGCCATCGTAACGGAGCTCCAGACCATCGTTTCCCGTGAAGTGAAACCGACAGATGAAGTCGTCGTCGGCATCGGCGTGCTGCGCGCGGGAACGAACTACAACATCATCGCCAACGAGGCCGAAATCGAAGGGACCGTGCGTACCTTCAGCCATGAAGTCCGTGCCCAGGTGTTGGAGGCTGTGGAAAGGATCGCCCGTAATGTTTCGGATGCGCACCGCACCACCATCGAATTCTCCAACTACGATGCCGCGGCCCCGCTGATCAATGACATCCAGGCAGCCAACCATGCCATCAAGGTCGCTTCGGAAATCGTCGGATTGGAGAACGTAATCACCGATAGCCCGAAAAGCATGGGCGCAGACGACTTTGCGGATTACTTGGCGGTTGCACCCGGAGTCTACTGTTTCATCGGCACGCAGAGCAGCGAAGAGACAGCCTACGGACATCATCACGAGAAATTCGACATCGATGAAAAAGGGTTGGCCATCGCCACGGAGTTGCATATTTCCTATGCATTGTCCTACTTGAAAGAACCATTTTAATGCAAAAAAACGCGTCGCTCAGCTGGAATGATCCAACTGAGCGACACGTTTTTTTGTAAACAGCCTGTTACCAGCTTACCCGAAATCAATGCTGCCTTCCGCATTGTAGAATTCGCGCCAATCGACGAAGCCAGCATCCAATCCGCGGAGCAGCACTTCGGCTGTGCCGATATTGGTAGCCAACGGGATTTCATAGACATCGCTCAAACGGATCAAAGCGGTTACATCCGGTTCATGGGGCATAGCGGCCAAAGGATCACGCAGGAAGATCACCATATCCATTTTATTTTCCGAAATCATGGCGCCGATCTGTTGGTCCCCTCCGAGTGGGCCCGACTTGAAACGGTGTACGCTCAATCCTGTCGCTTCCATGATGCGGGTGCCGGTCGTACCGGTCGCGAACAATTCATGTTCTTCAAGGATTGCTTTATAGGCGGTACATAATTGAATCATCAAATCTTTTTTACGGTCATGCGCAATTAATGCTACTTTCATCTGATTTCCTCCCTGCAATTTTTATAAGAACAGTATATCATTTCGCGGGTTTTATGGTCGAACCGGTCGCAATATTTTTCTTTTCTGTACCGAAATAACCAAAATATATACGGATTTCTTCATATTGTCTTCACAATTGAGGACTATTATACAGATAGGCCAATCACAACAATCTTTTACTCTTCTTTACTCCTCCAAAGTAAAGAACAACTCCTTTATGCCACCGCTCTTATGAGCGGTGGTTTTTTTGAGCAAGCGGGTCGCTATTGCCCGGATAAAAATAGACTGCTTGAACACGCAGCACACATCGGTGGGTGTGGTTGTCCAATATTACCGATGAATCGGACAAGTAATACGCATCGGAGACCGTGGTTGTCCGATATTACCGATGAATCGGACAAGCAGCACGCATCGGAGACCGTGGTTGTCCAATATTACCGATGAATCGGACAAGTAACACGCATCGGAGACAGTGGTTGTCTGATATTACCAAAGAATCGGACAAGCAACATGCGGCGGCGTCACTGGTTGTCCGATATTACCAAAGAATCGGACAAGGACCACATTACCGAATACAAAAAGCTCAGCAGGATATCGCGATCCCGCTGAGCTTTTTCATGTATGCAATTTAAGCTAATTCTTCCCCGTTGGAGGCAATAACCTTCTTGTACCAATCGAAGGAATCCTTTTTGCTTCTTTCCAGTGTTCCGTTGCCTTCATTGTCCCTATCGACATAGATGAAGCCGTAGCGTTTCTTCATTTCGCCGGTCGTGAAGGATACGCAGTCGATGCAGCCCCATGGTGTGTAGCCCATCAGATCGACGCCGTCCTCTTCGACAGCTTTTTTCATTTCTTCGATATGCGTCTTCAGGTAGTCGATGCGGTATGGATCGTGGCAGCTGCCGTCCTCTTCCTTGATGTCGATGGCGCCGAAGCCGTTTTCGACGATGAATAATGGTTTTTCATAGCGTTCGTAGAACAGATTCAATGTGTATCGCAAACCTTCAGGATCGATCGCCCAGCCCCAGTCGGACTCCTCGATGAACGGGTTCTTCACGGAATGTGCGCTGGAACCGTCCAAAGATTTCGATACATCTTTATTTACGGTCGAATCGACGCAGTTACTCATATAGTAAGAGAAGCCGATATAGTCGACAGTGCCTTCAGCCAAAGCATTTTTGTCTGCTTCGGTGATGTCCAGGTTGAAGCCTTTGCGTTCGAACATCTTCAAGGCGTAAGCAGGATAGTGGCCGCGGCATTGCACGTCGCAGAAGAACCAGCGGTCATGCATCATTTGGTTGGACAAGACCATATCAGCAGGTCGAGACGAATAAGGATAGATCGGAACCATCGCGATCATATTTCCGATTTGGAAATCCGGGTTGATCTCTTTACCGATTTTTACAGCCAATGCGCTGGCAAGCAATTCATAGTGCCCACATTGGTACATCGCTTCTTCCGGATTCGGGTAGTCGCCGAAGTGCGCACCGGAGTTGGTCCAGCCGAAGATATCATTTTTATAGTTCATTTGGTTGTTGATTTCATTGAAGGTCATCCAATATTTCACTTTGCCCTTGTAGCGCTTGAAGCAGACTTCCGAAAATTTGACGAAGAAATCCACGGTCTTGCGGTTCATGAAGCCGCCGTATTCTTTGGCCAAATGATAAGGCATCTCGAAGTGGGAAAGCGTGATGACCGGTTCGATTCCGTATTTCAACAATTCATCGAAAACATCATCATAGAACTGCAGGCCTTCTTCGTTCGGCTCCGCTTCATCGCCGTTCGGGAAGATGCGCGACCAAGCGATGGAGGTACGGAAACACTTGAATCCCATTTCCGCGAACAAGGCAATATCTTCTTTATAGCGCCCATAGAAGTCGATGCCGACGTGGTTCGGGTAATAATTGCCTTCGACCACACCGTCCGTGATGACGCGGGGAACGCCGTGCGCTCCGGCTGTCATGACGTCCGCCACGCTCAAGCCTTTCGAGGTATTCAGGACCCCTCCTTCAAACTGATGGGCAGCCAATGCGCCGCCCCACAAAAAATCTTTATCCAGTGCCATAATGATCTCTCCTCTTATTTATATTTGATTTTATAAAACAAAATAATTGAAGCCAGTACCAAGGTGATGCCGTTCGCCGAAATGATAGCATAATCCTGGATGTTCCATCCGTGGATTAACCATAGAAAAACCCCAGCCACAAACATGGCGTACATGCCCAACGAGATGCCTGAGGTGTCTTTGGTTTTGATGATCTGCCACGCTTGCGGCACGAATGACAATGTTGTTAAAACAGCTGCGATGAACCCTATCATTTTTTTCTCCCCCTACCGATATGGATGTACGGCTCGAATGACCAGCGAAGCGGCTACATTCTTTTACTACTCGATTATAATGGATAGCGGAACAGAAACAATAACTTCTGGACACTCCGTAACACCGTTTACAAATTTCCCATTTTTTTGATCCGGATTATCAAATAACATTCACAAATATGATAGGATAATAGTGAGGTTCAGAAGAAACACGCGAGGGGGATGCGGATGCTCATCAGAGAACGGCTGGAGAATTTTGATTTCTCGAACAGCGAACAAAAGATAGTGACCTATATACTTGAGAAAAAAGCGGCCATCGAGGAAATGACCACAAAAGAGATTGCCGAGGCGACTTACACTTCCCCTTCCACATTGGTAAGGATTGCCCATAAGATGAACTTCAGCGGCTGGAGCGATTTAAAGGAAGCCTTCCTGAAAGAAGAGGAATATTTGCAGAAACATTTCAGTGAAATAAACGCCAATCTGCCTTTTCACCGTAATGATACCATCATGTCGATTGCAAGTAAAATTGCTGCCTTGGAAAAGGAATCCATCGACGATACCTTGTCGCTGATCACCCATGACGACCTGCAGAAGGCCATCCAGATCATCAGGAAGTCTTCCTATACCAGTCTTTTTGCAGTCAGCAACAACCTGTTGATCACGCAGGAATTCCAACACAACATGTCCCGGATCAAAAAACGAGTGGAAATCTGCTTGTTGCAGGGCGAAACGATCTTCAAGGCGCACCTGGCGGATCCTTCCTCTTGCGCAATCATCGTCTCCTATTCCGGAGAAACTTCGATATTGAACGAAACAATCCAATATTTAAAAGCGAACAATATCCCCATCATCGCCATCACCAATATCGGGGACAATACGACCGCCCGGCTTGCGGATTGCGTGCTCAAAATTTGCACAAGGGAGAAGCTCTATTCAAAAATCGCCACCTTCTCCACCGACAGCGCCATCGTGTACCTGCTGGACGTACTCTATTCCTGCATCTTTGCACTCGATTACGATGCCAACCTGCAACTGCGGATCAGCACTTCCAAGATGATTGAAGCCGGCCGATCCTCAACGGTTGATATCATCAAGGAAGAGGATCACGTTTCGAGATGATAAAATATCAGTTGTGTCCGCAAAAAACCATCGCTCCCAACCCGACGATGGTTTTTTTGTATGCTGGTCAGCCCAGTTTCTTAGTCATGATGAAGTCGGTCTGTTCATCGTCGCCCATAAAGAACGAATGCGAGCCGGTATGGACGAATCCCATCTTTTCATAAAACGCGATGGCATTCAGATTGTGTTCCCAGACCCCCAGCCAGATCAGCTCCTTGCCTTGAACGCGGGCTATTTCGATCGCTTTGTCGATCAGATATTTCCCGAGCCCTCTGCGCTTGAAGGCAGGCCGGATGTAGATCCGCTCCACTTCCAACGAATCAGCATCCAGTTTTTCCGTCAAGGCTGCCTCGACATTGATCTTCATGTAGCCCGCAAGTTCCACCCCGTCATACAGAAAGTAGAAGGTCGAACCTTCAGCCGAAAGTTCCTCCTTCAGCTTTTCCGGATCGTAGGCCTTATCCAGGTAAGCCTGCAGGTCTTCCGGCGTGTTGTGGGCCGCGAAAGTGTCCGTGAACGTTTCGATGCCGATTGCTTGAAGATCCGCCAAATCTTCGCTTCTGCATTTTTTCAGTGTGATTGCCATATATGATGCACTCCTTATTATTGCTTCAGTAGTTTCTTTTGTTGCCTTTTTTCACGTATTCCCAATCGCCTTCGACGTTTTTCCTGACCTTTTGGAGCAGACCGAGGAGAAGCGCTGATTCATCTTCCGATAAACCCTGCAGCGCCACCCGTTCCGAGTGCTCATTTTCTCTGCTGATGTTCGGGGAGATTTCGTTCCCTTTTTCAGTCGGGAAAATGCGTTTGATCTTTCTGTTTGCGGAGTCGATTCTCTTTTCTATGAAGCCATTCGCTTCCAGTTTTTTGATGGCGCGCGAAGCCGTCGTGCGGTCGACTTTGATCATTTCCGCCAGTTTTTCCTGGATGATGCCCGGATTTTCGCAGATCCGGATGAGGTACAAGTACTGCCCCCTCGTCAGGTCGAACTCCTTGAACTCAATATTCGCGATCGAATCCAAAGCCCTGGCGATCATGCCGATTTCACGGAGAATTTCCGCCATACAACCCACCTGCCTTCTTCAGGAAATTTAAATTAATCATAACGGGTTTTTGTTGCATTTGCAACAAAAACCCTAAAGAAATAGAGATGTGGTGCTCCGAATGTCGGATATTTCCAAGTTATCCGACAATGAGCGGCACGTTCGCTCTCAATTTGTCGGATATTCCAAGTCATCCGACAATTATGACCATATTTGCTCTCCGTTTGTCGGATTCTTCCAGTTTATCCGACAACGCTCGCTGTCCCAGCGAATAACAAGGTGCCTCGGATGAAACTGGCACACAAAAAAGAGCTGGAACAAATGTCCCAACCCTAGCCTTTCAGCATCCCGTCGTAATGGTCTACTTTGCCTTTCATTTGCGCCAAGGTCTCCTGCAGTCCGAAAATTTTCTCTTCCAACAGGTCGCACTCGTCGACCCACAGATCCCGCCTGGCCTGAACGGTATGGAAGCCTTCGCCACACAGACGCACATAATCGATCAACGGTTCGATCGACACCCCCGCAGATCGCACCTCCATCATGAAATCCAGCCACTTCAGATCCTCATCCGAATACTCCCGGATGCCGCCTTTGACCCGTTTCACGGGCGGGATCAGCCCGATCCGTTCATAATAACGCAAACCATCAAGTGAAATATTCTTCTCTTTGCTGACTTGAGCGATTTTCATCTTTATCCCCTACGCTTTCAGCTTTCTTCCGGAGCGACTTCATTCAGGCAATTCAGCGCCGTCAATGTCCGCGGATACCCGATGAACGGCAACAATACTGTGATTGTATCCAATAACTTTTGCTTATCATTGCCGATGCGGAGGTTGTTGCGGATATGTCCCTTCATTTGCGGCTCAGCTCCGCCCATCGAAGCCAGCATGGTAAAGATCAGCAGTTCCCGTTCCTGGATCGATAACCCGCTGCGCGTAAAGAAATCGCCGAAACAGTTATCCGCCAAAAAAGTGGCAAAATGCTTCTGGTTCTGCGGCATCGTGTCCAACATTTTATCCACAGTGTTCCCCGCAGCTTCGCGGACAATTTCCAATCCCTTCTCAAAACGGTTTTCGACAGTCGTTGTGGATTGGCCCTCCAACGGCAGCGTAATCCCTCTTTCCTCCAACACTTCATTTGCCGCATGCAGGAAATCGAACACTTTCCCCAAGCCGGCATAAGGGACGGCCTGATAGACGATCTCCTTCAGCTCTATCGGCGTGACGGCTACATTCAAAGAACCCTTCGCCATCGCTTTGAACTCGTTCACGCATTGCATGGCGATCAAAGCAGCCAACAGCACTTTCTGCCTTTCCTTCACATCCAAACTGGTGCATTGCAGCACTTCATCAAACGCGAAATTATCAAAAACTTCAATAAATTCCGGATCCTTTTCAGCCAATATCGACACGTGCCCGGGAAACAGTTCATCATGGTTCTTTTTGGCAGTTTCGCTCATTTTCATCTTCCATTCCTCCTATTTCATATTTTTGTTACCCCCAGTTTAAATCCTGAAGTGGACTCCAAGTCAACCGTTACAGCAGCTATTGAATAATATTTTTTTATTCGGCATAAAACACTTGTCTTGGAGTTTACTCCAACACTTACACTAGGGTTATTATAAAAATAAAACATTTGGAGGCGCTATCATGGAATATTTAAAATTAGGGAATACCGGTATGGAAGTCTCAAAACTCTGTCTGGGTTGCATGGGCTTCGGGGAAACGGAACGCGGTCGGGAAAAATGGTCGATAGGTGAAGCGGAAAGCCGCGAAGTCATCAAAAAAGCTTTGGACTCCGGAATCAATTTCTTCGATACTGCAAACTTGTACTCAGCTGGATCCAGCGAAGAGATCGTAGGCAAGGCTTTGAAGGATTTCGCCAACCGCGATGAAATCGTCTTGGCTTCCAAATTATATTTCCCGATGTTCGACGGACCGAATGCGAAAGGCTTGTCACGCAAAAGCATCTTCGCCGAAATCGATCACTCTTTGAAAAGATTGCAGACCAATTATCTGGACCTGTACATCATCCACCGCTGGGATTACGGCACACCTATCGAAGAGACGATGGAAGCACTGCACGATTTGGTGAAAATGGGGAAAGTGCGTTATATCGGAGCCTCTTCCATGCATGCTTGGCAATTTGCCAAAGCCCAATTCATCGCCGAGAAGAACGGCTGGACGAAATTTGTTTCCATGCAGAACCTGTACAATCTTCTCTACCGGGAAGAAGAACGCGAAATGATCCCTTTACTGCAGGACCAAAAAGTGGCGATGACGCCTTGGAGCCCGTTGGCGGGAGGAAGATTGACGAGGGATATCGGTGCCGTCACAGCCCGCACCAGCCAATCCGTACAAGCTGATCTGCCTGCTTACGTTGTGGCTTCCAACAATGAAGTCATCTCGAGGGTCCATAAATTAGCGGACGAGCGCGGCATCACCCGCGGACAAGTCGCGACAGCTTGGATGCTGAGCAAAGACTACGTCACCTCCCCACTGATCGGCGCGACGAAAGTGAAATATCTGGATGATGCCTTGGGTGCATTCGAAATTGCATTGAGCGCAGCAGAGATCAAGTACTTGGAAGAAGCTTATGTTCCGAGGAATATCTCAGGGTACAGATAGGGAATTTTATCAATACAAAAAACAACGCCCAGAGAGATCAGCTTTCTGGGCGTTATTGCTTTATGCTGATTGTCTGATTGAAATTCAAGTACATTTTATTTTACACTTCTAAAGGAAGTTCCCCGTCGGAAATGCTGATAAATAATGGGTGTTCATTATATCTATCATTGGGATAATGAAGCGAGAAATTCCAAGTGCCGTCCATCTTTTGAAAAATCATACCATGACCGCCATTTTCAATGAGGAGCTTGCTTTCATGTTTCCAGGGCCCTTGAATTTTTCCAGATTCAGAATAGGCCACACCTACTGAATAACCTTTCCCCGCCCAACTGGACCACAACATTACTAAATTGCTATTTTTTGCTTTGAATAAACTTGGGCCATCGGAAAAATATGCTTCGCCATCAATACCAAATTCAGACTTAGCGAATGGAACTGGAAGTGCCCACTTTGCATCGTTAGCAGCGAATAGTTTAAAAGGATCTCCAATAGTGGATTCCCAATCATCGGAGAGTTGGATGGCGCACATATCGCCAGTTATTGTATCCTGCAACGTATTCGAATAAACCAAATACCCATATCCATGCTCTTCATAAATCGTTCCATCAATACATTCTCGATCTGAGGAGGTCAATTGGGAACAATAATGAAAGGGACCTAATGGCGAATCAGCTTTTAATAGATTCACTGATTTCTTTCTGTTTTCTGCTCCTAATGTAGCTACCAGATAGAAACTCCCCTCTTTGTGATAGCATTCGGGTGCCCAATAACTTTGATCTGCCCAGAAATTCTCTTCTTTACGGAATATTTCAAAGGGCCCTTCCCAATTGTCTAAATCAGCACTGACGTAGCAATCAAATCCATCCATTTCACCCCAACAACTTTTACTCCGTGTTTCGTAAAGATAATATTTGTCTTCATGCAACAAAACATAAGGGTCTCTGATGATAATCTCTTCAGTTTTCATGTGTGGCCTTCCTTCATACAGATTTAAGTATCCGATAAAATTCATCTTTGATGCTCCATATACAATCAATCGATATACTTATATTGTAATCGCATTCAACTCATGTGATAATGTTTATTTTAGAGGATAATCCGACAAAATTAGTCATTATTCGTTACAGAAGTTAAGAAATGAGTGATCTGCGGTGAAGAAAAGTATTTACACACCTTATTGTTTTGTTCAAGATTATTTGACTGAGTATTTTTTAGAGTTTGAAAAGAATACGGAAGTTGTTAAAGCAATTCAATCTATATATATGGCAAATAAAACATCTACAATTCCGTTTACACCAGATTTTTCTAGTTGGGACGTATCCGATAGCGAGCAGTTAGTGCATATTTTTTCAGAAAACACTATTGATATCTCGCCGATCATCCGTGATCCAAAAAGATTGACAACAAATGTATCTGAGGACTACTTCATTTTCTCTGACAGGGATGCAAAAATATTGCTTCATTTTTATAATGAAGCAGCTCACACTCATAGTCATAATTATTTCGAAATAAACTATGTTTTAAAAGGTAGTATGAAATTTGAATGTGTCGGAGAAACCAGAACAATGAGTGAAGGCGAACTGTGTATCATTGCTCCCGAAACAAACCACACTATAGAAGCAGATGATCAAAGTATCATAATCTGTATAGTAATCAAAAAAAGTACATTCCACACTTCATTTTTTGATATCTTACGTTATGATAGCCTACTGTCTCAATTCTTTCACAATAGTTTATACACTTCCAATAAAAATTACTTGCTGTTTATAGTTCCTCCTAGTGAGAAATTTTGCGAGATCATCAAGAATATTTTTATTGAATCCCACTCCAATGAACCGAATGCAAATGCCGTTTGCTGCAGCTACATCAATATATTTTTGAATGAAGTGTTACGAAATTTTAGCAATACCTATTTGTACTTCAAACCAACAAACACGATTTCATCGCAAATCACCCCCATATTGGCATACATTAAAAATAACTACCAATCGGTATCGTTGCAATTTCTAGCTGAAAAATTCAACTATGATGCGGCATACTTAGGCAAACAGATAAAAAGATTGACGGGATCTTCCTATAATGAAATTGTAAACAAGTATAAAGTGGATAATGCAGTGCTATTACTGAAGTATTCTGAGAAAAAAATATCAGAAATTAGCGAATCCGTCGGATACAACTCTACTGACCATTTCTCTCGCTGTTTCAAAGATGAATTTAATCTTTCACCCATACAATACCGAAAAAAAATACAATCAAATTTTGAAAATGATGATTACTCTCATTAAAGTACAAAAAAAAGATACATCAAACGTCCGAAAACGTTGATGTATCAAATATACCGGCGGCCGGGGTCGAACCGGCACGCCCTTGCGGGCACTGGATTTTGAGTCCAGCGCGTCTGCCAATTCCGCCACGCCGGCATGATATGAAGAATGCAATTTTCCATCTTACTCATGGAAAGGCGGTAACCGGATTTGAACCGGTGATAGAGGTTTTGCAGACCTGTGCCTTACCACTTGGCTATACCGCCGAGGTGTTACTATTTAAAAAAACTGGGCTAGCTGGATTCGAACCAACGAATGACAGAGTCAAAGTCTGTTGCCTTACCGCTTGGCGATAGCCCAATAAGAGGGCGACTGATGGGAATTGAACCCACGAATGCCGGATCCACAAACCGGTGCGTTAACCACTTCGCCACAATCGCCATAATATAATGTTGATACAGGGGTAGTAGGACTTGAACCCACACCGACGGTTTTGGAGACCGTTGTTCTACCTTTAAACTATACCCCTATTCAGAGTAAGCTTTTAAAAAATGGAGGGAGGCAGATTCGAACTGCCGAACCCGAAAGAGCGGATTTACAGTCCGCCGCGTTTAGCCACTTCGCTATCCCTCCATCATATAAAAAATGGTCCGAGACGGATTCGAACCGCCGACACCTTGAGCTTCAATCAAGTGCTCTACCAACTGAGCTATCAGACCAAAATATTAAGAAAAGCGGAACGGGTTCATTCAGCCTGAAAGAATTTTAGGAAATCGTTCCGTATGAGCATCGTAGATCACAATAGGTACGATTTATCTAAATTCCGAAGGGCTAACCCGTGAAGCTAGACATCTTGTAAGAAGTATAGCACACTTTTCAGAAAGTAAAACGGCTCCGACGGGATTTGAACCCGCGATCTCCTGCGTGACAGGCAGGCATGTTGACCCCTACACCACGGAACCAATGGAGGTTGACGGGATCGAACCGCCGACATTCTGCTTGTAAGGCAGACGCTCTCCCAGCTGAGCTAAACCTCCATAATGCTGGAAACAATGATCCGTACGGGAATCGAACCCGTGTTACCGCCGTGAAAGGGCGGTGTCTTAACCGCTTGACCAACGGACCATAAGGTTGAAAATATTATTAAGATGAAGATTGATTGGATGGAGCTGAGCTCCATTCATATCCTGTCCGCTAAGCAGCTAGCGCCGCAACAGTTAGGATGATGATCCGTACGGGAATCGAACCCGTGTTACCGCCGTGAAAGGGCGGTGTCTTAACCGCTTGACCAACGGACCGTAAGGTTGAAAATATTGTTAAGATGGAGATTGATTGATTGGAACTGACGTCCATTGGTATCCTGTCAGTTAAACAGCTAGCGCCGCAACAGTTAGGATGATGATCCGTACGGGAATCGAACCCGTGTTACCGCCGTGAAAGGGCGGTGTCTTAACCGCTTGACCAACGGACCATAAGATTGAAAATAAATAATGCAATGGAGGTTGACGGGATCGAACCGCCGACATTCTGCTTGTAAGGCAGACGCTCTCCCAGCTGAGCTAAACCTCCATAATACTGGAAATAATGATCCGTACGGGAATCGAACCCGTGTTACCGCCGTGAAAGGGCGGTGTCTTAACCGCTTGACCAACGGACCATGCTTTTATTCTTTGCGATAAAGCTACGGAGAAGGAGGGATTTGAACCCTCGCGCCGCGTTAACGACCTACACCCTTAGCAGGGGCGCCTCTTCAGCCACTTGAGTACTTCCCCTTAAAAGAGAACTCCACTATCTGTATGCTTTATCAATGGGCCTAAATGGACTCGAACCATCGACCTCACGCTTATCAGGCGTGCGCTCTAACCAGCTGAGCTATAGGCCCTTCTTAAAAAAAGCGGGTGAGGAGAATCGAACTCCCGACATCAGCTTGGAAGGCTGGGGTTTTACCACTAAACTACACCCGCATGGCGGCTCCGACGGGATTTGAACCCGCGATCTCCTGCGTGACAGGCAGGCATGTTGACCCCTACACCACGGAACCATGCGTTAAAAAGAAAACAATTGCGGGGACAGGACTTGAACCTGTGACCTCCGGGTTATGAGCCCGGCGAGCTGCCAACTGCTCCACCCCGCGATAATAAGGAAACACTGTGAGCTTACGCTCAAGTGTTTCATGTCTGTAATGTCGCTAAAGCGCCAACAGCCATGACAATACAATGGCCTGAGGCCACTAAAGGAGGATAAGGGATTCGAACCCTTGCGCGCTTTTACACGCCTGACGGTTTTCAAGACCGTTCCCTTCAGCCGGACTTGGGTAATCCTCCATAAGCTGATAAGTTTTTCATGGACCTTGCAGGACTCGAACCTGCGACCGGACGGTTATGAGCCGTCTGCTCTAACCAACTGAGCTAAAGGTCCGAAGCAAGGTATAATAGCGGCGAAGGGGGTCGAACCCATGACCTTCCGGGTATGAACCGGATGCTCTAGCCATCTGAGCTACACCGCCAAAATGAAAAATGGAGCCTAGCGGGATCGAACCGCTGACCTCCTGCGTGCAAGGCAGGCGCTCTCCCAGCTGAGCTAAGGCCCCGTGAAGATTTTTAAATCGGGAAGACAGGATTCGAACCTGCGACCCCTTGGTCCCAAACCAAGTGCTCTACCAAGCTGAGCTACTTCCCGTTTGAAAAATATTAAAAAATGCACCCAACAGGAGTCGAACCTGTAACCGCTTGATTCGTAGTCAAGTACTCTATCCAATTGAGCTATGGGTGCCTAAATGCCGAGAATCGGAATCGAACCGATACGGTGATCACTCACCGCAGGATTTTAAGTCCTGTGCGTCTGCCAGTTCCGCCACCCCGGCATGTTACTGTTTGTTGCAATCATAAGGTCTGGCATAGTCCTTATGAAAGCGGAAGACGGGGTTCGAACCCGCGACCCCCACCTTGGCAAGGTGATGTTCTACCACTGAACTACTTCCGCGAATGGTGCCGGCTAAAGGATTCGAACCCTCGACCCTCTGATTACAAATCAGATGCTCTACCAACTGAGCTAAGCCGGCGTATTAAATTATGCGGGTGAAGGGACTTGAACCCCCACGCCTTGCGGCGCTAGATCCTAAATCTAGTGCGTCTGCCAATTCCGCCACACCCGCAAATGAGTTATGCAGGGCTCGAACCTGCGACCCTCTGATTAAAAGTCAGATGCTCTACCAACTGAGCTAATAACTCATCTTAAGAAAAAACTCCGCAAGTAGGACTCGAACCTACGACATCATGATTAACAGTCATGCGCTACTACCAACTGAGCTATTGCGGAATAATTCTGTATACAAAAAAAAGCGCGGCAACGTCCTACTCTCACAAAGGGAAACCCTTCACTACAATCGGCGCTAAGAAGCTTAACTTCTGTGTTCGAGATGGGAACAGGTGTGACCTTCTTGCCATCGTCACCGCACATTTTTCAAGAGAACGTTGTTCTCTCAAAACTGAATCTACAAAATTAAAGGGAACCCGAAAACACCGCTTGAGTTTTCTTCTTTTTAAAAATTGGTTAAGTCCTCGACCGATTAGTATTGGTCCGCTCCATACATCGCTGTACTTCCACTCCCAACCTATCTACCTGATCATCTCTCAGGGGTCTTACTCACTTAAAGTGATGGGAAATCTCATCTTGAGGGGGGCTTCACGCTTAGATGCTTTCAGCGTTTATCCCGTCCACACATAGCTACCCAGCGATGCTCTTGGCAGAACAACTGGTACACCAGCGGTGTGTCCATCCCGGTCCTCTCGTACTAAGGACAGCTCCTCTCAAATTTCCAACGCCCGCGACGGATAGGGACCGAACTGTCTCACGACGTTCTGAACCCAGCTCGCGTACCGCTTTAATGGGCGAACAGCCCAACCCTTGGGACCGACTACAGCCCCAGGATGCGATGAGCCGACATCGAGGTGCCAAACCTCCCCGTCGATGTGAACTCTTGGGGGAGATAAGCCTGTTATCCCCAGGGTAGCTTTTATCCGTTGAGCGATGGCCCTTCCATGCGGAACCACCGGATCACTAAGCCCGACTTTCGTCCCTGCTCGACTTGTAGGTCTCGCAGTCAAGCTCCCTTCTGCCTTTACACTCTACGAATGATTTCCAACCATTCTGAGGGAACCTTTGGGCGCCTCCGTTACATTTTTGGAGGCGACCGCCCCAGTCAAACTGCCCGTCTGACACTGTCTCCCTGCTCGCTAAGAGCAGCGGGTTAGAGTGGTCATATCACAAGGGTAGTATCCCACCGTTGCCTCCTCCGAGACTGGCGTCCCGGTATCATTGGCTCCTACCTATCCTGTACATGTGATACAAACACGCAATATCAAACTGCAGTAAAGCTCCATGGGGTCTTTCCGTCCTGTCGCGGGTAACCAGCATCTTCACTGGTACTATAATTTCACCGAGTCTCTCGTTGAGACAGTGCCCAAATCGTTACGCCTTTCGTGCGGGTCGGAACTTACCCGACAAGGAATTTCGCTACCTTAGGACCGTTATAGTTACGGCCGCCGTTTACTGGGGCTTCAATTCAAAGCTTCGCTTGCGCTAACCTCTCCTCTTAACCTTCCAGCACCGGGCAGGCGTCAGCCCCTATACGTCATCTTTCGATTTTGCAGAGACCTGTGTTTTTGATAAACAGTCGCTTGGGCCTATTCACTGCGGCTGACCTTGCGGTCAGCACCCCTTCTCCCGAAGTTACGGGGTCATTTTGCCGAGTTCCTTAACGAGAGTTCTCTCGCACACCTTAGGATTCTCTCCTCAACTACCTGTGTCGGTTTGCGGTACGGGCAGTTACTTTCTCACTAGAAGCTTTTCTTGGCAGTGTGACATCAGGAACTTCGCTACTAAATTTCGCTCCCCATCACAACTTGTCCTTGAGAGAAAAAGCATTTCACTCGTTCTCAGACTTGTTGCTTGGACACACATTTCCGATCGTGTGCATTCCTTAGCCTCCTGCGTCCCTCCATCGCTCAAACAAAAGCAACTGGTACAGGAATATCAACCTGTTGTCCATCGCCTACGCCTATCGGCCTCAGCTTAGGTCCCGACTAACCCTGGGAGGACGAGCCTTCCCCAGGAAACCTTAGTTATTCGGTGGACGGGATTCTCACCCGTCTTGCGCTACTCATACCGGCATTCTCACTTCTAAGCGCTCCACCAGTCCTCACGATCTGGCTTCGATGCCCTTAGAACGCTCTCCTACCACGGAACCCGAAGGTTCCATCCACAGCTTCGGTGATCTGTTTAGCCCCGGTAAATTTTCGGCGCAGGGTCACTCGACTAGTGAGCTATTACGCACTCTTTAAATGATGGCTGCTTCTGAGCCAACATCCTAGTTGTCTGTGCAACCCCACATCCTTTTCCACTTAACAGATACTTTGGGACCTTAGCTGGTGGTCTGGGCTGTTTCCCTTTTGACTACGGATCTTATCACTCGCAGTCTGACTCCCGGATCTAAATCAATGGCATTCGGAGTTTATCTGAATTCGGTAACCCGAGAAGGGCCCCTAGTCCAAACAGTGCTCTACCTCCATGATTCGCATATCCGAGGCTAGCCCTAAAGCTATTTCGGAGAGAACCAGCTATCTCCAAGTTCGATTGGAATTTCTCCGCTACCCACACCTCATCCCCGCACTTTTCAACGTGCGTGGGTTCGGTCCTCCAGTGCGTATTACCGCACCTTCAACCTGGACATGGGTAGGTCACTTGGTTTCGGGTCTACGACCTCATACTTATTCGCCCTATTCAGACTCGCTTTCGCTGCGGCTCCGTTTTTTCAACTTAACCTTGCATGAAATCGTAACTCGCCGGTCCATTCTACAAAAGGTACGCCATCACCCATTAACGGGCTTTGACTACTTGTAGGCACACGGTTTCAGGTACTGTTTCACTCCCCTTCCGGGGTGCTTTTCACCTTTCCCTCACGGTACTGGTTCACTATCGGTCACTAGGGAGTATTTAGCCTTGGGAGATGGTCCTCCCGGATTCCGACGGAATTTCTCGTGTTCCGCCGTACTCAGGATACTGGTAGAGCTGATTTGGATTTCGCATACGGGGCTATTACCCTATGTTGCGCAACTTTCCAGTTGGCTTCTGCTATCCATTGCAGTCTCATGTCCCAGTCCTACAACCCCAAAGAGCAAGCTCTTTGGTTTGGGCTTTTCCCGTTTCGCTCGCCGCTACTAAGGGAATCGAATTTTCTTTCTCTTCCTGCAGGTAATGAGATGTTTCAGTTCCCTGCGTGTTCCTCGATACACCTATGTATTCAGTGTAACGTAATATCCTATCAAAGATATTGGGTTGCCCCATTCGGAAATCTCCGGATCAAAGCTTACTTACAGCTCCCCGGAGCATATCGGTGTTAGTCCCGTCCTTCATCGGCTCCTAGTGCCTAGGCATCCACCGTGCGCCCTTATTCACTTAACCTATGGTTAAGCTCGCCATTGCTGGCTTGCTAACTTATTTCGTTAAAAACTCATTTAAGTTAACTTAAAACGCGGTAAAATGTTTAGGTTTCTTACTTTATTTTTGTAGTATTCAGTTTTCAAAGAACAAATTTTCTTGCTTGAGAGATTGATCTCTCAAAACTGAACAAAGAATGATTGAACCAAGCAAGGATTCCATTATATTCCTTAGAAAGGAGGTGATCCAGCCGCACCTTCCGATACGGCTACCTTGTTACGACTTCACCCCAATCATCTGTCCCACCTTAGGCGGCTGGCTCCAAAAAGGTTACCTCACCGACTTCGGGTGTTACAAACTCTCGTGGTGTGACGGGCGGTGTGTACAAGACCCGGGAACGTATTCACCGCGGCGTGCTGATCCGCGATTACTAGCGATTCCGGCTTCATGCAGGCGAGTTGCAGCCTGCAATCCGAACTGAGAATGGCTTTAAGAGATTCGCTTGACCTCGCGGTCTTGCTGCTCGTTGTACCATCCATTGTAGCACGTGTGTAGCCCAGGTCATAAGGGGCATGATGATTTGACGTCATCCCCACCTTCCTCCGGTTTGTCACCGGCAGTCTCATTAGAGTGCCCAACTGAATGCTGGCAACTAACAATAGGGGTTGCGCTCGTTGCGGGACTTAACCCAACATCTCACGACACGAGCTGACGACAACCATGCACCACCTGTCACTTTGTCCCCGAAGGGAAAGTCCTATCTCTAGGATTGTCAAAGGATGTCAAGACCTGGTAAGGTTCTTCGCGTTGCTTCGAATTAAACCACATGCTCCACCGCTTGTGCGGGTCCCCGTCAATTCCTTTGAGTTTCAGCCTTGCGGCCGTACTCCCCAGGCGGAGTGCTTAATGCGTTAGCTGCAGCACTGAAGGGTGGAAACCCTCCAACACTTAGCACTCATCGTTTACGGCGTGGACTACCAGGGTATCTAATCCTGTTTGCTCCCCACGCTTTCGAGCCTCAGCGTCAGTTACAGACCAGAGAGTCGCCTTCGCCACTGGTGTTCCTCCATATATCTACGCATTTCACCGCTACACATGGAATTCCACTCTCCTCTTCTGCACTCAAGTTCCCCAGTTTCCAATGACCTTCCACGGTTGAGCCGTGGGCTTTCACATCAGACTTAAGGAACCGCCTGCGCTCGCTTTACGCCCAATAAATCCGGACAACGCTTGCCACCTACGTATTACCGCGGCTGCTGGCACGTAGTTAGCCGTGGCTTTCTGGTCAGATACCGTCAAGGCCGGAGCAGTTACTCTCCGACTTGTTCTTCTCTGACAACAGAGTTTTACGATCCGAAAACCTTCTTCACTCACGCGGCGTTGCTCCGTCAGACTTTCGTCCATTGCGGAAGATTCCCTACTGCTGCCTCCCGTAGGAGTTTGGGCCGTGTCTCAGTCCCAATGTGGCCGATCACCCTCTCAGGTCGGCTACGTATCATCGTCTTGGTGAGCCATTACCTCACCAACTAACTAATACGCCGCGGGTCCATCCATAAGCGACAGCACAAAGGCCGTCTTTCCTTTCCCGATCATGCGATCAAGAAAACTATGCGGTATTAGCACCCGTTTCCGGATGTTATCCCCCTCTTATGGGCAGGTTACCCACGTGTTACTCACCCGTCCGCCACTATCTTCTCAGCGGAAGCAAGCTTCCATAGAAAAGACCGTTCGACTTGCATGTATTAGGCACGCCGCCAGCGTTCGTCCTGAGCCAGGATCAAACTCTCATGTAAATGTGGACTCTTGTACAGAAATCCTACATGTAAAAGCTGATAGCTCTTAATTTCTTGCTGACTTTATGTTTGCGATACTACGTATCGTCTTCGTTTGCTTCGACCGAAGTCTAAGCTCCTTGCACATTTGGTTCGTTCATTCTTTATTCAGTTTTCAAAGGTCAATCTTGTATCACGTGTTACGTGATTGCTTATTCATAATATCACGGCTCCGACTCTCCGTCAAGCCTTTTCTGAAAGTTTTTCAGAAGCAATATCAGCTTGCAGATGCGTGGATCAGCAACTTTTATATAATATCACGCTTTAAATCGCATGTCAACAATTTTTTCAAATCATTTCAAAGCCGATTCTGGCGGACAACTTCTATATACTATCATCGCAGCCGAATGCTGTCAACGATTTTTTCAGCTTATTTCTGACTGATTACTAATTATTCAAAAATTAAGGCTCTGAGCAGTCTCTTCTGCTGGCATTAATTCTCATTCCATTATATAGTAGACTTTAATATTGGATAGCCACATTTAAGGGCAGAAAGTGAGTGTAGTGATTGGATAAAAAAATTATTTTTTTGGATATTGATGGTACTTTGGTGACCGATGATGGCTGGGTTCCCGCATCCGCTGCGGATGCATGCAGACAAGCCCGCTTGAATGGACACGAGATTTATTTATGCACCGGCCGGTCAAAACCGGAAATCTATGATTTCATTATGGAAATCGGCTTTGACGGCATCATCGGCGCTGGCGGCGGCTTTGTTGAGCTGAATGATGGAATGTTGTACCACAAAACGGTCCCAGCCAGCGAAGTCAGGCGGATGGTGGATTTCTTCAATCAGCATAGCGTTGACTTTTACTTGGAATCAAACGGCGGGCTGTTCGCCAGCAAGAATTTTCTGCCGCATGTGGAACGCTGCATTTACGGCGATATCGCTAACGATCCAGATGCCCGCAGACGCAAAGAAGAACAGCCTCACCCCTTCATTGAGGGATTGATCTACGGGGAAGAGGATTTGTATAAATCCGATGTCAATAAGGCTTGTTTCCTTCAGAGCGACAAACTTTCATTCGCACAGATCAAGGCGGAATTCGAAAATGCTTTTGATACGATACAGTGCACCGTGCCTCAATTTGGGGATGACAGCGGCGAACTGATGGTACCAGGCGTACACAAAGCGACTGCAATCGACGCGTTATTGACACACCTGAACTTACCCAAAGAGCGGACGATCGCGATTGGAGACGGCTTGAATGATTTGGAGATGTTCGACTATTGTGCGGTGGGCATCGCTATGGGGAATGCCAAGGAAGAATTGAAGGCTGTCGCGGATCATGTCACGAGTTCGGTGGATGAAGATGGCCTTCATCAGGCATTCCGTACTTTCGGGCTCATCTGATAACCGAACCAAATAATCTTATATATTTTATTAAACTATCTTCATAGTTTCTTCATACTTGAGTTTTAATATAAGTGTAGGCCAATCACAAACAATCTTTTTTTCAATTTCTTTACTCCTCCAAAGTAAAGAGCAACTCCTTTAGGGCTGCCTGATAACTTCAGGCAGCTTTTTTTTGCTATATCTTAATTTTTTCGCCATTCCATGATACTATATGAAGTAATACCTCGCTGGATACGAGCTCTGCAACACATAAAAAAACTATTCTTTCTATAGATGAAAAAAATCAAATCGTAAACGGGGATGTGCACATGGAACCTATTCGCAACAAAATATTGGACCGCAAAAGGATCGTCATCAAAATCGGCACAAGTTCTTTGATGCTGGCCGATGGATCCGTCAACTACCAAACTTTCGACAGGCTTGCTTATGTCTTGACTGTTTTGCGCAATCAAGGCAAAGAAATTGTCTTGGTGTCATCCGGCGCAATCGGAGTCGGGCTCAACCGCCTGAACCTGCCGCATCGTCCGAAAACCATCCCGGAACAACAAGCCGTCGCTTCTGTGGGGCAATCCGAGCTGATGAACCTCTACACCCGCTTTTTCTCGCACTATAACCAAATCGTGGGGCAAATACTCATGACCTTGGATATCGTGCAGTTCCCGGAAAGCCGCAGGAATGCCGTAAACGCCTTCGAACAGTTGTTGAAAATGGGCATCATCCCGATCGTGAATGAGAATGACGCTGTCTCCGTTGAAGAACTGGATCACTTGACCAAATTCGGGGATAACGATCGCCTTTCTGCAACCGTTGCGGAGATCATCTCCGCTGACCTGCTGATCATGCTTTCCGATGTCCCAGGTTTTTATGATAAAAATCCGATGGCGCATCCGGATGCCGTCCTCTTCCACACCATTCATGCCGTCACGGCCAAGGAAATGGCTTTGGCTGGCGGGAACGGTTCGAAATTCGGGACCGGCGGCATGGCAACCAAATTGAAGGCTGCCGAACAAATACTGAAGAATAAGCAGCAGATGGTATTGACGCAAGCCACCGACCCGACCGTACTATTCGATATACTGGCTGGAAAAGAAATAGGAACCTATTTTGTGAGAGAAGACAAGTAGAGGAGGATATTCGATGAACAGTTTATTGCAAGAAATGGGCATTGCCGCAAAAGCCGCAGCCAACAGCCTGAGGAAAGCCTCAACCAAACAAAAGAACGAGGGACTTTTGGCCATGGAAGCCGCCCTTTACACGCATCAAGATGCTATCCTGACTGCAAACGCGAAGGACATCGCAGCTGCCGCGGCCAATGGTTTGCCGACGCCGATGATCGAACGTTTGACTTTGAACCCGCAACGGATCAAAGGGATGGCGGACAGTTTTAAGGAAATCGCACAACTGCCTGATCCGGTCGGCTATGTCGAAGAAATGACGAAATCAGCCGATGGTTTGACGATAGGCAAGCAACGTGTTCCGCTTGGCGTTATCGGAATCATTTACGAATCGCGCCCAAACGTCACGGCGGATGCGAGTGCCCTTTGCTTTAAATCCGGGAATGCTGTCATCCTGCGCGGTGGAAAAGAGGCCTTGGAATCCAACAAAGCCATCATGACCGCATTGCAGTCCGGCCTCGCGGACGCCGGCTTCGCCAAGGAAACGCTGCAACTGATCCCTGATCCGTCCCGCGAATTGGCCAGCGAATTCATGAAAATGAATGGCTATCTGGATTGCCTGATCCCTCGTGGTGGAGCCGGCCTGATCCAGAACGTACTGAAAAACGCGACAGTGCCAGTCATCGAAACAGGCGTCGGAAATTGCCACTTGTACATCGATAAAGATGCCGAATTAGAAATGGCTACGCGCATTCTGGTGAATGCGAAATGTTCCCGCCCTTCCGTCTGCAATTCCATCGAGACGCTTGTTGTCCACGAAGCAATCGCGAATGCTTTCCTGCCTGTTTTCGCGGAAGCTTTGGCGCCTTATAAAGTGGAATTGCGCGGCGATGCGAAGACTTGCAGCATCCTGTCTGAAGCTGTTCCAGCAACAGAAGAAGATTTCGCTGCCGAATTCTCAGATTTCATTTTGGCAGTCAAAGTGGTTTCCTCCTATGACGATGCCATCGCGCATATCCAAAAATACAGCACAGGCCATTCCGAAGTGATCGTCACCGATCATTACCAAACGGCACAGAACTTCCTGAACGATATCGATGCAGCGGCAGTCTACATCAACGCCTCTTCTCGTTTCACGGACGGCGGTTGTTTCGGCTTCGGTGGAGAAATCGGCATCAGTACGCAAAAACTCCATGCCCGTGGACCGATGGGATTGAAGGAATTGACTTCCTACAAATACATCATCTACGGCGAAGGCCAAATCAGAGCCTAAAAGGGATCCTCATCAAAAATATTTAGAGCCGGGACACCGTTCCCGGCTTTTTCTGTCCAGAATGCAAAAACCGGCTACCGGAGAAAGAAGGGTTCCAACCATGCAAAAGAAGATTGCAGTAATCGGTGGAGGCATCGTAGGCGCCACCGCCAGTTACTACTTGGCAAAAGCCGGCCACAGCGTCAGCGTGTTCGACAGCGGCACAGGCCAAGCAACAGCCGCGGCGGCAGGGATCATTTGCCCTTGGCTGTCCAGACGCCGCAACAAAAAATGGTACCGCCTCGTCTCAGAAGGCGCGGCTTTTTATGACAAGCTGCTGGCCGACTTGGCTTCCGACGGCTTGAAGACGGATGCCTACGCACGCTGCGGCGCCCTGATCCTGGGACAATCCGACAAATACATCCAGGAGGTCCACGACCGTGCACGGGAACGGTGCGAGCAGGCGCCTCTGATCGGCAGCATTGCCATCCTGAAGGGAGCCGAACTCCAAAAGTCCTTCCCAGTCCTCACCAACGTCGAACAAGCCCTTTACGTAGGCGGTGGTGCCCGCGTGGACGGTCGGGAATTGACGAAGACCTTGCTGCAGGCAACAACCCAATACGGAGGCACTATTCACAAAGAATCCGCCTCCCTCACCAAGGATAACGACGGCACCTTGTCCATCCTGACACCGGACGGACCGCACAGTTTCGATGCGATCATCCTGGCAGCCGGCGCCTGGTTGCCCCAAATCCTCCAGCCGCTTGGGTATACGGTCGATGTCCGGGGCCAGAAGGGGCAACTGGTCGTCCTCCAAACCGAAGACAACGATCCCCAAAACTACCCGGTCATCATGCCCCAAGGCGAAATCGACCTGCTTCCGTTCGGCCATGGGAAAACAGTCATCGGCGCAAGCCATGAGAACGACAAAGGCTATGACCTGCAGCCTGATGCTTCCGTCACGGATCCGATGCTGGAACAAGCCTACACTTGGCTCCCTCATCTGAAAGATGCGGCAACCACAGAAATCCGTGTCGGCACGAGGGCGTATACTTCAGACTTCAGCCCCTTCTTCGGCAGCGTACCGGGTCTGGACAACTGCTTCGCGGCAAGCGGGCTCGGCTCATCCGGACTGACTTCCGGCCCGCTGATTGGCTATTTGTTGGCCGAATTGGCGCAAGGCAAAGAAAGCAGCTTACCAACCCAGGATTATCCGATCGCCGCCTACGTCAAACTGGTCGGTCGCTAGAAAAAAATAGAAATATTATCCTCTGAAGCTTGTATTTTTTGCTATCTCAATGCACTCGGAATATAATTATCTTAAACGGAGGTGGAAAATATGTGGAAAGAATTTAAAACATTCATCATGCGTGGGAACGTGCTTGATCTTGCAGTCGGGGTTGTCATCGGGGGTGCATTTACAGCAATCGTCAATTCATTAGTAAAAGATATCATCACACCGATCATCGTAGCCCTAACAGGCAACGCAGATTTGACGGGACTCTCCTTCAAAATCGGACAAGCAGACTTCACGTACGGTAATTTCCTGCAAGCCTTAATGAACTTCTTGCTGATTGCACTTGTCCTCTTCCTGATGATCAAGGTAATCAACAAACTCAAACGCAAAATGCCTGAGGAAGAACCAGTGGAAGTTGAAGCAGAAGTACCGGTTGTTGAACTTTATCTGAAAGAAATCCGTGATTTGATGGTTGATCAGAACAAAAAAGCCGAATAAGAGCGGAGTGAGCGTTGGATGATCGAGCATCCAACGTTTTTTTGTCCCAAAACAGACATGCAAAGATATGTTCAAAGTAAATAGTCTGATTTCTCCCAAAGTTCACAATCACTATATTTTTATGAGGAGCATTATGCTATCCTATCCATAAAAGGAAGTGGATAGATAATGCCCATCAAAGCGATCGTTTGTGACATGGACGGTACCTTGTTGACGGCTGACCACGCCATCAGCCCCAAAACCCAGGAACTCCTCCTATCACTGCAGCAAAAAGGCATCACGCTGGTATTGGCCAGCGGAAGAAGTTACTTGCGTTTGATGCCGGATGCCCTGAAACTGAAGATGGATTCCTATCAAGGTTATTTGATTGATGTAAACGGCAGCTCCATTTATGATTTCAACTCTCAAACCAGGGAAAGATTGGGCATAATGGATTCAGAAGACATTCAAAAAGTCACATCCGTATTCCGTGCATTCAACGTTGAGATCCAGTTCTCCCAGGATGCCGGCCTGTACACCTATTTGCCGGGTTCACTGTATGCCTTAAAGAAGAAAATCCGCGGCGAAATGAGACTGCCCGACGATTATCCATGGGCCAGCGGCATGTACAGTTGGCTGTGCGATATGCGCGACGGCTATCCTGAACAAAAACTGATCCTTGATCTGAACGAAGCGCCAGCTTCTTGCAACAAAATTTCCATCAGCCAAGATACGCATTTCATGGAGGCCGTGACGCAGTCTTTGCCTCATTTAGGTCTGCATGATGAGTACGAACTGGTCTTTTCTGATGAAAGAAAACTTGAAATCACAAAAAAAGGCATCAACAAAGGCAAAGCCTTGGATACCTTATTGGAAAAACTTGGCATTTCCAACGAGGAAGTGGCTGTTTTTGGAGACAGTGAAAATGATATCTCCATGCTTTCCGAAAGACCCTACTCCTTCGCAATGGCTAACGCGTTGCCCAAAGCCAAGAGCGTGGCAAACTATGCAACGCCTTCCAATGATGACGAAGGTGTCTATCATGGCTTGAATCAATTGATATCAGAAGGTTTGCTTTAAACGAGAGAACATAAAAAGCCGTATACCATGCGATATTTCGCAAGTATACGGCTTTTTTTGCACCAGACTCAGTGTTTATAATCTTAAAAATAGATCTTCCACAATCCACACAGCAGCACAAGCGCCAACAGTACAGTATGCCCTTTGATCTGCAGAAAGATGAGTGCGATGAATTCGCGCAGAAAAGCATAAGGCAAAAAATAAAGCGGTGTCCAGGCACCCAAGCCGTCCGTTTCCAATCCCACACGGTGGGCGTAGAGACTGCTGCGGACCGCATGGAAGTTGTTCGTGATGAAGAGGCATTTGTAGTTTTCTTTGTACGCGTCCATGATGCCCTTGGAGTAAAGAAAATTCTGGTACGTGTTGACGGACTTGTCTTCCTCAAGGATCAGTTCTTCCGGCACGCCTTTCTCGATCAGATACCGTTTCATGGCATAGGCTTCGGAAAAAGGTTCGTCTATGCCTTGCCCTCCACTCACAATCAGACGGCAGGGCCGCTTTTGCGTGCGCTCGGTCTGATGCCTGAAAAATCGGATTGCTCTGTCCAACCGCCTCTGCAGCAGCGGACTGATGCCGCCATTCGGCAGCAAACCCGCTCCCAGGACAATGACGAAATCTTTATCGGGGGCGACCGGAATGAGGCCGTAAAAGGCTGTCGCGATGAAAAACAAAATCAGCACAACACCGAAATAGATGATGAAGTAGCCCATCAAGCGCATGAAGCGCCAGATAAGGTAATGATGGAACACAAAATAATTCAGCAGGAACAACAGGTCCATCAATAAAATGAAGGCGCCCACCGCGACCAGCAGGCCGAACCGTTTGGCCCAGCCCTCTTTTTTAAGCAACAGCACCCCATTGAAGACAAGCGCCAGTCCAAAAAACAGGAAAGCGAACGGTGAAATCAAGCCAAACAAAACACGGAAAAGCATCACCGCATAACGGATCCACGCCACTTGGGGCGAGTCGTTGCCCTGCAGCATCCCCACGAATAGGAAAAGCAGCGCTGCAACCAGCAAGTAGCTTTGAAATTGTCGGGTTTTCCCCATCCTCCGGAGTGTCATGACCCCGCCTAACGAGAATATACTCAATAAATAGAACAGCAACGGTCATCCCTCCTATCTAGAAGCCGTGGAAAGCTTGATACACTTCCTGTTTCTTCAGATCCCTGATTTTTGCGGTCTCTTTGATCGCATCTTTGGAAGAAAGCCCCTGTTCCGTCATCAGCTTTTCCACCAATTCGGCGACGCTGAGATCATCGAATGTCTGTTCAACAGGCATTTCCGGGTTATCATTGCCGGCTATCATCAGGCAGATTTCCCCTCTGATCTCCGTTTCTTCGGCCCAAGCAGCCAATTCTTCCGCCGAACCCCTGATGAACTCCTCAAAGCGTTTCGTCAATTCGCGGCAGATGACGACTTGGCGCCCTTCACCCATCACTGTTGCGATATTTTTCAGCAACTCCTTCAGCCGGTAAGGCGACTCATAGAAAATCATCGTTTCTTCCCTGTTCTTTAACGACTCCAACTGCGCCACTTGATCCTTCTTCTTGCGCTCCAAGAAGCCGAAAAAGTAAAACGGCTGCGGTGCCAATCCGGAAGCGATCAATGCGGTCACACCGGCATTGGCTCCAGGCAACGGCACAACCGGCACGTTTGCGTTGATGCAAGCGCGCACCAAATCATGGCCCGGATCGCTGATCGAAGGCATCCCCGCATCACTTACTTGGGCGATGGATTGGCCCGCGAGGAGTTTATCCACCAATTGCGGAATCCGCTCCTGGGTATTGTGCTCGTGGAAGCTGATCTGGGGCGTATCCACTTCGAAATGCGTCAACAGTTTCCGCGTATTGCGCGTGTCCTCAGCCGCAATCAGATCCACTTCGCGCAGTATCTTTATGGCACGGAAGGTCATATCCTCCAGATTGCCGATCGGTGTCGGCACTAAATATAGCGTTCCGCTCTCGTGCTGTTCATAACTTTTTTGCAGTTGCATCTTTGTTCTCCTCTGATTTCGATTCATTTTGGTGGCTCTGACGACCTGCTAAATCCCGTCCGGTTCAGAGCTGAATACGCTGATCCCGCGCACTTTCAAAAATTTTTCTTTCTGCTTGCGGCTCAGCTTCTTGAATGCCGCCTCTGCTTTGGTAGCTTCCGCTCTGGAGCCGAATACTTCATTGTAAATCATTCGGACAGGGCGGCGCGCCTTGGTATATTTGCTGCCGATGCCTTTATTGTGCTCCTGTTCGCGCCGAAGCGTGTCCGTCGTGTAGCCGGCATAGAACGAGTCATCTCCGCAATGCAGCACATAAAAGTAGTGCTCACTGCTCGCCATAGAGGACATCCTTTACCTTCTGGCTGTATTCCCCTTCTTCATTGTACACAACGAGCGGCGGCAGCACACGGAAACCGTCCTCTTTGCCATCCTTGATGCCTTCGATCAGGATCATGTTCGCTTCCTTATTCTGTTTCGGGTAGATGAACTGCAGCTTTTTGGGCGCGATCCGGTTATTCCGCATCGTTTCCAGGATCTCCATCAAACGATCCGGCCGATGGACGAAATAGGCCTTGCCTTTCATCTTCAGCAGATGGCTCGTCTGTTTCATCAATTGGTCCAGCGTCAAATGAATTTCATGCCGCGCAATCGCAAAAGCATCCAATTCATTCGTGAAACTGGATTCGGTCAGCTTGAAGTAGGGCGGGTTGCAGGTGATGACATCGACGGAATCCGGTTTGATGAAGCGGGTCACCTCATTCACATCCGCGTGCAGAAAGGAAACCTTCTCCTCCAACTGATTCAGCTGGACTGTCCTGCGGGCCATATCCACCAACTGGTCCTGCAGTTCCACCCCGACGATCGGATTCTTGGTCTTTCCTGTCAACAGGAACGAGACTGCCCCGTTCCCGGCACAAAGATCGACTATCTTTGCCGGCTTCACGCGCGGCAATTCAGCGAAATCCGCCAACAGCACCGCATCCAGCGAAAAAGAGAACACGGCTGAACTTTGGATGATCTGGATGTTTTCCCTCTTCAGCACATCCAACCGTTCGCCTTCCTTCAATACATTTTCCATTCCTATTCCCCTTTGTTTATATATCATCAAACATGCAGCAACTGAAATAAGCTTCAGCCCGCATAGCCATTACATTTATCCTCAAAACAGAGGCCAGGACTTCTGTCCCCGCCTCTGCCAGTCATACATCCATCAATTGTTGACAGTATCCGCAGTTGCGGCATACTTTCAGTTTTTCCGATCTCTTTCGCCGTAGATGACATCGATACAGAAAACACAGGGCTCATCATTAAGACGGCGGGAACCATAATAAACATTGCAGACATGAAAACCATCCTCGTACAGCTTCTGTAAATTCAGACGGGACTTCGACATTTCTGGCTCTTGCTTCTGCGCATCTTCTTTTTCCTTCGTAAGGAAATCGATCCGATCACGCAGATGCTGGTTCTCGATTTGAAGATTTGCGTTCTCTTCTATCAGGTCATCCATCTTCTCTTGAATCTCTTTAACATCTGCTCCCATCGATGAAATACGGCTTTCCACCCGATGGAATTGGTCATACAAGGCACGTTTATCCATTTTATCCACTCGCATTTTCCATACTTATTTTTCAATCTTATCGTGCAGATCCTTAAATCCTATAATTCTGAACTGGCAAATTCAACCGTCTTGTTGTGCTCGAACAGACGCACTTTGACGACTTGACTGAGCACATTCAATTCCACAACTTTCCCCTTGCCCTCGGGCGTCATCACTTCCTGCCCATAATCAGGCATCGCCTTTCTGAGGGAGACATACGTATCGTTCTCATAATTCAGGCAGCACATCAAACGCCCGCACAAACCGGATATTTTGGTAGGATTCAAGGACAAACCTTGATCCTTCGCCATCTTGATCGAAACCGGCACAAAGTCACCCAAGAAAGTCGAGCAGCAGAGCGTCCTTCCGCAAGGGCCGATTCCTCCAAGAATCTTGGCCTCATCGCGGACGCCGATCTGATGCAATTCGATCCTCGTGCGGAAAACAGCTGCCAACTCACGGACCAATTCCCGGAAGTCGATCCGGCCTTCCGAACTGAAATGGAAAGTCAAACGGCTGCGATCGAAAGTGTATTCCGCTTTGATCAGCTTCATCTCCAATTTCAGTTGCTTCATTTTCGTCTTGCATACGGCAAAGGCTTCTTTCGCCTCCGCGCGATTTTTTTCATCCTGCTCGAGATCCTTTTCGGTCGCGATGCGGATGATGTTTTTATGCGAAAGGATGCCGCCTTCTTCATTGCTTTTTTTATCGACAATGACGACTTGGCCAATATCGACAGCATTCCCATTATTTATGATCAATTTTTCGTCCATTCTGTACTTTGTCTGGCCTGCTTCATAATAAGAGATGGGCCCGACAGGCATAAAACGAACACCAATTACGTTTTTCATTTTCTTTCTCCTCCAGAAGCTTTATCTATAGGCTATTCCCGAGCGCGATTTCTTCCAGTACCCCTTGGAGTTGAACATTTGCTTCCAGATGTTTCTTTCCATTGAGGATATTTTCCATATGCCGGGTGATTTCCTGAGGATGCAGTTTTTCTGCAATACGCTCGTACTCTTTTCCGTGATTTTTGTTGACGATAGCTTGCTTATTGCTGTACTTGGTATACAGTAAATCACGGTAATAGAATAATAGCAAGTCCAAAAAGAAGTGCCCATCATTTTTGTCCTTCAGCCCGTCCATCAAGTCGGTCTGCACAAACACAAATGCTTGGGGATTTTTATCGGTCATCAGTTGGAACCAAGCCCACGTCCGCTTCTTGGATTCGTGGAAGCTTTCCTCTTGGTTCAGCAACAAAGCTGCTTCTTGGTTATTGGTGATGGCCGCCAACAAAGCCGCATTTTCATGCTTTATCCCCTGTGCCTCCAAGGTTTCCCCTAAAATCTGCTTGTTGATGACCTGGAAATGGACGATTTGGCAACGTGAGCGGATGGTCGGCAGGATATTTTCCTTGGCCGTGGTCATCAGAATCAGGTAAGTATCTTTCTGCGGCTCCTCCAAAAACGTCAGCAGACTGTTCGAAGCGCTGACCGTCATTTTTTCGGCGTCATAAATCAGATAGACCTTGCGGCTGCCCTCCATCCCGCTTTTGGAAAGCTCGGCCTTCAGTTCGCGTACTTGGTTGACTTTGATGGTGTTGCCATCCGGCCTGATTTCCGCCATATCGGGAAATTCGCCCGCCGCAATCCGCAGGCAATGATTGCAGTGCCCACAAGGCTGATCATCCTGCAGCTCCTCGCAAAAGAGCATCTGAGTTATCCAACGCGCCAATTCTTCCTTACCGGTTCCCTGCGCTCCTTCAAACAAATAAGCGTGGACCAGTCGTTTTTCACGAATCGTCCGTTGGAACCTTTCGAGCAGTTCCGGCTGTTGCCTCATCAAAAGCTGTGTCACACCATCCATCCTTTCCTTCGTCATCAGAATCTGTGAAAACTATCTACCGGCAAGACAAACACGGTCGCTCCGCCTACATGCACTTCCATCGGATAGGCGATTGCGTTGTCCAACGGCACATCCATGCTTACTGGAGTCGCTACGAACTGCTCGCGCGCTTCACAATTGGTTTTGATGATACTCAATACTTCATCGACCCGTTCGTCTTCCACACCGATCATGAAGGTGGTATTGCCGGCGCGCAGAAAACCGCCTGTAGAGGGCAATTTCGTAGCGCGGACGTTCGCTTCCACCAACTCATCGGATAGGATAGCACTGTCTTTATCTTGAATTATAGCCATAATTAATTTCATAACGAATCCCCTCTTTCTATATGTTAAAAAGGCCGATCAGTGATGCTTGGCAAATGATCTTGCTCTAAAAATAGCTTGGAAATCTGTTTTTGATGATGTGATAGCACGCTTCCGCTACAGCTTCACGGCTCATCGTGCCATCGACGACCACTATCCGTTCCGGATTAGCCTTCGCCAATTGCTGATAGCCGGCTCGGACTTTTTCATGGAAATCGAGCTTTTCCTGATCCAAACGGTTGTATTCCCGTTCGTCCAGATTCGCATGGATCCTTTGAATGCCCACTTCCGCCGGGACATCGATATACAACGTCACATCCGGCTCGAGACCTCCTGTTGCGAATTGGTTGATTTCACGGATACCCTCTTCACCGATGCCTCTTGCGTAGCCTTGATAAGCGATTGAACTATCTACAAAACGATCACAAAAAATGACGTCTCCACTTTCCAAAACGGGCAACACCTTTTCGATCAGATGTTGGCGGCGGCTTGCCGCATACAATAAAGCCTCTGTCCTAGAATCCATGTCCGTATGCAAAGGATCCAGTATCAACGAGCGGATCTTTTCCGCGATTGGGCTTCCACCCGGTTCTCTCGTCGCTACCACTTTACGGTTCATCTCTTGTTGCAGACGCGGCACTACTTGCTGCAACGCGGTTGTCTTGCCTGAGCCATCTGGCCCTTCGATTGTGATGAAAATCCCTCTCACTTTGCACACTCCTACGATTCTAATACTTCTATTATACGCTAAATGAAAGTTTTTTTATACAGATGAATCCGATATAGCTTTGTCAATTTTGCAACAATTAATTGTCTTGATTGCCTTTTTCTGAAAATAGAGCCATGAAACTGTTTCCGGCTCCGGGTGCGCCTGGATTACGTGTGCCGACAAGCTGAAAAGATGAATACCCGTTGCTTATTCATGTTTCCGACTACATTCCGGCCTCTAAACATGAATACCCGAGATTTATTCATGTTTTCGACCACATTTCGACCTCAAAAGATGAATTCTTTCGATTTATTCATGTTTTCGGCGAACATCCGCCAATCCCCACAAAAAAAGGGACAACCCCATTCCACATGGGCGCCCCTCTTGATAATCCTATGTTTGCTTCATTTGCGTATTGTACAGCGTCGTGTAGATGCCGCCCTTTTTGACGAGCGTCTCGTGGTCTCCTCGTTCAACGATTTTGCCTTTCTCCAGCACCAAGATTTCATCAGCCGACAGGATCGTCGAAAGACGATGCGCAATGATCAGGCTCGTGCTTTTGGCCAGGATCGGCGCTATCGCTTCCTGGATGGCATGCTCCGAGATGGAGTCCAAGGAAGAAGTCGCTTCATCGAAAATGATTAGCCCCGGTTTCCGAAGGATGATCCGAGCGATCGAAAGCCGCTGCTTTTCACCGCCGGAAAGCTTCATGCCGCGGTTACCCACTACGGTGTCGTAACCTTTCGGCAGCCCACTGATGAACGCGTGAATATTGGCTTCACTGCACGCTTGCTCGATTTCGGCCTGCGTAGCATCGGACTTGGCGTAGAGCAGATTTTCTCTTATCGTACCGTTGAACAAATACGTGTCCTGCGTCACCACGCCGATGTGCTGGCGTAGAAAGGCCAGATCGAGTTTGCGAATATCGACGCCGTCCAATCGGATTCTTCCGCCTGTCACATCATAGAGGCGCGGAATCAGGTTGATGATGGTGGACTTGCCCGCTCCCGAAGGCCCGACGATGGCGACGGATGATCCCGGCTTCAGCTCGAAACTGACGTTGTTCAATATCGGCTGGTCCGGATCATAGTGGAAGGAAACCTCTTCAAAAGCCAACTCGCCAGCAAACGACTCAGGCCGGAGCGCCTGCGGATCATTGTCGATTTCCACAGGCAGATCGAAATACTCGAATATGCGATCAAAAAGTGCCATCGAGCGGATCATATCAACCTGGATATTCAGCAAGGAATTGACTGGTCCGTACATCCTGCCCAGGAGCGCCACCATGACGGTAATATCCCCGATTGTCAGATCCGTGTTGCCGTATTCAATAATGAGAATTCCGCCGACCAGATAGATCAACATCGGACCGATGTTCGTGAAGACGTTGATCACGACCCGGAACCATTTGCCCGCCATACTTTCCTTGATGTTCAAGCGAATCATCTGTTTGTTGGCTTCCTGATAGCGGTCGAACTCGTAGTTTTCCGTGACGAACAATTTCGAAAGCAATTGCCCGCTGACACTGAGCGTCTCGTTCAGGATCTGGTTGATGTCGTCATTGTGCTTCCGTGACTCAAGCGTTATTTCCCAACGCCTTTTGCCCACGCGCTTCGTCGGCAGGATGAACAACGGCACTACCACGATACCGATCGTCGCCAGCAAAGGGCTTTTCGTGTACATCGTGACGAGCGCAACCGTCAACGTCGCAAAATTCTGCAGGATACTCGTCCAAGTACCCGTCAGAACACTCTGCACGCCGCCGATATCGCTGGTCATGCGGGTGATGATGTCGCCCTGCTTGCTGGTCGTGAAGAACCGGTGCGACATCCGCTGCAGATGGCTGTACATCTTATTGCGCATATCATAGGTGATGTTTTCCGCCATCCAGACATTGACATAGCTCTCCACGACGCTGATCAGATTGGCGATGATCAACACCCCGAACGAGAGGCCGATCAGACGGATCAGCACAGTCAGGTCCTGCTGCAACAGGCCTTCATCGATGATACGTCCAGTCAGTATTGTCGGAAACACACCGAATACCGATGAGGTGATGATCGCCAGCACGGAAACGATGAGCTGCTTCCAATAAGGTATGAGATAACTGAACATCCGCTTCAGCAACTGCGCCGTGATTTTTGGGCTGTTCTGTTTTTCCTCCTCCGTCAGGAAACCGCCGCGGCCCCCTTTGAACCCGTTGCCGCCCATCATTGCTCACCCGCTTGGTTTCTGAAGTCCTCCAAGGATTTTGTCAGTTTTTCGCAGAGCGCGACAAATTGTTCCTGCTCATCCAACGTCAAGCTTTTATTGATGTGCTCCCTTTCCGTTTGGCGCACTGCCTTCATTTTTTTCAATAAAACAGACCCCTTTTCCTGGATAAAAATCCTGTTTCTGCGCTGATCAGCCGGGTCTGACTGACGCGTCAAGATCCCATCAGCCTCGAGCCGGTTCAGCATCTCCGTTAAGGAAGCCGGCCGGATTCCCATCCGGTCAGCCAATTCCCGCGAACTCATCCCGTCGTTTTCCTGCAATACCCGCAAAAGCCTTCCCGCTCCGCGCGATTCGTGCTTGGCGGGATTCTCCTTGCGCCGCAACGTACGCATCAGCTTCATCGCGCTGCCGATGACATCTTTATTTTGTTCTTCCATAATAATTTCCTCCTCCAGATAGTTAGGTACCTATCTATTCCCCTTTATTATATTAGGTACCTAATTATTTTGCAACAAAAATGCTTGCGCTAGGTGTTCCGACAAGCGGAAAACATGGATATCTGTCGATTATCCATGTTCTCGACAACATTTTGGTCTCTAAACATGAATTCTGTCGAATTATTCATGTTTTCGATCACATTTCGGCCCATAAACATGAATTCTTTCGGTTTATTCATGTTTTCTCCTGACTCACTAATGTTTAAAGAGCGCAAAAAAACCAGACCGCCGCCGGTCTGGTTCTTTGTCATTCCGAATAGAAAATATCTTCCGCGCGGTTCGTGCGCTTGCGCCAACGGAATTGCTTGGCTTTTTTCGGTGCGGAAATATCCGCTTGGATCTGTCTTTCTTTGGCTTCCCGCAGCAGGAACAGATATTTCGCTTCCGCTATCTTCTCAAAGATACGCAAATCTTCCGGCAAATCATAGGCATTCTGCTGCAGTTGAGCCAAAGTAGTGTAATGTTGATGGACATCGCTGATCAAGTCTACCAGTTTTTCGTCGTATTTCTGCTTTAAGTGTCCCTGCTTCTTGCTTGCGCTGTTCAAATGGAATGCCATTTTGTTTTCCGTTCCCCCCGTTGTTCCTACCCTTGTTACAGTTCCCGGCGCCCATCGATGGCACGGAAGAGGGTCATCTCATCCGCGTATTCGATATCGCTGCCAACCGCCAGCCCGTAAGCCAGACGCGTCACTTTGATACCTGCCGGCTTGATCAGACGCGAAAGATACATTGCTGTCGCTTCCCCTTCGGCTGTCGCATTCGTTGCGATGATGATTTCCTTGACTGTCTCATCCTGCAGGCGTTTGATCAGACTGGCAATGTTCAGATCTTCCGGGCCGGTCCCTTCCATCGGTGAAAGGACGCCATTCAACACATGGTACAAACCGTGGTATTCCCGGATTTTCTCCATCGACATGATGTCGCGGGGATTTTCGACCACCAGGATAATGGACTTGTCCCGGGTATTGTCCGCACAGATGTTGCATGGATCTGATTCGGTAATATTACCGCAGATGGCGCACTGGTGTAAATCCCTTTTTGAACGGATCAGCGCGTCCGCAAACGCCAACACAGCCTCCTCATCCATATCCAGACAGAAAAAGGCCAACCGGGCTGCCGTTTTTTGCCCGATGCCCGGCAATTTCATGAAACTTTCGATTAATTTAGCTATCGGTTCTGGGTATTGCATTTCGATAAATCCCCTTTTCTTCTCTCAAAAGAAAGGAGGCTGGGACTAAAGTCAACACTGCCCGACTTGTCTCACCCTCGCTCCCCTCATTCATTTCGCTTATTGCCTGTAGTCTGGATTAGAAGCCCGGAATCGCGCTGGCAAACTTGCCCAATTTCGCTTTCGTTGCTTCATCGATCTTGCTTAATGCGTCATTAGTCGCCATCAGGATCAGATCCTGCAGCATTTCCACATCTTCCGGATCGACCGCTTCAGGTGCGATGACAACGTCGGTCACCTTCTTGTTGCCGGTCATCGTGATTTTGACCAAATCATTTGAAGCCGCACCGACAAACTCCGTTATATTGAGTTCTGCTTGTGTCTGCTCCATTTCTTTCTGCATTTTTTGCATTTGTTTCATCATGCCTTGCATATTTCCCATTCCGCCTCGCATTGTATGACTCCCTCTCTGTTTGTGTATTTTAGTTTGTGTATTTTAGTTTGTGTTCATAGCTTGTGTTTATTTCGAACGCTGTCAGTCCTCGACGACAGTTACGACTTCATCCCCGAAAAGGCTCAGCGCCTGATCGACGACTTCCTGTTCCTTTTGTTCCTCTATCACGATTGGATCGGTCTCGACCGAAAAATCATCGGCGAAATTCCCGGGATGATAGTCACCGCGGTAACCGTCTTCCATTTCCGGCATCGGAGGTTCAGGCGGCAGATCCAGATCGACAGGCTTATCCTTACCGACTGTTGCCGAAGCCTGCTGTTTAGAAGCAGCCGATGGTGCCCCCGCCTGTTTTGGCGCGGCTTGTTTTGGTTCACCCACGGATTCAGCAGACGGGCTGTCGTTCCGGTTCTGAATGTAGTTGCGTCGCACCGATGTCCACTGCTCTTCCGTCAAGCACACTAATTCACCAGGGCGCTGCAGCATCCGCTGCGTTGCCGCATCCACAGCCGCCTGCAGTTCAGCATCCTCCGTCGCCTTTTGGCAAAGGATATCATACTGGAACGACAGGATGAAACTGGTCGGACTCGCCGCCACCGGATTGGCCTGCTTGAGCACGGCACGTTGGGTGACCGAGAGCACATCCAGGATGTCCGTCCAGAAATCCCGGACGCGGGCAAGATCCTGTTTCGTAGCCTCACCCAAAATCTGGTAAGTCCGCCCCATGTTGGGTTTGAATCCGACTGACGTGTTCGACGAACGAGCCGTTTCTTTTTTGACTGGTGCCGCTTTGGCCCCCTCCTGGGAAACGGTAAGATTCCCGGAAGCGATCAGTTCCTGCAGCTTCGCAAGTTCCTTTTTGACGAGCTCCAATTCGTGCGCCAGCTTCTGGATTTCTCCGTTCGGTGCCACTTGTGCGCTCGGAGCTGCCGCCTGTGCATGCGCCTTGGATTGGGACAGCTTCACCGCCAACACTTCCAGATAGATATCCGGTTGCGTTGAGAAGCGCATTTCCCCTTGGGTCTCGTTGAAGGCTTCGATCATCTCGTAGAGGAACGTTGCCGGCGCCTCCTGCGAGAAAGTCTGAAAAGCTTCGCTGTATTGTTGCGTATTGTCCGCAAAGGCCTTGCCTTTTGTCTGTTGATAAACCAGCACATCCCGCGCAAACAGGATCATCTCCTCAAGGAAACGACCAGCCTCTTTGCCGGCACTCAGAATTTCCTGCAGCAATTGCAGCGCCGATTCCGTCTCTTCATGTAGCAACGCGCTGGAAAAGGAAATCATCATTTCCTCCGTCAGACTGCCTGAAACTTTCACCGCATTTTCGAAAGTGACCGCATCCGAACCATAGGAAATGATCTGATCGAGCAAACTGAGCGCATCCCGCATCCCGCCGTTCGCGGAGCGCGCGATGACATGCAGCGCCTGATCATCATAGCCGATCTTCTCCTCCTGCAGGATATAGGCCATCCGGTTGATGATGTCCTGATAGGAAATCCGCTTGAAGTCGAAGCGCTGCGTCCTGGAAATGATCGTCAACGGAATCTTATGCGGTTCCGTCGTCGCCAAAATGAAGATGACATTTTCCGGCGGCTCCTCCAGCGTTTTCAGGAGCGCATTGAAGGCCCCGGTCGAGAGCATATGGACCTCATCGATGATGTAGACTTTGTAGTCGGCTTGGGTCGGCGCATAACGCGCTTTGTCGCGGATGTCCCGGATCTCCTCCACGCCGTTGTTGCTGGCGGCATCGATTTCGATGACGTCGTTCAAGCGTCCTTCGGTGATGGCCTTGCATGTTTCACATTCGTTACACGGCTCCCCATCGACGCGATGATGACAGTTGATGGCTTTCGCAAAAATCTTGGCTGCACTCGTCTTACCCGTTCCGCGCGGCCCGGTAAAAAGGTAAGCATGGCTCGTTTTCCCCTGTATTAAGGCATTCTTCAGCGTCTGCGTGACCGCTTCCTGACCTGCGATGTCTCCGAACCGCTGCGGGCGCCAAACCCGATATAGTGCTTGATAGCTCATCCTTTTCCCTCTTTCACTTTTGCTTCGTCCATCTATTATAAGGGAAAAACAGTAAAATAGAAAGGCATCGCTCTGTGGCTTTCCTGCTTAATATAAGCTTGTATTACGCTTGATTCTGGGGGAATTCAGCCCCTTTAAAACAAGTAGATAAAAACAATTGACAAAAAGTAAGTTAGGCATTATAGTGAATTTACCAAATAGTTCGAATTCGTATTAATTAAATTTGTGATACTATTCCGGCAAGAACGGGCTTCAAATAAAAAAACGACAATAGACAACAAAGGGGAAAAAGAATATGACAGCATTTTGGGATTTGGGCAAGGTTGCCTTGAAAGTCAATGATCTGAAGAAAATGACGCAATTCTACCAGGAAGCGCTTGGCTTGGATTTAATGGAAGAAAAGGAAAATTCGGTTGTGTTGGGGGTTGCCGCGGACAACACGCCTTTGGTGGAATTGATCCAACTTGACGCGCCATCCAACCGCAAAAGAACGACTGGACTTTTCCACTTGGCGATCCTTTTGCCGACCCGCGCGGACTTGGGATCCATCCTGTATCATTTGCTGACGAAGAAATACGGCATTGATGGAGCGAGTGACCACGGCTACAGCGAAGCCATTTACTTCAACGATCCGGAAGGCAATGGCATCGAAATCTACCGCGACAAAGAGATGTCGGATTGGGATATCCGTCCGGACGGCAAAATCGAGGGCGTTACCGAAGCGATGGATGCTGATGGCGTAATCGGCGCGATGGTCAAAATTTATGATGGCATCCCTTCCGGCTCCATAATGGGACACGTCCATTTGACCGTTCACGATCTGGTCGAAACACAACAATTTTACGAAAACGTACTCGGTATTTCATTGAAGTCCGACTTCTTCGGGCAAGCAAAATTCTTCGCCGCCGGGAACTACCATCACCACATCGGTTCGAACATGTGGGCTGGAAAACATCTCCCTGCTGCTGAAGAAAATCAACCAGGCTTGGCGTATTTCACTTGGGTAGTCGCCGACAACGTTGCCTATGAAGCGTTGAAAGGCAGATTGGTCCAGGCTGAGGTTTCGTTTGAAGAAAAAGACAATACCCTTATCTTCAAAGACAACAGCGGCATCGAGATCCATGCGGTCATTCATCAATAATAGTCATTTATTTATCATCTAAAAAAACTAAGACGCAAACCCTGCCCTACAGGATTTGCGTCTTAATTTTTTTCGATTTCAGATACGAAGACTTTTGTCCCAGCTCCGTTCGGATTTATTCAGCAAGATAGCTTTCATATGAAGAGCCGGTAATCTCTCAAAGGATTACTTATAAGTGTCTTCCAATTTCCCCATCCACAAGCCAAGTGCTAAGCCGGCAAAGAAGAGCAAGAGAACGACAGCATAATTAAGGAAGGTGAAGCCGCTGTATAGTTCCAATGAGGGAGCAATGATGGTGGTGGAGGCAATCACCACGCCGAACACAAAATGGAAGACTGTCGCATACGCAATGTTCAGTAAGTACCGTACCGCTTTGGCAAAAAGAAAAATGCAGAGAACAGCTCCGATGGCCACGGGAATCAAGATCGAAAAATCAAGCAGGCGAATGCCTTCTGTCAGAGGCTGGTACAAATTCAGATAAATTAAAAAGTTTGAGGGGCTCAAGCCAGGGACAATGAAACCAGAAGCAAAAATGGCACCCGCTAGTAACCAGGTGAAGAAATTTTGACCCACATGCAGATTGAGATTCTCATTGGACCAGAACAGAATGAAAAACATGACAATGGCAACCGTTAACGCTAGTATGATATGCCCACGCGTGCGTCCATGCTTGCCCGCTTCCCGGTAAAGCGAAGGAAGCGTTCCGATAATGGCTCCTATGAAAGCCCACAATACATGGACGGGATAATACTGCAGCCCGTAGTCCAAGGGATAGGCCAGTACGAAGACGCCTAAGATTCCCCCTACCCCAACCGGCAAGAAGTACATAACCCGTTTGACAAAATCATTCGTGATATCCGAGAGAAAGACAATCAATGGTTCGTATAAGCCAAAAACAGCCGCAAGTGCGCCACCGCTGACTCCCGGAAGGATAGCCCCCGACCCGATCATCATCCCTTTCATCATCCTAAGCAACCAGTCAATCACTTGAATCCTACTTTGTTCTTTATGCGTTTTCATGAACCAAATTCCCCTTTGTTTTTAAAAGTTTCTATAATTATCCTATTTCATCAAACACGTGCATCTCTTTAAAAATTCCAGAGGCACGCTGCACCATCTCTCGTTCCCACTTCTGCTGATCTTTTCATCCTATAAGCGTACATGGAGAATCAACATAAGTCCAATTATTTTAAAAATAATAGACTTTTCTTAAAGATTTGGGAACTTTTGCTGGAATCTGGATAGCTATTTCATTATACAAGCTTTTCATCCACAACAAAAGCACCATCTGGAGGGTTACTTTTATTGTGGATGGGATAAGGTAAAGATGGTTGGGTATTAAAGGAAAACCAATGGCAGAACCAGCCCGTTCCCTTCCTTGCGAATGGTTTTTGCCGGACGATGGAATACCAATAGGGAGCGAATGGATAAATTGCTACTTTCGTAGGTGTTGTGTTTTGCAAGACATTCCTACACAATATTGCAATTAAGCTTACAAGTAAGGTTTATGAACTTTGCATAGATATATAAATTGAGTTAAATTGTATTCGTTTTTCCTCCTATAGGCGTATACTAAAGAAAACACTTGAGGAGTGGGGAACAGGGAAACAGAACGCCAAATCCGTGAATTGGAAAAAGCGATGAATACGACAGACAACCGCCGGTTGTACGAGCGTTTACTGGCAGTCAAGTTGGTTCTTGAAGGCCACACCCGGAAAGAAGCCGGGCACACCATCGGCCGCGACGAGCATACTGTCAGCCACTATGTGAAAAATTACTGCCATAATGGAATCCAAGGTTTAGTCTCCAAAAAACAAAGCGGACGACCTTCACGGCTGACAGATGAACAGGAAGCGGAACTGGTCCAAATCGTCGCCTACCACACTCCGGAGGAAGTAGGTTTCAAATCCCGTGCCAATTGGACATTGGCGATTGTGTGTGACCTGATTCTCCGGGAATGGGGTTATGGATATACGCAAAAAGGCGTGGCGGACCTCCTTCACCGGCTAGGACTAAGCTGGACCCGTCCGACGTATACCCTCAAAAAAGCGGATTCCAAGAAACAACAGGTATTTTTGGAAGAAACCTTCCCGAGCCTAAAAAAAAATTGCTGAATAGCGATATTGACCACCTCCTATTCGAGGACGAAACCATGATCCGGGATTACCAAGCCATTGGCTGCACCTGGTTTCTCCGCGGCCACCAGCGAAAAATCCCCACTTATGGACAACACAAAGGGGTAAAATTGATAGGCACCTTGGATTATGAAACCGGTCGGATCATTTGTACAGAAGAAGGGGCATACGACGCAGCGGCCTTCCTCCGTTTTCTGGAGCGGACGTTGCGGGAATACCCCACCGGAAAAATCGTGATGGTATTGGATAATGCCCGTATCCACCACGCCAAGCTGATCCAGTCTTTTCTTGAAGAAAACGCTAGGCGCCTGGCACTCATCTTCCTCCCTCCCTACAGCCCTCAGTTGAACCTAATGGAAGGCGTTTGGAAGTGGCTCAAGGAATCGGTCATCAACAATGTTTTTTTTGACCACGTCCAGAAAATCAAACAGTCGGTCCGCGGTTTCTTAGCCGATGTAAACGAGCGTCCCCTTGAGGTGATTGACCGACTGTGCGTGCGGATGTAAAGTATTTAATTCAACCTATATATAAAAAAAAATGGTTTTACAAATTGAATTTCCCCACCAGATATCCTATCTTAAATGGATCTATTTCGCCATACGACAGCTCACAAAGACAATCTTAAGTCCACCATTTGAAACCAAACTCTTGCTAGTAATTCAAGTTCGTTACATCAATTTGGTTTCAGAGTATGGACTTAAGTCCATACTCTATCCGATACGTTGTAAGCGATTTACTAATGTGATAAATTACTTTTTAGATACGTATCTAAAAAATGTAAATTAGGAGGTTGTTTTGATGAAAGAGAATGTTAGTCAAGCAATGCAAAAATTTTCTCGATCTGTTATCGTTCCTGTAAAATTCATGGCTGTTATGGGTTTATTCTTAGCTTTTTCAGTTATTTTACAGCTTCAATTTATGCCTAGTTTTCTACAAACATTTGGCACATTGATAAAAACCATGATGGATAGCATGTTGAATAATTTAGCATTAATTTTTTGTATAGGTATCGCTTCTTCTTTAGCTAACAAGAAAAAGGCTGAAGCCTCCCTCATCGCTTTGATTTCATTTCTTTTTTTTCTAGCAGCGAATAATGCATGGTTAATTCTAACGAATCAAATCGCTAATCCAGGAGAAATGGGATTGTTTGGGACAGGGCAAGGAATGGTTTTAGGTTTTCAAGTTGTTGATATGAATGTATTTTTAGGAATGATTATTGGTTCTATAGTTGGTTACTTCCACAATAAATTTTCAGATAAAAAATTTGCTGATTTCTTAAGTATTTATGGTGAATCTCGCTTTACGTTCATGTTACTTATTCCTGTCATTTTAATTTTAGCAGTAACAATGTCTTATATTTGGCCAATTGTCAATGGATTGATTTCATCACTATCTGGCTTTATTTTAACAACAGGGTTAATTGGCGTATTCGTGTACTCATTCGGAAATCGCTTCTTAATCCCTACTGGTCTTCATCACCTATTATGGATGCCGTTTTGTTTTACCGCACTTGGCGGTACAGCAGAAATCAATGGGCAAGTATATAGTGGTGCAGCAAACATTTTTTATGCGCAAATGGCTAATGCTAGCACAATTACTACCTTAGATCCCTCTTTAAGATTTGCAACATTCGGTTTTGTAAAAATATTTGGTTCGATTGCAGTTGCTTTAGCAATCATCTACAGTGCGAAAAAAGAAAGAAAAGATGAAGTAAAAGGGATGGTTTTACCTTCAATGTTTGTTGCATCTGTAGCAGGTATCACCGAACCTTTAGATTTCTCCTTCCTATTTATTTCGCCTCTACTATGGTTCGTTCATAGCGTATTAACTGCTATCTCAGAAACACTTTTATGGGCATTAGGCGCAAGGACATATATGCTCTTTGGATTGATAGACACCATTGTATCAAATTCAGCATTTAGTCCAAGTGTAACCAAGTTTTATATTGTGATTATCGTAGGAATTATTATGAGTGTCATTTGGTTCGTAATCTTTGTTTTCTTGATTAGAAAATTAGATATTAAAACTCCTGGCAGAGAGAATTTAGAATTAGCCGCTGAAGGTAATGTTATAACTACCTCAGAAGTAGAAGAAAATAGTCAATCAGAATTGTTAAATTCTAATGACGTTGCTTTAGTCATTGATGGATTAGGTGGTCCAAATAACATTGAACATGTAACAAATTGTTTTACAAGATTAAGAGTTACTGTAAAAGACGAAAACAAAGTTGAAAAAGGGATATTAGAAAAAGTTTCTCAACAAAAAGGGATCGTTGAAAATGGAAAAAATATTCAAGTTATTATTGGTATGGGTGTACAAACTTTCAAAGAAGAAGTATGCGATGTCTTAGGAATTACAGAATAATATGAATCAAGGAGTGGATTAAATATGGAAAGAAAAAAACAATCAGTCGTTATCGCAGGAGGCGGAAGTACTTATACTGCGGGAATTGTTATGATGTTAATTGAAAATCAAGATAAATTCCCTTTACGCACATTGAAGTTTTACGATAATGATCAGAAACGTCAGGAGATTGTTGCCAAAGCTTGCGAAGTGATTGTAAAAGAAAGAGCCCCAGAAATTGAATTTATTGCAACAACCGATCCCGAAGAAGCATTTACAGATATTGATTTTGTCATGGCTCATATCCGAGTAGGTGGATTAAGTATGCGAGAAAAAGATGAAAAAATTCCTTTAAAATATGGTGTTGTAGGACAAGAAACTTGTGGACCTGGTGGAATGGCCTATGGAATGCGTTCTATTCCGGGAGTCATTGAGCTGATTGACTATATGGAAAAATATTCCCCAAATGCTTGGATGTTAAACTATTCAAATCCAGCTTCAATCGTTGCTGAAGCAACACGTCGTATGCGACCAAATGCAAAAATCATTAATATTTGTGATATGCCTGTAGCTATTAAGAAATCAATCGCTGATATTCTTGGGCTCGATAGTGAACTTGAAATTGTTGACCGATATTATGGATTAAATCATTTCGGCTGGTGGACTGAAATGTATGACAAAGAGGGCAATGATTTAATGCCAAGATTAAAAGAGCATGTACAAAAATATGGGTATGCTTCTGCTGCTGAGGAAGGTAATCCTTTACTTGAAGAAGCCAGCTGGATGGACACTTTCCAAAAAGCAAAAGATGTTTATGCAATTGATCCTGAAACTGTACCTAATACGTACTTAAAATACTACTTATACTCCGATTATGTAGTTTCTCATGCCAATCCTGATTATACTCGGGCAAATGAAGTAATGGATAATCGTGAAAAAAATGTATTTGCTGAATGCAAGAGGGTCGCAGACAATCAATCAGCAAAAGATACTACTATTGAAGCTGGCGAACATGCAGAGTTTATTGTACATTTAGCAGCAGCATTAGCTTACAATACCTACGAACGTATGCTATTAATTGTAAAAAATGACGGAGCAATTGCTAATTTAGATGATGATGCGATGGTTGAAGTGCCTTGTATTGTAAGTAAACGTGGTTATGAACCACTATGTATGGGTAAAATTCCTCATTTCCAAAAAGGAATGATTGAACAACAAGTAGCAGTTGAAAAATTAGTAGTAGATGCTTATGAACAAAAATCTTATCAAAAATTATGGCAAGCATTGACTCTATCAAAAACAGTTCCTTCAGCTAAAGTCGCAAAACAAATTTTAGATGAGCTAATTGAAGCAAATCAAGAGTGGTGGCCAACATTAAGTTAATAGTCTTCTATCTGAAAGTATGTTATAAAAATGGATAAGATACTATAAGAATTTTATTTGAGATAGGATGAGTACTATTATGCGCTTTACAGATTTAGTAAACGAACATTATGCTGATTTAAACGAAACAGAGTTATTAATGTGTAATTATATCATGGAAAATATCGATATAATTCCCACTATGAGTACACTTGAATTTGCTAAAAATAGTTTATCCTCAAAGTCTTCAGTTATACGCTTTTCACAGAAATTAGGGTTTACTGGATTCACCGAACTTAGAAATTTCATTAAATGGCAAGATCATGAAGAACGTTTTGATGAGCAAATAACTTTTACTAATCAAGTAATTAAAGACATAGAACGTTTATTAAACATCTTGAAAGACCGCAACTGGCTCCCAATTTATCAAATTATTGATTCTGTAGATAATATCTACGTCATTACAACAGGGATTACACAAAAAAATCAGGCAGCAGAATTACAACGATTATTTCTTTTGATTGGTAAACCTCTGCAAATCATTCCTGGAAATGGTAGCTCCAACGAGTTCAGAAGAATCCTTGAGAGACTAACTGAAAAAGATATCGTTTTTGTTTTATCATTATCTGGAGAAAATAATCGGTTAGAATCTATCATTCATCAATTAGAACTTGTTAAAAGCAAAATTATCTCAATTACCAGTTTACAGAATAATTGGTTATCTGGAAAATCAGATTTTAACTTGTATGCTACAACTAGTCGCAGTCCCTTACCTAAAGATTGGTGGCTACAGACAGCCTCTTCGTTTTTTGTTTTAATTGAAGCTTTTGCTTTTGGATATATGGATTATAAACGCAAAGAATCCTCTTAAACAATTATTTATCTTATGAAACGACGATGTATTCGTCGTTTTTTTATTCGGGTTGAAATAACGGCTTCACCTAAATTTTGATTGCGTAGTTGTTCTAAATTTGACTTATTTCAAATATAAAATATAGTATTAAGAAATTGGATTGACTACTCATTGACACTTAAACTTGAAATTTACTATTACTTAATTCTGTCATATGGCGATTCACTATCTTTGATTGTGTAGTAAGTATAATAAAATCGATATTATCATTTTGTAATTGGAATCATGATATCTAGTATGTTTTTTGCTTTATAGTGTTCTATAAATGGAAATGACCAATTGATATCCTCTTCGTAATGACCAATTAATAACTGATAAGCTGGACCGATTTTTTCATATAGTTCTGGTGGATCAAATTTGAGGCGTAATCGTATATAAGTTCCTCCCTCAAATTCGAATTGATCAAATCCAAATAATTCTCCATGATCACTTTCCAGAACGAGTGTACATACCCTGTATAATTTGCTCTCTCCATAATCTAGTCCATACATTTTCCTGCCTGTTAAAGAAGGAAAGCGGGCTTCAAATGTGGGCCAAGCTTTTTTTTGATTGTCTATATCATTCGGTATTTCTATATAAAGAAAGTTCATTTTTTCGACAGTAACCTCTTGTATAATCCCCAATTCTGTATTAATGGTTTTATCCATAATTATCAGTCTCCTTTTTATTGAATACATAATGTTCTAAATAGTTCATCTAGTTTAGCAATGTCCATAAGTGTATTTGCCAAGTTGGTGTATTCTTTTTTCATGCTGTCCAAGTGTGCTTGTCCAAACGAAATAGCCAATTTCTCCTTAATTTCGGCTCTAGGTAAGTCAAATTCTTTAAGGAACTCACTCATATATAAATTTCTAGCAGAAGCTAATCGAAAACTAAAATAGTGATGAATTTTTTGTTGCTGTTGATTTAAACCATTTGTTTTAATCGCATTCGCGTAATACTCTATTACTTTTGTATCTCCCTGTTCATAACGAGTTTTCATAACAATTGATACGCAATGAAAAATTTCTTTAGCAGTGGGTGTTTTAGTTCGGTATAAATTTCCCCACATTGAAAATGATCCTCTTTTATAATCAACATCTTCGGCTCTCCAAGCTTTTACAAACTCTTCAAATCTCATTTTCATATAAGGATAACCAGCAGGGTCATGTAAATAGATATAATCATTTTCTAGATTTGTTACTGAAACAAAATGATCAACTCCGCTTTGATTGATAGAATTTGGATTGTAGTTTAAGTGTCCCATATCTAAGGGACCAACAATAACTGACCCCCTTCTCAAAAACTGTTCTAATTTTTTCTTACTAAGTTCGATGGAATTTTCGTCAATATCAGTTAAGTAAAATTCTTCATAATTGAATCCAAGCATAGTTAAAGAGTTACTAATAGATAAATCGGGTAGTCCGTTGTCAAAAAAAACTAATGGGTGTTTTGTATTCTTATCAACAAAGCTTGCCCCATTACACATTACCATTAGGGCTTCTATATACTCAGGTTGAAAATGATACCCATAAGACTTTAGCACCATAGCGACTGAGTTAGTGTAGCATAAAGGTACATCTCCAATAAATGAATTCATTTTAACACCTCCTGATTAGATTCCGTACTGTCAAAGTTTAGCTCTGCCAGACGTTCAATTTTGTATTTTTTCGTTGATTTAACGGGGTTAACGACAAAAACAACTTGCCACCCCCCAATTTTTGGTTAATAGTGATGGTAACTACACCGCACTATTTCCCCAAAAGAAAGGAAGATGACAAGTTGCTACCTCTATTATTAACCTATTTAGTTGATATTATCAAGCGTCAACGAATGATTATTCTTGCGTTAATGAAGCTAGTAATCCTGTTGACGCAAAATTCCCGTATGCCTCAGTTAACTGCTCCGGATAATTTAAATTACCAGAAGCTCAAAGTCGATGAACTGCCTTTGATCGAAAAAGTTGAAAAGTTGGACTATCATCTGCTTCTCCAAACTCATTTCGAAAAAACTGGGAAGGTTCTCCAGCCCATTCAACGCCGCAATGGCGTTAAAATCAACCTAGACCTCAACACGACCTGCCCATGTTGCAGCGCTCCCTCAGACTACCTCTATGCCAACAATGGCGCCAAAGGCCAATGCAACTGTAAAGTTTGCGATGCTTTATTCAGTCCTAAAAATCATTTCTCCAAAGCAGCCATTTTAAAGTGCCCGCATTGTACGCATCCGTTAGAAAAAGTGAAGGCCCGCAACGGATTTGATGTATATAAATGTAAAAGAGCGGATTGTCCTTATTACTTGAGAAGACTACAGGGACTAACAGCCGAAGAAAAAGACTTATTCGAAAAGCAACCGCACCAATTTAAGATGCATTATCTATTCCGCCAATTCAATATTGTTTTTGAACCCATTTCGAAGGACTCGATCATTCAGCCGAAAGTTAATCTGGCCAATATTCATTGTTCCCCTTACACGTTGGGATTGATACTCACTTATCATGTGAATTATGGCCTTTCCGCCAGAAAAACAGCGGTACTTATGTACGACGTACATAATGTTAAAATTACAGGCCAAACCATACTCAATTACGCGTCCAGCACATCTGTTATTCTGAAGCCCTTTTTGGAGAACTACCCTTACGAATTATCCGATCAATTCTGCGGAGATGAAACCTACATCCGGGTGAGTGGTCGTTGGAACTATTTATTTTTCTTCTTTGATGCGGTCAATAAAATTATTCTGTCGAATTATGTTTCGCCAAACCGCGATACAGAATCTGCTATTTACGCCTTGCGCGAAGTATTCAAAAAGATGCCCCAGATACCGGAAGACTTGACTTTTATCGTCGACGGCAATCCGATCTATCTTCTGGCTCAACACTATTATGCCCAGCACGGCATCCCCTTTGATGTGAAGCAAGTAATCGGACTTACAAATAATGATCCAGTGTCAAAGGAATATCGCCCTTTAAAGCAAATCATCGAACGGTTGAATCGGACGTTCAAAGGCAATTACAGAGCGACCACCGGCTTCGGATCCCAACAGGGATCAGTCTCTTTCGTGACCTTATTCTGTGTCTACTTCAACTTTTTAAGGCCGCACGCTGCCTTGGAAAAGAAGGTACCAGTGCTGATTCCCGAGCTGGATAAGATGCCCAACATGCCAGGTAAATGGACAAAATTAATCTCTTTATCCCAAGATTGGCTGATGGACCAAACCCCTTAACTTTTGGCACCGGAGCCCTCTAAAAAAGAGAGAACCAATAAACTAAACAAACGGCGGAGCGTACTCTTTACAATCCGAAAAGCCAATGGTTTAAAATTTTTTAAGCCAAGGGCTACTTTGTGCTGCTCCTTTTGTGTACCGTCGCCCTTGACGGCACAGGAAGAAACCATTGGCTCGGTTGTCAAGAGCGTTTGTTTCACCCAACTTTGAATAGCAGGGCTAAGTTTTGCACATCACCTCATTGTTCATGGCAGTTTCCATAGAATTTTTGGCACTACCCTATTTTTATGGAACAAAAGAATGAAGCTGAATACCATTGTCCTGTTGTTCATTATTAGTTTACTTGTTAAAGTCCACTTCAAGGCAAGCGTTTTCTTCATTTCTTCACCTTTTATTTGCCTTTCTTTCTGCAGCTGTATCTCTTATCATCCCTCCCCTCTGTACTAAGTCTGTATAAATGTTAAAATAATGAAGTGATTGAAATCAATTGAAGAGGTGGGAAATGTGGAAACATTGATCTATAATCTTTTAGCTTACATAAACAATTCTCTTGATAAAGATATTAACTACCATATAGCGAAAACATTGCTCGAAAATTCTCATAAAATCGAGGGGTTTTCATTAGAAACAGTCGCAGAGGTATGTAATGTAGCGCCTTCTACAATTAATCGTTTCTGCAAAAGAATTGGTTTCAGAAATTTTTCAAGCTTAAGAAATTCTGTAATGAAGTATGGGGCATCTCTTGAAAAAAACGATACTGCCCTAAGTGGCGATAGCTTTATAGCGCAATTAAAAGAAAACGTGGAGATAATTGAAAATATCCCAAAAGAACAGATCGAGCGGATCGTAAAACAGATCAGCAAATCCCGCAGAGTTGTCATACTAGGTTTTGAAAAGAATCAAATCCAAGCTTTGGAGTTGCAAAAAAAAATACTTCTGGCAGGGAAATTTTGTGAATGCAATACAAATATTTTTAAACAAATGGATACTCTGGATATATTGACAGAGGAAGATATGATCATCACTATTTCTATCCAGGGATACTTACTCTCAGAGGAATTCCTCTTATTTGAAAAACTTAAAAAGACAAAGGGAAAGAAATTACTCATTACCTTCTCGGAGCCACATCAGCATCTGGAATTGTTTGATGAATTTTTACAGTGCGGAAAAATTGAAAATAGTGCTGTCAGTAGTCAAACGTTATTAAGATTGTTTGATGTATTGTTTCATTGATTCCAATAACAACATTCTTCTTACTTAGCCTTAAACTGGTCTCTTTTTGACCAGTTTTTTTTGTATCACTAAATTATAATAAAATCAGAAACAGAAAAAAGTCGAAAGAAGGAATATAATATGGCATTCCCAAAAGGTTTTTTATGGGGTGGAGCTACGGCTGCAAACCAATTAGAAGGAGCTTACAACGAGGGGGGCAAAGGCCTTTCCATTTTTGATATGGTTCAATTTGTACCAAAAGAAGAGCGTACAAATGAAATAGAAATGGATATTAGAAGCAAAAAGGAACTTGAGGATCTTTTAGCCGGAAATGGTGGAGATAACTTCCCGAAACGTCGCGGTATCGACTTCTACCACCATTATAAAGAAGATATTGCACTATTTGCAGAAATGGGCTTCAAAACATTCCGTATGTCCATCTCTTGGCCTCGTATTTTTCCAAATGGTGATGAGACAGAGCCAAATGAAGAAGGGCTAGCTTTCTATGACAAAGTATTCGATGAATTATTAAAGTATGGAATTGAGCCCCTTGTGACGTTATCACACTATGAAATTCCACTTACTTTAGTTCAAAAATATAATGGCTGGGCAGATCGACGCGTGGTTGAATTCTTTGTTCATTATGCAGAAACGGTATTTAATCGTTATAAAGGAAAAGTGAAATACTGGTTAACGTTCAATGAAATTAATATTTCAACGATGTCTCCATATATTGGTAGTGGTGTTCTTATAGATGAAGTAGAACACAAGGAACAAACGGTTTATCAAGCATTACATCATCAGTTTGTAGCAAGTGCCAGAGCGGTCAAGGCCTGTCATGAAATGATCCCTGATGCCATGATTGGTTGTATGCTAGCTCGTATGGAAGTATATCCTGAAACTTGCAGTCCGGATGATGTATTAGAAGCACTGAAAGAGGATCAAATGAATCTATTCTTCACTGACGTTCAGGTTCGTGGGTATTATCCAAGCTTCATGTTAAGTTATTTTGAAGAAAATGATATTAAGATTAACATGCTTCCTGGCGATGAAGAAATATTAATGCAGCATACAGTGGATTACTTATCCTTTAGTTACTATATGTCAATGGTGGCTAGCGGAGCACCTGATAAGAAGAAGGAAAAAGGGAACTTCTTTAGTGGTGTGAAAAACCCTTATTTAGAGTCGTCTGATTGGGGATGGCAAATCGATCCTAAAGGATTGCGTATTACCCTAAAGAAAATGTACGATCGCTACCAAGTACCGTTGTTTATCGTAGAAAATGGACTGGGAGCCTATGATAAAGTAGAGGAAGACGGCTCAATCAACGACGATTATCGTATTGATTATATGCGTGCACATATCGAGCAAATGAAAGAAGCAATCAAAGAGGGAGTAGATCTTATTGGGTACACAAGCTGGGGTTGTATCGATTTAATTAGTGCAAGTACCTCTGAAATGTCTAAACGTTATGGTTTCATCTACGTTGATCAAGACGATTATGGCAATGGTACTTTAGCGAGAAGCAAGAAAAAATCATTTGATTGGTATAAGCAGGTAATTACTACAAATGGAGAAGAACTATAGATAGAACTTACAAGGGGGTGTCTCAAAATGAGGCACCCTCTTTGCTTATAGATATGATAGCACCTATGTTATTCAAATTTAAGTGAGTAGTGCCCTGAGGAATGGTCCTTCAATAGGTTCATGGCCAGATTGATTTGTTTTGCGAGTGTCGTAAAAGAAAAAGCAGTATCCATAAACCCGTTACATTCTCTATGTTCACTTTTTTCCTTTTATCAAACGTTTCACCCCTTTTTAAGTTTAAGTTGAAATTAAAAAGAATCCTATCTTCATAGGATTCCAGATACGGACGTAAGTAGCTCTGTATAATTTCCGTTGTCCATTAATTTGGTTGCAATAGCTGAGAAACTATTTCAGAGCTACCTGGCAGTAGCATAATTAACGAAACTACAATAAATAAAACCCCGATAACAAGCGACAAACTTACAATTTTAACTGAACATGAAACATCTTTATTTAATATACCTACTACAACAAGAGTGATACCTGCAAAGAGTATTAGAAAATACCAAAAACCCATTATATCTCCTACTTCCTTTTATTTTATTGTTGAAAGAAGTATACCCTTTAATTGTATATGATTTTATATAATTATTGTTAAGTTTGTAATAAGGTTTCAGTAGAAATTATTTATTGTGTTGATATGTTGAACTCTCAATCACTAGATATATCTATATTTTTCTTGTAGTAGTTAATAACAGTAATAACCAATATACGATTTCCGATCAAAAATAACAGTATCAGCGTAATAAATCATCAATGTGATCATTGATGACAATCAAACGATTTTTCAGTAGTTGACCTTTTTTTCAGCGCTAAATTCCCGCCCTGATTTTGGAATAATTTAACTTCAAGATCAGTTTCGAGATATTGGATATGTTGCGTGATGGCTGGTTTGGACAAACAGAGTTCTTGAGCAGTATTTGCATAATCCAAGCAATCCGCTAAAACCAGGAAAGTTTGGTAATGATAATCAATCATGAAATCACCCTTTCATTTCTTATTGATGGCTTACCGGAAAGACAAATCTGAAATCGCCTTAAAATGTGTTATTTCGGAAGCATTTTTTCTGAATAGAAGCATAGAGAGTCCAAAAAACAGCTTTGTGCTTGAATCGATGGAAGCATTTCTTACTTTACCCGACGTTAGATAGTAAAGATAAAAGTTTGCGAAAACATCGGAAAGACTTGCACCTTCCAAATCCATTTCTTTCATGAAATCGTCTAATTCTTCTTTACTGACAATCAGATTGGCCAGTTTATTATAGTCCCCCAGTGGATAGACTTAGATGACTTTTCCCGGTGTCTTCCGTTGGATTTTTTCTATTTCTTATTTTATAAATTGATTTTTTCCCATTTGCGAATTTTTGTTCTGAAGGTCGTAAATGGTGCGACAGTGTTGATGTGAATCCATTTCCAAAGAGGCCATTCTGCTTGTGTGGTTGCCCAATTTCTCTGTCTCGGTTCAAAAAGTTCATCATCTGTTAAGGACTGAACCCAGCCGGTTAAGTCGGTAACTGCAGCATTTAAAAGATCTATTTGTTTTTCTAATGGGTACTGAGTGTAGTCTTCGTAGAAAGATTGATATAATCTTCCCAGATTATTCCATCTATAGCCATTCTCAGGCGTTTGTACATCTTTTCCACCTTTCTCGTCCGTATCCCACTGCAGTAATAAATTGATCCAACCTAGTTGATAAGACACGTTTTCAGAAGGTGTCCTATCTACTTCATCACTGCGTTTATTTTTTAGTTCTTCTGGAATACCGTCAAATTCAGCGATATACTTTTGGTACTTATCTTGAATTGCTTCAAGCAACTCCTGCTTATTCTTGTATGGTTTCATTTTAAATTCTCCTTCTGTAGGATTTCAGACTTTTCTCTGGGCTTGCTATATGGCATTGAGCTATTGCTGTCATTGTAGATTTAGTCGTACCTTACATCTATAATGACAGACAAAAATAGGCAGCTAGCCAATCCCAGTAACCGGGATTCCCGGAAACACCTAACTGGGATCAAATCAAGGTTTCCACCGGCCTGGTTACGGACTTCCTGGATTGCAGGCTGTAAATGGTTTAAAATGATTTTGAACCAAAGGTGAATTTTTGAAGCTACATATTAGGTGTTATGCTAAGATACTTATGTACCAAATAATAAAATAGGAGCTGACATAATAATATGGATTACAAAAAAAAATTAATGAAACCGTTCCACGATTTTCCAGAGTATAATGACCTTACCAAAGATTATCTATGGCCAGTTGAAGTAAAGTATTATGACCAATCAATAATTGAATTTCACCTTCCAAAATCGGACATAATAGAAGCTATGTATTCAATAGAACAACGACTAGAAGATGAGTCAACTGAACCCTTTAAGGTAGGTGACCGTTTTATTGAAAAAGAGAATTTAAATTATATCTCTTTTGAAGGTCGATCTTATACTTTTAGTAAAGAGTAAATAACTAAATAATATTTCAGATATCAATAAAAAAGCTTCTTCTTTAATTTTTACGGTATTAAAGAAGAAGCTTTTTTATTGATTTTATAAAGTTAATTTTTAATGCCGGAAATAAAATGTAGGAAATTATACTTTTTTTGAATATACTTATTTCATCTATCGCCTGAAAGACTACAAACTGGAACGCGAGCAGCGTTCCAAGAAAAAACACCGGACGACCCTCATTTATCGACCGGTGAAAAAAGACAGTACCCAGTTGTTTTTCGGCTAAAGCCGGTGAAATCCAATATTCTTGAAGCGGTGTTGACAGTTAATTACCTAAAGTTACTCCTCCTGCTCTACAATCTGCTGCTCCAGGGCCCATAGTTGTTGTAATCTGAGAAGCTAAACTTACAGAAAAATATTTTTCTGCCCCTGTGTAAGAAGAATAAATTCCACCAGAAGAAACATATGGAGAATTATACGGAATTACACTTGAGCTGAACGACTTATAACCGCTTAAAGTAACTCGTGTATCTGTTCTAAGTATTGGTGCATTGGAAGAATTTATAACGTATGATGTGTAAGCACTTGTAGAAGTTATTTTTTTTGTACTTCCAGTTATAAAAAGAACATTTGCTTGTACTCTTTGTTGTAAAGTTCCTTCCGTCGCAGGTTGTTGGATAATAGTTTGTTGAAAATATTGATTATTTTCGTCAAAACCCTCGTATAAAAAGTATGTTTGTTGCTCTTCTGAAAGTTCTGAAAATTCAATAGTTTTTTCCCCTAAATTTTGAGTTTTATTATTTACTGAAGCACTAACTTTGCTTTCTGGAAATAAAAATAAAAATAAACTCAACACACCAATAACTATCAATATTTTTTTCTTCATAAATATTAACCCCTCACAATTTTAATCTTCAATTTAGTTGTACTTAATACAGATGAGATTATCCTCCTTAATTCGATTATTATTTAGTCTTTCAAAATAAATATATGTAAAATTTACTAAGCAGAAAAATAAATATGCTAAAGCAACTTCATAGTTCCGTGACTCCTCCACGACACAGTCGACAAGTACATTCAGTATTCATAGAACTTTTTTTCCCAATCAGCATAGCAAGCTGTCTTATGCATGAGGCGGATTGCTTGATATAATTCTTTTTGATCTTGATAGGTGGACTGGTCTGTCCTGAAGAAACAATCGTCGCCATTAGGAAAGTAGAAAAAAGCTTGAATGGTTTCCTGCAGTTCCGATCCCTGCAGGATTTCTTCACAGAAGGGATCGGAATTAATTATCTTCGCTCCAATCACTACTATTGGTATTTCTCGGGCAATCTTTTGTATAGACTCTCGGTACTCTTTTTGAGTCACTTTGGAGAACTGAGCAGGATAGATGAATGACGCAGAGGCATTTTTTAAGACTATTTGACGCAAGGAATCATTTGTTAAATCGTGTAATCTTATGGACTTATAATGAAAGAAATCGCTTTGAATGTTCCCCCTCCTTTCGAGTGTTGCTACTTTGAGTCGGCCACTTGTTCTAGTCATTTTGGATTTTCTTCGAAAAAATAAATCCGGCAAGAAGAAAGTAAGAACAAAAATGATAAACAGAACACGTGACATAATTCCTCCTCCTTACATCCTTTCAAATTTCAAAAACGAATACACTGAGAATTTAATAGCATCTCCTTCTTGAATAAATTTGATCGGTATATATTTCTATCTATACATCTAACTTAAAGTAAATCCGGTAAATATAAAAGCAACCAGTGGTTTACATGGCCGCACTTAATAGGATCTCCTACCATTAGCAACTGATAATTGCGGACATGCAATCAATCGTTTCTAGAAAAAGAGGATTATTTACGCTATTATGAAGAAAAGTTAGAGAAAGTGAATATTGCAAATGTATAGAGCCACCTGTGCGGAGAAATGAGCCATTGAATGCGAGGAACAGAGCCAGCTATTGCGAACAAGAGAGCCGTCCAACTATTTTTATCTATAGAACAAACCTTCTGTATAATGAAGTTGCATGCCTACGGGCATGACGCATTATAACAGGAGGTTTTTTTATGATTCAATATCGTAAGATTCTGGAACTGCATTTCAACGCTATCTCCCAACGCACAATCAGTACAAGCGTGGGAAGCTCCCGAAATACAGTTTCAGATGTCGTCAAACGTGCTAAAAATCTTGGATTAGAGCGATTGACGGACACCATGACTAACCAATGGCTTGAAGAGCTTCTCTTCCCAGAGAAGCAAGCAATTGAGAAAGGATATTCCCCACCAGATTGGGAAAAGGTTCATAAAGAATTACAGAAGAAAAACATCACATTGAAGCTACTCCATACGGAGTATTCTCAACAAACCCGTGATGGTAAAAAGATCCCCTATGCTTATCGAACTTTTGCAGAGAACTATGGAAAGTATGCGAAGAAACATAAAGCGACTATGCCTATTCGAAGAAAGCCTGGAGAAGTGTTAGAGGTAGATTGGGCCGGATCGACGTTGTTCATTAATGACCGTGAAAGTGGAGGGAAGTTAACTGTATATATTTTCGTAGCAACGCTCCCTTACAGTCAATACAGTTATGTAGAAGGGTTTTTAGACATGAAGTCTGCCAGTTGGCTAACTGGACACATTCACGCATTCGAATACTTTGGCGGGGTTTCGGAATCATTAGTTCCTGATAATTTGAAAACGGGAGTCACGAAAGCTTTACGAGGAGAACCTATTCTCAATGAAGCATATCGAGAGCTGGCTGACTATTATCAAACGGTTATCGTGCCTGGAAGAGTTCGAAGTCCCAAGGACAAAGCTAGTGTAGAAGGAACCGTTGGTTTTATTTCTCGGCAAATTATAGCTGCTCTGCGTCACTTTCAATGTTTTGACTTACAAGACTTGAATCAACAAATTTGGAAAAAACTAAATGAGATCAACGAGGAACCTTTTCAGAAAAGGCCAGGTTCAAGAAGAAAAGTGTTTGACGAAGAGGAGAGCTCCTACCTTCACCCACTCCGCCAAACACGATTCAAGTTATCCGAATGGAGAATTGCAAAGGTTCAACCAAATTATCACATTCAAGTTGAACGCATGTACTATTCCGTTCCTTACGAATATATCCAAAGCGATGTTGATGTCCGTCTCTCTAAGGATTTAATTGAAGTATACTTCAAAGAAGTGCGGATTGCATCCCATAAACGACTATCAGGGGAAACCGGTCAATTCTCAACTTTTTCAGAACATATGCCGGATAATCATCGTCTGTACTTGGAACACACACCTGAAAAGAATCTAGAGTGGGCGAAATCGATCGGAACAAACATGGGAGTATTTGCGGAGGCTCTACTTAAAAATAGTTCCGAAAAAAGGGCCTTAAATCAATTGATGAGTTTGCGCAGCATAGGGAAGAAATATTCTAAGGAAGAGCTGGATCTCGCTGCCCAAAACCTACTCCTTGCTTCTTCTAACCCTACGGTTAGTGTGTTTAAAACCATTCTTCAGAGAAATAAAAAAAGAGAAAAAGAAAAAGACAATGGAACGTTGACTGAACATCAAACAGATAATAATTAATGTCTACTGAATAATTAACAAACCTTATCATAACAGCGTTTTTAGATGTTTTTTGGTATAATAGATGCATGGAATCCAGGGCAAAACACCAAAAACCCGTGCACTTTTTTCAAAAATGATACGAAGAGGCGATGAAAATGTACAAAAAGCAGACGAATCGGCAATTAACCATTTATGACTTCGATCAGCCATTGGGCCTTACGATGAACCCAGAAAACCGTTGGGTCAAAAAAGCGGATTCGATTCCCTGGTCAGTCATTGAAGATAAGTATGCTGCTCTGTTCAACAGTGACAGAGGAAACATCGCCAAACCGGTAAGGATGGCACTAGGTGCCTTGATTATTCAAAGCGAATTTCAGTATGCAGATACCGAAGTCGTCAATCAGATTCGCGAAAATCCCTATCTGCAGTACTTTGTCGGACTACCTTCCTATAAGGATGAAAAGCCATTCGATGCTTCTTCGATGGTGCACTTCCGCAAACGTCTCTCGTCCGAAATTCTGATTGAAATCAATGAATTGATCCTCAAACCTATAGAGGATGGAGCAGATGATTCCCAAACTGACGATAATGACAATAATGATGACAATGATGCATCAGGATCTGAGAATGAAGGGACGCTCATTCTAGATGCCACTTGCGCGCCTTCAGAAATCAAGTTCCCGCAAGACACGGAACTGTTGAACGAATGTCGGGAAAAGTTGGAAGGCATCATCGACGTAATCTGCGAAGCAAACCACCTTCCCAAACCCCGCACCTATCGGAAAATGGCCCGAAGGGATTATCTCAACATCGCGCGCAAGAAAAAGAAAAGCAGCAAACAAATTCGCAAAGCCATCGGCAAGCAACTGAACTACATCCGGCGAGATTTAGGGTACATCGACGCATTTCTGGAGCAAGGTTATACGCTAGGAACGAAGCAAGTCAACCTGTTGGGGACTTTGCGGAAATTGTATGAACAGCAGCTCTACATGCACACAAGCAGGACGCACAAAGTGCAGGATCGCATCGTCAGTATCAGCCAGCCGTTTATCCGCCCGATTGTCCGCGGAAAAGCCAAGAACCCGGTGGAGTTTGGAGCCAAACTGGACATGAGCATAACCAATGGGTACGCCCGACTCGAAAAAATTTCCTTCGATGCCTACAACGAGAGCGAATGCCTCATAGTTGCAGTGGAACGCTACAAAGAACGGATGGGAGTGTATCCTGAACGAGTTTTGGCGGATAAAATATACCGAAATCGCACAAACTTGAGCTACTGCAAAGAACTCGGAATCCGATTATCCGGCCCGTCGCTCGGCAGGCCCAAGAAGGATCAAAAGGTTGACAAAAAACAAGAATACACCGACAACTGCGATCGAGTAGAGGTCGAAAGAGGCTTCAGCCTGGCGAAAAGAAAGTTCGGGCTCAGGCTTATTCGAACACGCCTTGAAGAGACCAGTCTGTGTGTGATTGCTTTATCCATTCTTACAATGAACCTGTCCAAGGTTTCATTGCGCATTTTTTTGACTATCATCCAATGGATGAGCTTACTCAGAATTGAACCCCTTGTGAACCCGTAAGCTAAAAATAGCTATTTATTCAGCAGGCATTAATTATGGATTTGTGCGAGGCGCAGGATATTTTGGAGGGAAAAATAAATGACAAATGAAGAAACTGTACGCAAACTAACAGAAATGAAAATGAGTGCAATGGCTGACTCATACCGAGAACAAATGAATAATCAAGACTATCAGGATATGTCATTCGAGGATCGCTTTAACTTACTTGTAGACCATGAATACTCTCGTCGCCAGTCAAACAAACTACAACGACTGATTAATCAAGCGCAATTCAACGAACCATCAGCGGCTATTGAAGATATAGAATACCACCCAGACCGTCATCTGGATAAAAATCTCATTCTTGAATTAGCCATGGGCAACTATATACAGAAACACTTGAACATCATTTTAATGGGTGCTTCTGGCAATGGAAAAACATGGCTGTCCAATGCCTTTGGCATTCAAGCATGCCGTCAACATTACAACGTAAAATACGTCCGTCTTCCAGAGCTCTTAGATGAATTTATTGCCGCTAAAAACGAAGCAGACGGTAGCTTTCGCAAGCTGATTAAGAAGTACAAGAAAGTGGAATTACTCATCATTGATGAGTGGCTATTGGCGGCCCTCCCTGAAGAACATACACTAACCCTGTTCGAGATTATTGAGTCCCGTTTAAAAACCACTTCAACGATATTCTGCTCACAAACGGCACCTGAAGGATGGTATGAAAAGCTCGGTGAAGCGCTCGTCGCGGACGCTATTCTCGATCGTATTGTCCATGATTCTTATAAAATATTAATTGATGGCGTCGTGTCTATGCGCGAAAGACATGGATTGGGGGCAGACAGATGATTTCTTCTGAAGTAGAAGATAGGATTGCCCGCTACTTTTTCCATCAGTACTTGCCGGAAGATGTCAGGTTAGAAATTGTGGGGACATTACTTCCTTTCTATCTAATAGATGATGATGAAGATGAGCCCTCCGCAGATGAAATGGTTAAACTAGCGATTGACATTATAGATAGTCAGTTAGAAAAGTAGAAAGCAGCCACTGGTAAAATAATATCAGTGGCTTTCTCTATTGCATTGGGTGGCTCTATTTATCGCACTCGCTGGCTCTATCATCCGCACAGGTGGCTCAATCTGTTCGCAATACTCAGAAAGGGAGAGATGGGATGTTACTAGGCGAAAGATTGAAAGAAACACGACAAAGTAAAGGGGTATCTCAAAGTACAGTTGCTGAACATCTAAATATCAGCCGCCAATCTATTTCTAAGTGGGAAAACAACAGTAGTTACCCTGACCTGGATAATCTCGTACGATTGAGTGAATATTACGAGATATCTATTGATGATCTTTTGAAAGAGAATAAAGGATTAAAAAAAAAAATAGAAGAAAACAACGAAAAAATTAAAGACTCTCAAAAGAAATTGGCCTATATCCAGGCGAATGGTGAGAGGGATGAAGGATTGGTCCTGCTGATGCTTAATCTTCTCAGTTGTTTGATTGCGCCATTAGGTTTGTTTATCACTCCAATTATCCTGAAAAGAAATAAAGCAACAAACACCTTTTATAAACTGGTGTTTGTTGCGGGAGTGATCAGTCTCTTGGTCAACGTATTCGGTTTGTATGCGCACTTAGGCAATCTATTCCACTGGGGCGGACCCTCCAGCGTGGAGTACATAGGAAATCAATAGGGAATGGAGATTGCGTTACTTCCTATTATAAAATAGGGGTTCACGAACAGTTAACTGAGATATAAAAAATTAGAAAAGAGGTATCGTTATGAAATTTTAAAAAAATATCGTTCCTGTGTTGTGTGGCGTATTATTATTTAGTAGTGTTTCTCCAGCTTTTGTTGCTTCTGCTGCTGAATCTAGTCCGATCGAGATGAACGCTGCAGAAATTAATAAAGATGCTTTGCTAGAGTACGCAATAGAGTTAGGCGTTTATTTCACTGATGATGAAGTTATAATTACTGACAGCCAACTTTTAAAACTACTAGAATTTCAAGGTGTTGAAATTCCTGAAGATGGGTCACAAGGCGGAATCTCTTTATTTAGAGAGGGCGTGACCAAAATTGTCTCTAGAGGGAGTGGTTCTTGGGATATTTATTTAAGTGCTTCTTTCATAAGAAATTACTATTGGGCAATTGGTGCTGCAGCAACCCTTATCGGGGTAATGGCTCCTGGCATTGGATGGGGACTTGCTTATGCTTCAGTAGCACTCGTTGCTGATTTAGTCAGCTCAAAAACTCAAAACGGATATGTCGTTTCCATTAGAAACTATGGAATCTCAGGTGCGTACATGCAATAAGAGGAGGCAGACTGATGACCAACTTTTTAAAATATATAAAAGGAAAGAACTTAGCTTTATTGGTTTTTACAACGTTTTACTTTTTCCTAAGCCGGTTTATGCTTGAAATAGATCGAATTTTTCTTAATACACCAACTAGTGTTTACGTATCCTATACATTTTTCACTTTAACATTCATATTGATTGCACGATCAATTAAAATTGAAAAGCAAATAAAATTATTCATACTTGTCTTAGGTGTTCTTTTTGGGATACTCATGGGTTTCGCTTTTCTATAACAAAAATTGTAAGCTACGCATTTTTTAATACACTTCTTGTACTCCTTTATAATTCAAAGATATATAACCTAGATTCCCAAAAAATTATAACGTGGTCTGGGGGCACAACACCCTCACGTATTGAAAGAAACGCTCTGGCATCCGAGAACTGCTGATCCTTAAGGGCATTTATTGTAATGTCTGGTTATATAGCCTGACGATACTTCATCTGATCGAAGTGAGCGAAATCAGAGAAATTCCCCAAGAGCGGTATAAATATGAAATGAAGCCAAAGATCAGCATTGCTATCGGAATCGTGAAAACCTACTTGATTCGATCGTCTATGAGTGAATCACGCAGACAACGGAGAGAAAGTTTCGAACAAAGGAGTACACTGCTGACCAAACGCCTTGTCTCCGTCCGACCAAACAGGGCGATCAAAAGGAAGAGCCCCGTGAACAAATCCAGACGATCTTATCGTTACACATATTAACTTGGATTCCCTGTAAAATTGTAACGGGGATCATTTAAAGCTTGATAAATAGATGTTTACCTGTTGAACCACGTTATAGTAATTCGGGAATGAAGGTGTTAGGGCAACTTTTTTCATGGAGTTGCCTCGCTTCGTCGTGCTTTCGATTGTTAGAAAAAAAAGAGACAGTGGAAATGGGAGAGAAATTCTCACGTTTCCACTGTCTCTTTTGTCAATACCCTTAAGTTAATGACATTGCCCCTACTGAATGGGCACTTTTTAGTGTCTATTCAGTAGGGGTGTCCAGTTTTTAAAGATCCAAGACTTCTATTGGTGAGAAACATAGATTTGTCAAAGTGTTTGCAAACAGACAACAACTTTATCTAAAATCAGGGATATGTAAGGCTTCCATTACTCTTGCGACATACTCATCATAATCTTCCCATTTATCATCTTCCACAAAATCTTTTTCATTAACAGTACCTAATAGAGCTATCGCCGCCACAAATTTTAGATCATGATTCCAAAAAGGCATTGATGAATTTCCTTCGATCGTAACAGTAATATTTTCGCCACTTTCTGTACTGCCGGATAATTGTTTCTTAATAAGCTCTTTTTTCGACATAAACCGCTCATATCCTTTTATTAAAATCAATACATCTTATTCTACAATATTTCTTATACAATATGTGGATAGGTTACACTTAACTGGACAAATTCATTGAGGTCTATACAATAGAACTTAATATAATCAAAAGGAGAATATAATCCCCATGACACCACGTCCAAGAAGAACCTATACCGATGACTTCAAAAACCAGATGGTACTCCTCTACCAAAACGGCAAGCCGCGAAAAGACATATTGGCCGAGTATGAGTTGACCGCATCAGCTTTCGACAAATGGGTACGCCAATCCCAATCGTCTGGCTCATTTAAGGAAAAAGACAACCGTACTCCCGAACAGGAAGAAATGATTCGCCTACGCAAAGAAAATGAGCGCCTAAAGATGGAAAATGATATTTTAAAGCAAGCGGCGCTGATACTCGGACAAAAATAAAAGTCATTCAGGCAAATGCCGATAGATACCCAGTATCAGCGATGTGCGAAAGCCTAGATATCGCCAGAAGTACTTATTACTACGAATCCAAGAGTAGCCCATCCGATGATGAATCGCTAACAGAAGAAATCCAGGAAATCTTCCGAGCCAATCGGCGTACCTATGGCACGCGGCGGATCAAGAAAGAGCTGTCCAAAAAAGGTAAAGTCGTTTCTCGCAGGAAAATCAGCCGCATTATGAAGAAGTTGGGCCTACAATCCTGTTACACGGTAGCCCACTATAGGGTCCATCAACCGAAGAGCAATGAATCGGACCTGGGGAATACGCTGAACCGTGAATTCAAAACAGCCAATCAACATGGCGCAATCGTTAGTGACCTGACTTACGTTAGAGTTGGGAAGAAGTGGAACTATTTGTGCGTCCTGCTTGATCTGTACAACCGAGAAATCATCGGTTATTCGTGTGGTGAGCACAAAACGGCAGAATTAGTCCTGCAAGCTTTCCATACAGCCTAGATTCCCAAAAAATTATAACGTGGTCGGGGGCACAACACCTAAGGTGTTATATAATTGCGACTGCTTCTTCGTAATCTCACCCACTCGCACTGCACTGCCTGGATTTTCAAATGCCTCAATGACATCCAATTCGTCCAGTAATTCCTGCATCGTATAATTTTTATACAGCCCTTTTTCGGACATCTGCTTTTTGATGTACGATAAATAGATCAATGCAATAAACTGCACGAATAATTTTCCTTCAAGCGAACTTTCTGATGAAACGGCTGTGCGCCGTAAATTCAACCGCTCTTTAAGATTTCCAAAGGCTTTCTCAACGATGTCTTTGTTACGGTACAAATCTAAAGCGGCGATGGGATCCTTGATTTCATTGCTGATGAGGGCAAAGAATCCGTAGTCTTTTTCTGCTTGGGTAATGGCTTTTTGTTTTGGGGTTACCTTTGTCCCGCGTTTTGGTGTTGAAGTGATTTCGAAGTATTTAGCGTACTGCTTTTCGTGTTCTGCTTTGCGGTTCCCGGAAACTAGTTCTGCTTCGAGCCGATCAAGAAGCGCATTGAAACGGTTCTCGTGCTCCAGTGCTTTTTCACCGCTAAAATAAAGATGCAGGTACATCCGCCGTTTCCCTTCAATCACATCGCCTTTGTACGGGCGTTTCTGTGAATACTCCCAGTCTATCGTTGCAGTATGGCTGTAAAGTTGGTAGCTGGCATTGTAATTAGCGCGTGTGCGGATGTTATCTCGAACCTTGTTCAGTTCTTCCTGCACGTATTTCAGGGATACTTTTGTGGCCATCAAAAATTTCAAATGATTTTGGTACAAGGCATCGATATTTTCCTTGCTGTAAAACCCTCGGTCCATTACGAGTTTGACCTTGCTAAAACCAAGATTGCCTAGATCGGCAAGCAAGTGCTTCACTGTTTTGACATCGCTTATATTGCCTGCTAACTTGCGGTAGTAAAACGGTAAGCCAGATTCTTCACCAAACAACAAAGCAAGATTGATCTGCGCAAGCGGATCGTGGTCCTTGTTGATACCGTATTTGACTTGCTTAAGAGACTCTGAATAGGAGGAAACACTGGTAGTATCATAAGCCCAATATTCATTCTCCGTCCGTCGCTTAGCCTGCAGGCTGAAAAAACGATTTTTAGCTTCTTCCGTAACCGAGGCAAACAGATCGCTGCTTCTTTGCGAGGGAATACAGCTGCCGTAAGGATGGGAATGAGTGCGATCCCACTTTGGAAAACGAAGCATCGTATTGCGATCTTCCAAAATCAAGAAGTAGGCAATCGAGAGTATCTGCTTATAGCTTTCAGGAAAGCAAGCTTTTAGATCGGCTGTAACACCAAGCAGTTCTCCGATTTTGTCAAACAGATAGGTCGCTCCGTAGAAGCTTCGTTTCATGACGGTGGATGGTACCGGCCCTTGCTTTGCAGGTGCTAATGCCGGCGGCATAGCCAATCGCTTAGAGGGAACCAGGTTCCCAGCTTCGTCCAGTTTTCCTATGCAGACACGCTTGCTGCGCGACTGTTTCTTTTCTTTATCCCAATAGTTGGTTGATTCGTAAACATAGGTAGTGCCGTTCTTTTTGTTGGTTACATATACTAAACTCATAAAATCACGCCTTTCCACGTTATAATTATAACGTGGAAAGTGCGGAAATTCAATAGGAATAGCCAGAAAATTCCTTTTATATCAATGTTTTTTGCATTCCTCGTTATAATTTACACGGGAATGAAGGATACAGTCAAGGCGCCTTTGTCGTCCATTCAGCTCTTTCATACGGACAGGGGCAGCGAGTTCGATAATCAACTGATTTCCAAACTATTAGATACTTTCAACATCGTCCGCTCCCTCAGCGCCAAAGGTTGCCCTTACGACAACGCTGTTGCCGAAGCGACCTTCAAATCAATCAAGACAGAATTCGTATACCAAGAAACATTCGAAACAATAGCAGAACTTCAGATTAAGTGGTTTGACTATGTGCATTGGTACAATCATATCCGTCTGCACAGCACATTGGACTACATGGCTCCTGTGGAGTACCGCCGCCAATTGGCGGAAGTAAACTGCGAATAAAACAAGACGAGGCTGGCTTGCGTACCATTGACATGGAGGGGCGGCAGGATAGGCTTTGGGGCTGGCCCATATTTCGATTCTTGAAAATTTGGAGACAGGCCAGTTTATCCTACCGCCAGAGGCTCCGTGTCAATGGCAGCCGTGTATACCTTCAAATCATTTTTGACACCTTATTATTTTTGTCCGAAAAAGTGTTGACAGTCCAATGTACCTAATGCAACTAGAATGAGTTTATTAATCGGCCTTCAAGAAAAGTGTGCTTTAATTCTCAACGATACTATCTAACACTGATCCCTGCTTGTACAGTGTCCAGAAAATGGTTCATTTCTGGACACTGTATTTGTTGTATTTTTTTTCTTTAAAAGAGCTGAAATGCGTGTCCATAAACCCGCAACAAATTCTATGTCCAATTAATCACCCTGGATAAAGTTATGGTACACTCAAAAAAAATTAGAAATCATTTACATGCTTCTTTTGAATTGGGCTTACTTGAATAAACACAATGCATATAACAAAGAATGTCATAAATCCGTATGAGGGGAAAAGTTCCCGTACGGTTTTATGAGGAGTGCTGAAAGTAAAAACAACGACCCTCAAAGGAGTCGTTGTTTGAAATCAGTTCTCTACTCTACGATAATCTAAGGCTGTAACACATAGGCATATCAGTTTGCTATTCTGCACCCAACGTCTGTATGTATAAGTTTTTTAATTTAGTCTAAAAGGACTTCCTAACTATTTTCTTTATTCTGAATATACTTTGTAATGAGTAGATAATAATAAAAAGCAAGACCAATCAGAAGGATTAGGATTAAAAAATAGCCATATTTCACTCCTGAAAAAAATACTAAACCTTGACTAACGGTAGGTGATAACAAAAGCGCTATCAGAAAAATTAGTTCCAGCTCTAATAAAATTAGGATTCTTATACTTTTAACCTTTAGTGAAAAAGCATAGGTAAAAATAATTAAGGACAGAAAGATTAGCATTAGAATATTATCGGATAAGAAACGCAGACCCGTTACAGGCTGAACGGCTAATGTTGCCGGATCTGGAACTAAAATCCAAGGCATAAACAGAGTCGTTAATAAAAATAAATAAATTACGGAAACTAAATTATTTTTAATAAAATTCATTTTCTATCAGCCCCTTACCTCTAATTTATTTGCAAAGAAATTACTTAAGAACCATCCCGCCACTTTGGAAAAGGATATTTTGAACTGTCATCGTCCATTGAGAGGAGTTTCTTTTTAGTGACAAAGTATTATTAGCACCGCCCATGGAATATAAGTTAGGATTTACATAATTTGTAAATCCAGGATAAATTGTCCAGTTAGAATTTGTTGGATAAGCGGTCGTTCTTTGAGTTATTCCGCCGCCAGTACAAGCTAGGATGACGCTCTGTGAAAGTACTTGTGTAATAGAGTCATAGACTGCGTAGCCCCCGGAAACTGAGGTAATCTTGTACTTGCCATAGCTATCAACAGAATATACTACTGTTATATTTCCCTTCACACCTCCGGTAGAATCCCATCCGTATACATACTTAGATCCTCCAGTTGAAGCTTGAACGCTCTTAAATAGATAGTTATCAAGGAAGGCCAATTTATTAATGTCCTTCTCATTTTTTGGTTGAGCATCTTGAGTGTTAAAATCAATTATCTGCGTATACTCTGTAACTCCTTGATCAGTTTCTTCAGATAAAATAGTTACATTTGCAGGAACAGTTACTTCTTCATCCTTATCAGATTTTAACTGGATTAAGTCTTCTGATTCAAAGGTTTGGACTGTATTTTTTTCTGATGCTGATGCTGTGTTAGATTCGAAAACAACAAAGGTTATGCTCATCAAAAATAGGGTTGCTATAATTGTAAGTGTCTTTTTCATGGTGATTATCCTCTTCTTATATTTATTTTTTGTTGGAAAATATAAAGAAACAGAAAACGACGTTTTGTATTCGAATACCCTTATATTATTACATAAAACATCACTACTTGATCAAAAATATGCTTATAATAATATCATGAAATTGAATAACTTAATAATTCATACCATACAAAAATAATCCATTGCTTTAAATTTTACCGAAATAAATATTTTTTTATTCCAATTCAGATCCCAACAGATTACAAAATTCGAAGTGGTTAGATAAAAAGCCGCTATTCAACCAAATTCGGTCGTACGCGTCTCTTGGGTCCACAATTCATTTGATCACGTCCTACATCCTGTGTAAAATCATTTTGTAGTTCCTTATTGGATTAGTCCCATTTATTGCAGATAAAATTCGATTATCGTACCATTCCATTTAAATCACTCCTCTTTGAATTGGGTAATTTTTAGTATAGCAAATTATCTAATCACTCAGCTTATTACCTGATGTATTTATAATTTTTCTCTTATTACGCATCAAAGTGCTCTTACTGATTCCAGTCATTTTTTCTACTTCTTTGTAGGAATGGTCCTCCAATAGGTTCATAGCCAAATTGATTTGTTGCTGATTGAATTTTTTTGGTCGCCCTTCCCGGAAATCGGGTTTCTGTTTGGCCAGTTCTTTTCCCTCTTGCGTACGCTCCACAATCAGATCCCTCTCAAAATCTGCAAAAGCGCTGAAAATCGTGAAGATCAATCTTCCAGTGGACGTATTTTCGATAATTCCTAGATTCAGCACATTGATCCGCACGCCCTTCTCGAATAAGAGCTTGATCGTGTTCAATGCATCTTGCGTGCTGCGAGCGAAGCGGTCCAGCTTCGTCACAACCAACGTATCCCCTGTTTCAATTTCCTGAAGTAGTTTTTGAAATTCTGGACGATCACTTTTTGTTCCGGTAATTTTTTCGAAGTAAACCCGGTCGCAACGTTCCTCCTCGAGTTGACGCAGCTGTCCTTCCAGATCTTGTTGGCGGGTACTCACCCGTGCATAGCCATATTTCATCTTTTTTCGCCCTCACTTTTGAACATAAGTTATGACACCTTTGTATCCCTTGATTTTACTAGAGCAAGGAAGCATAGTCAATACTCTTGAGTTTTGACTATGGCTATCTAACTTATGTACCTAGACAAAATAAAAAAACTGATTATGAGTCGCGTAATCAGTTTTATTATTTGCATTGAATTTAATATCTTCTATTGATACGGTTATTTTTAATTTCATCTATGGGATTATTGGACTCTCTAAATACTAGTGTAGTGTAGCGTTGATAAATAAGTAAGATATTGAGTTTGAATCTGTTAGAGTCGCCATCGTTGTGGAGTATAATAAAAATAAACGGCGGTGGATTAAAATGGGAAGAAACAAGAAGTACGTTATCTCATTGACAGATGATGAAGTACGCAGATTAAAAAGTGTTTTGCGTAAGAAAACGACTACTCGAACCCTAAAATGCAGATGCCAGATTTTATTAGACCTCGATGAAGCACATGGGAAAACACTTACCCATCAACAATGTGCCAAATCTATCGGTGTTTGTATCGCGACTGTGCACAATGTAATCAAGTACTATATTGACGGCGGTGTTGAAAATGTTCTAACAGTCGGTAGAAGTGTCAATTCTGATAATGCCCGTAGGAAAATCGATGGACGCGCGGAAGCAAAACTCATTGAAATGGCCTGCGGCCCAGCTCCAGAAGGTCGTTCCAGATGGACCCTTCGCCTTCTGGAAGAGAAAGCAAAAGTTGAACTTGAAATTCCCGTTGGCAAAGATGCCATCGGAAGAACCTTAAAAAAAACGAATTACGACCTCACAAAAAACAATATTGGTGCATCCCGTCAAAAGAAAACGCAGCATTCGTAGCGTGCATGGAAGATGTCCTCGACGTGTATGAGTTACCTTACGATCCTCAACACCCAGTCGTTTGTATGGACGAAAAACCCTATCAACTTTTGGGTGAATCAAGAGAACCTCTTCCTATGCGAAAAGGCAGTGACCAAAAAATTGATTCTGAATATGTGCGAGAAGGCACTTGTAGCATTTTTATCTTCACTGAACCACTGGGTGGAGTCCGACACGTGAACGTACGTAAGCAACGAACGTCAGTAGATTGGGCCGAGGAGATTCAATACCTTGTAGATATTGGTTATCCCAATGTTGAAAAAATCACTTTAGTTCTGGATAATCTCAATACACATACACTCGCTTCACTCTACAGAGCATTCCCGCCCGAAGAGGCACGAAGGATAGCCCGCCGCTTAGAGATTCATTTCACGCCATTACATGGTAGTTGGTTGAATATTGCCGAAATAGAATTAAACGTTATGACCAGGCAATGTTTACATCGCAGAATTGATGATTTTGAAAAACTCCGTTCGGAGTTGGCTGCATGGGAGCGGGAACGGAATACCCGATCATCAAAAATCCGTTGGCATTTTACAAATAATCAAGCGCGAGAAAAGATGGCTTCGTTGTATCCAAAAATTGAAAAATCAAATATTTGATACTAGTTGAGTATGTCGATGTCGATCTTTTCTTTAAATATCAACGCTACACTACACTAGCTCGATCCCCTCTTCATCCTTTACCTTTAGGTCATTATTATTGCACCACTCAAATATTTTTTCGGCTACAGAAATACTTTTCGAATATAGATGGTATATTTGCCCGTTTTTAAAATTGATTTTTACTTCTAATGTCACACTATCAGACGGTAAAATTCCCATTACTAGATCAAGTTTCTTTTGAGTATTCACTTCTATCAGCTCGATTTCCTCAACTAGATGAGTTAATTTGAAACGTAAGCTGTTCTTCCAGTTTAGTGATTGCGGTTTAAATTCGAAAAAGTTGATTTCTTTGTTTGAAAATTCACATAAATACGGAGAACCTACCGAATTCATTGTCTCTGGATAAAAATGTCCACCCATTTTGAATGTGACTTCAACACGTTGCTTTTGCAGTGTTTTGTCAAATTCTTCCCAAAACTCACCGTTTTCTCCTCTTCTTAAATTGGCACTTTTTTCAAGACTCTCTTTATTAAGCATAAATAAACACCCTCCTAATAGTGACATAGTGAATGACACCAACAAATTTAAACGTTTTCTAAGACTATCTTAGTATATCGCTACCGTCTCCATATTAAAAATAATACGGTGGGATTGAATTGACAAATCCGTGTAAAGCAAACTTTACTTTTCGTTGTTTTTTAGTATACTAAACGTAAAGTAAGCTTTACAAAAAGGGAGAGTTAAATGAAAAATAAATTGGAGGAACTCAGAAAAAATAAAGGACTGTCCCAAGAGCAATTGGCGGAAAAGGTGCTTGTATCAAGACAGACGATTATATCCCTTGAAAAAGGTCGTTATAATCCTTCACTCGATTTAGCTTTCAGATTGTCAAAATTTTTTAATGCACCCATTGAAGATATTTTTATTTATGAGGAGGAATAATTATGGTTAAAGAAAAAAGGTTGGCATTTGTTTCATATATTATCAGCGCCGTGTTATTGATACTAGGAGGCTTTCATTATTACTTCGCAATACCGGAACATTTATCTTTTGCATTTCTCTCTGCGGGATTATCCGCATTTATTCATTCAATATGGCAAACGAAGAGAATACTATTTTTCAAGAAGGATCCAAAACAATATGATCTTGAACAGATTGAGAGTAAAGATGAAAGGAACCAATTGATCTTGCAGGTTTCAAAAGCAAAGACTTTCGAAACGAGCAGCTATCTACTCATAGTGTTTATGCTGGTTTTTGTTGTGTTAGATGAACCCTTGTTCGTATTAATATTATTCAGTTTTGGTTTTATATCATTGAGTGTGTTTTTATGGAATTTATCAAAGCAGCAGAAAAAAATTTAACCTACTGTTTTGTAACGTAATCGATTTATTATAAGGAATGGAGAGCGTCGTAGTGTGACGTCCTGCATTCCTTTTTCAGTTCCTGCATACGGCATTGTGCCCTTCCCTATTATTTAACTATCTCATTTTTAAGGACACATCACTGTGTAAATTAAGCTTATGTACAAGTTTAATATAATTACTTATATCATTTATCAAAGTTTACTTTACTTTTATCAATCTATACATTATGATTCTATCAGAGGTGATAGCATTGAAAAAAGATTTTGGGGATTCGATCGGCAACACAGTTTATGAATATCGGGTACTTGCCAGAATGTCTCAGCAGGAATTAGCTGATAAAGTGGGGGTCTCTAAACAAACCGTTTTTGTCATGGAAAAAGGCAATTATGTCCCGACGCTATTATTAGCATTTCGAATTGCAGATTTTTTTGACGTATCTGTATCAGACATTTTTACTTACGAGAAAGGAACTGATAACAATGGAAATTAAATCAATCTCTGATATCCCTGGTGCATTCTTTTATCCTTTGAAAGAATGGGCGGAAGCTAGTTCAACTAATTGGAATATTTTTGTGGGAATTCCAATGGTGTTACTGTTAGTTGCAGCGATTGCATATATAAGACTTATAAAAACAATCGGTGAACCAGACGAGCGAACCAATCAATATCATAAACATTGGGCCTATGTCGTTTTGATAACGATTTTGGTATGCGACATTATTTTCCCTAAAGAGTATTTAGTCATGCAATTCTTTGTTTATAAATATGCATTAGCCGTTCTGGCTGGAGACATCTATTTTTACATTCAACATAATAAAGATTTCAGTTGATTTCATTTTAAACTGACGTTTAAGAATAGTAATCTCTCATGTAAAAAGGAATGGGGAACGTCGTATTGGCGTTCTTTTTTATGAATACAGCATCTCAAACGCCATACCGTTCAAAATGTAAAAAGTTTTTTACATCACCACTTGTTTTATGTACACTTAAAATGTAAAAAACATTTGATACAAGGGAGCTTATCGTATGCGGAAAAAAGATGAAATGGAGCAGCGGATGGCAAATAAATCTGCTAAGATTACATTGTTTGTTACTGTCACGGCCTTATTTATTATAGGGGGAATTGAGGCTTTTAGGAATGATATGAAAACGAATATCCTTCTGGTGATTGCTCAGTTTTCGGTTTCCCTTGTTATTTTACTTGAACGGTATTATTTATCTAAAGCGAATGGAGATGACTCATTCAAAAAAACACTGATACTGACTCTGGTTTTTGTAATCATTCTGTTGGCTATTCTACTGGGAACAGCGTCTTTAGCCTGATGAAAAATAATATCAAAGAACTCCGTAAAGCCATGAAAATATCGCAACAAGACCTGGCTGACCGCTGCAATGTTACACGTCAAACCATCAATGCGATTGAGAATGAGAAATATGATCCCTCTCTGCAATTAGCTTTTGATTTAGCTAAAAACTTAAACACCACGGTAGATAAATTGTTTATTTCGGATGAGTAAAAAATTGAAAACAGAAGAAATTTATACATCATAAGAATAATTTATCATTATCTAAATTAAAAACAGACGCAAACTTACCAACTTAGGTAAGTTTGCGTCTATTTTAACTATTCAATTGAGTTTTGTCCCAGCCTCTCTTTTATTATAAAAATTAAATTTATAGCAGCTGCAATTCTAAAAAAGGTTTCAACTTTATATGCATCTTTCCAGAATATATTAACTATAATATAAGAAATAATAATAAATAAAAAAATAACTTTCAAATATTTCATTTTTATCATTTTCCCTTCTATAAATCGTTTTGCAGACAAGAAGCTAGAAAATACTTTCAAGTCTTCTATTTATCCGGGATCTTTATCCTCAACCTCTTTAAATGCATCGGCATTTGTTAAAAACTGAAACAGGAAAGGCACTCTCGTGTATAGCTAGATAGTAGTTCATAATAATCTCCTTTATTTTTTTACATAGTGTTCAAGTTTATTCTAGAATAAGTCTTGCAAAAACGCTAACTCTCTTTTAATCCGATAAACGGTATCCCTGGTTACGTCGGTTTCTTCCGCAATCTTCTTTATGGGCTCTCCCTTTTTCAGCTTATTCACAATCACGTTGTATGTCATACGGTCACGGGGGTTTTTGGCATCAGCCGCATACTTCACCGGACGGCCCTTGTAGTGGCCCTTCTTCTTAGCGATCTCTATCCCTTGGCGTTGCTTACGCTTAATTTCTTCCCGTTCATTTTGAGTGGTCCAGGAAAGTAACTGCACGATCATGTTCCGAATCAGCTTCTGTAGATTGGAATCTCCTAAATCATGGTTCAGAATGGGTAAATTTAATACGATTAAACCAATTTCCTTCCGGTCAAGTTGCTGCACCATCTGAACGATATCATCATAGTTTCGACCCAGTCGATCCAATGACTCCACCATCAAGACATCTTTTTCTCGCAGGAAACTCAAGGCTTTCTGTAGTTCCTCTCGATCTGTCATACTATTTCCGGACATTTTTTCTTCAAAGATTTTCTCTGCCCCTGCTTTTTTGAGGGCCTCGATCTGTCGGTCCAGATTCTGGTCTGTGGTAGACACACGCGCATATCCAATTTTCATCTATTCTACCCCTCTTTCTGAACTGATTTATTAGACACTTATAATCTACATCAAAGGCCCAGTAAAATCAATGTTTTGCACTTGTCGGATTTGAGTACACCCAAATCCGACATAATTAAATAAAAAACGTAGGCTCCTCTTTTCGATACATGATTTTATTCTATTATGGTATATAATCATGTATTTTTGACGGGTATAAAAAAAGAACCCCATGGGTATAGGGCTTTCGATACATGATTTTATAGAATTTCATGTATTGCGTTATTCTTAGTAATAATAAATATTATAACTAAACAAGAAAAGTGAAATGGAGAGATTATAGTTGCTTAAAAAACAGACAAAGTTATTTTCAACACTAAGTATCATGTTTATATCAATTTATATTATCTTATTCTTATCAACTGGCTTAGATAAAATAGGGACATATAACATATGGTTTGCATTTTCATTATCTGTTTTTCTATCCGTTGGAGGATTTATTTTATCAATTTTGTCCATTATTGGAAAGGGAAAACAAGTAGTTGCTTACGTTTTACTGTTATTCTCGCTTTTATTAATTCTTTTTACAGTTTTTATATACCTTTTACCTGAAGCCGGAATACCACCTGGTATACCACTGTTTTACTAAGCTTCTTGATGCACGTTTTTAAGCAATTTCATGTATTTATAAAGCAGAAACTGAGTTTGTCACATTAAGAATTGAGTAAAACTCAAAACTATAAATTGATGAACATTAGTATTAAAGTGTGTAATTGAAATTCATAGACTGAAGGTGATAAAGTGAATAAGTTAAAGAAAAGACTATTAAATTTATCTATAGGAGAATTTGCAGCAACATGTGTATTTATATATATTTATATATCATCAAGTTTAATAACAATAGGAATTGCTAATTTAATAGCATTTTTATATCTCGTATTTATTTTAATACAGGGAAGTATATATTGGTTTTATAAATACAGATTAATAGTTAAAAAAGAACAACCTAATCCTAAAGCTGTAAAACTTCTCAGTAATTTAAGGAAGTTAAATATGGTTATAGCATTAGCGATAATCTTAACAATACCTATTATTAAAAGTAATTATAAAGACTTATTAATTGCTATTGGATTAGTTTTATTTGGAATAATTGAGTATATAAACTATTATTGGTATCAATTAAGTTATGGAGCATCAGGATTTAATATAAAAATATTATTAGATAAAGGATTACAAAAATCAAGTATAGCCAAAACTATTGATAAAAAGTCTTAAGACGTATCATTTATATTATGCGTCGCTGGATAGCTTATAATTTTGAAGCTCTTTTTGCTAAGAAAAATATTTATTATGCATTAAATGGGGATTCTCTATTCATTACCGCTGATAGGGACAAAATAAGTCAAGTTATTACAAATCTTTTATCCAATGCTGTTAAATTTACACCCCCAGAAGGAACAATAACTCTAAAAATTCGCAACGAAAAAAATCAAGCTTTATTGACTATCGCAGATACGGGAGAAGGAATTCACCCAAAAGAAATTAATCGTATTTTTGAGAGGTTTTATATGTCTGATCTTTCAAGAAATAGTTTTCTAGGCGGGCAAGGAATTGGCTTATCTATCGTAAAAAGTATCATAAAGGCTCATAACGGAACCATAACGGTCAAAAGTGATTATGGAAAAGGTTCTACATTTACCGTTATTCTTCCTGTCAAAAGATAGTAATCATCAAAAAAAGCGGTTCACTTTTATGTAAAGTGAACCGCTTTTTCAGCTTCATGATAAAGTTTTCCATTTAATTTAGGACTAATTAAGATTTTTAAACGTTAGAATATTTATCCCTTTTCAGAAATCATTAAGTTGATTTTTTAGTTTAACTTAACACTAATAATCATTTCAGAGTAATCCCATTTGGTGTTTCACCAACCTCAACCGTGACAATAACTTCACTAGTCTCATTCTCAATAACACTGACCGTATCATCGAATGCATTCGTGACAAAGGTGTATTTATCGTCTTCACTAATGACAACTCCATGTGCACCGCTACCCACTTCGATTGTTTCGACCACTTCATTACTATTTAAATCAACCTTTGAAACGGTATTGGAAGGATTCTCTTCGGTACCTTCATTTGCCACAAATACATATTGATCATCATGTTGAACAAACAACTGGATAGGACCATTTCCAACTGCTACTTTCTCAACTTTATTGGTTGTCAGATCAACGATTGCTAACGCATTTTCTCCATTTAATGTTACTAAGAGCGTTTGTCCATCTGAGGTAATACCAGTTGTAGCTGGAGTACTGCCAACAGTTATTCTATTAACTTCTTCCATACTTTCTAAATCAAGGACGCTTACAGTGTCTTCACCCATATTGGCAACGTAAGCCGTTTTTCCGTCTTCAGCGATTCTAAAACCGTGTGGACCTTCGCCTGTTGGGATTGTTTCAACCACTTCATAAGTAGATACATCAATGACTGAAACAGTGTTCTCTCCATTATTGGAAACTGCTGCATAGTTGCCATCGTTAGTGAAAACGATATGAGCAGGGTGACTCCCTACTTCAACTTCTGCAAGTTTTTCACCTGTTTCAGCATCATAAAAAGCTGCAATACCTTTTTCATCGTCACTTTCATTACTCATACTAGTATCACTATCTTCGTCCTGTCCCATCTCCATACTTTCATTGCTCATACTGGTATCACTATCTTCGTCGTGTTCCATCTCCATACTTTCATTACTACCTGAACTGTCTTCAGCATGCCCCTCGCTGGGAACAATTGTTACACCAATGACTTTTTCATCAGGTGAAATTTGTACATTATGTGCGGATCCATCGATGGCAATCGTATCCACAACTTCGTGCGTTTGAGCATCTACTTTTGTAACACTTCCAGTATCGGAAGTGTAATAGGCTTCTGTTTGTTCCTTATTTTCTTCTTTAGAACTAGATTGAGACTCACTAGTTTCTTGTGACGTTGATACAATTGCTTGTTGAGAAGAATTTTGACTACTTGTTGACTCTTCTTGACCACAAGCTGCAAGCAAGAGACCCACTGACGACAATAGTGCTAAAGTGATTCTTTTTTTCATTTTAATATCCCCTTTTTTACTACGTACTTTTTACTTTTCGTACTATTTTTATTGCTCTATAATTGCCTGAATTATTCATAATTTTTCCGTAGGTTTCTGAAAAGATTGTGGTACTGCGTTCCTGATTTCTCTTCTTTACTTTCATGGTGGTGCATAATTTATCCCCTTTCTTTGATTTATTTTATGTTTCTGTTTTATAATAATATATGAATGTGTTGATTTTATGTAGAAAAAAACCATATCAAAAAGCCAAGATTTGTATATGATCTTGGCTTTTTGATATGAATAGTTCATTTCCGGAATATATTTTTGAGAAAACTCAGTTCGAGCATGAAACTTCAGACTTACCCAACTAACTTTTCAATATTTTCTTCTTTTGTTGGTATTCTTCGTCTGATAATTCTCCTTTTGCATAACGCTGATCAAGGATTTCAAGTGCCTCATCCCGGCCATTTGAAGTTGTGCCAGCATTATTGCCTCCTTGGACTAGCTTCATCACCGCGTATACGATAATAACGATTAAGATTACCAGGATAATCATCATGAAAATTCCCCAACCGCCCATCATGTCATAACCATAATAATTCATCATTTTTATAAGCATTCCTTTCGCTTCGCTCAAGGCACAAAACGAAATGAAAATCGTTGCGCCTTCGGCGTATATTATTGTATTCTTCCCCTGTAGAGTAGTTGTACACTACAAATCACGGAGGAGTGAGTAGCCCTATTTGACATTCTGTAGGACTGCATTTTTATATGTGTCATTATTCCTTCAAGTACAAATAAGTGTGACAGTGAGCACGTAAACTTATCTTTGCAAAAGCGATCCATATATTTAGGAATAATAGTCACTGCAACACTCTACTATCCTTAAAGAAAGGAGGAAAAACTGATGTTGAAAATTGTTTATCCTATTTGTTGTGGAATAGATGTCCACAAAACGTTCGTGGTAGCCTGTATTGCCATCACAGACAACAAGGGAATCACAACTTACAAACGCCATCGCTTCTCGACATTCACACAAGGATTGAGAGAGCTGTTACAGTGGCTAGAGTTATTCTCTTGTTTTGATGTCTGTATGGAATCTACGGGGAAATACTGGATCCCTGTATACAATATTCTGGAACCTTCGGTTAATATTACCCTTGCTCATCCGAAATATGTGAAAGCAATTCGCGGAAAAAAGACAGATACAAAGGATGCCCAATGGATAGCTGAGTTATTCAAACACGATTTGGTTGCAGGTAGTTTCATGCCACCACTAGCGATTCGTGAATTGCGTGATTTAATGCGCTACCGGTTCAAATTAACCAATTTTGCGTCCAGTGAAAAGAACAGATTTCAAAATTCTCTAACCGTATCCAATATTCAGATCGCTAGTGTTGTTTCCGACACATTCGGAAAAAGTGCGTTGAAAATTATCGAACGCATCCTAGAAGATCCTGAGCAGTCCATGCTTACGGCAGAAGAATTAGAGAGCTTGATTCACGGTCGCCTAATAAAGAAATTACCCGAACTTGAATTAGCAGTGGACGGTTTTATTACACCGGAACAAAAGATAAAGCTGAAGATCATTAAAGAACACTTTGATGCATTAACACTATGCAAAAAACACTTAGAAGAAACTATCCTCGAACTCGCCCAGCCTTACCAAAATGAAATCCAACTCATTCAAACTTCTCCTGGATTTAAAAATGAACTATCCGCAGTCGCATTAATTTCGGAAATTGGTGTTGATATGTCTGAATTTCATTCCTCTAAACATCTCTGTTCTTGGGCAGGATTAGCACCCACAAATAATGAAAGTGCAGGGAAGAAAAAATCCGTAAGGATTTCCAAAGCGGGCTGCTATCTCAAACCATTACTGGTTCAAATAGCCAATGCCGTTGTCAAAAGTACAAAATATCCTGAAATTAGAAATAAATATCTCAATATCAAAAAAAGAAGGGGCCATAAAAAAGCAATCATCGCTATAGCCCGTAAACTCTTAACGGCTATCTATCATATGTTGAAAAACCAGGAAGTTTATCAGGCTCAACTGTTTTCCGATATGATCGATATCCCTACTTCACGAGAAATAACCACAGAACAAGCTCTTAAATTAATTAAGAGACAGGGCTATAAAATTACATCCGTTATATGAAAACCTATCGCTTATTTTTCGTAAGTGTTTATAGGTTTATTTGGAATACCTTTTTATACGATATAAGCTCTATCTTGTTAATTATTATTTTCAAACTTTTACACTCCTTTTTTGTTTTGAGTCGCATAGGCGTGAGCTAAAAGCTGAATTTTTTCCGTTTTGTTGGCTAGCCAGTGATCATGAGGAGCAAAAGGGAATCAAGAAAAAAGAGCCCCTTGCTGCTTCAGCAGGTAGGGGCTCTTTAGTCAAAAAGTTTATTTGGACTGGAGTGGAATAAGATGAAACGCAGGGAGAAAAAAAGTTTTTGCGGTTCTTGATTTTCTTTTCTGTTCTCGGATAGATCCATGTGGGACCGGAGGGAAGGGCTCCCGCATGGAAATTGCCGCCAGAACAGCCCGAAATGATAAAGCCCTGATCCGGCCCTTTCGGATCGTCCAGGGCGCTTGGCGACACAAAACGAAAAAATGACTTTAATATAGGGGGCTCTTATCAAGAGCCTTCCATGCCTTATAATTTCAATCTTTATTACCTGGACCTGTTTTTTCATCTTTTCCTTGAGACCTAGATTTATAAAAAGTTCTTTTATCACTATAATCCTGGCATCTTTAAGGCATACCAGCTTTACAAAGGGGAACTTACGTTCTAAAATAAGGATACAAGAAAGACAGATGAGTGAAGTTCAGAAGAAAGGTGAGATTATCATGACATACTTAAATAACCAGTACCATGATCGTGGCATGAAAAAATGGGCGGGCTTTTTCTTATCTGAACACACAGCCGAACAGGAAAAAATTCAAAAAGGATTGGCTCATATTAATCCCCAGAAGTTCCAAATGTCCGAGCAAGAAATCAGCGAAGTTCTTCAGTTGGCAATTGTGAAAAACAAACCTGTTGCAATCCAGATTGAAGCGATTGATAGCGATGGGAACTATTATGATGATATCATCGGGCACTTAAAAGGATCCGACTCACTGGGAGTTTATGTAGGGAATGAAAAAGTGCACTATGATGAGATTAGAAATGTCGAACTGGTGGATCATGTTAAATGGAATCAATGATAAAAATTCATGAATGGTTATTTTATTCTTTAGATACACTTTAAATTTCCCGATTTGTGCTTCTGAAACATTTTTCTTAAGCAAAAAGGAATTTCTTTTAATTAAAAAGAAATTCCTTTTTCATATTTTTATTTATTTAGTATTCTCATGGCATTCAACACAGCTATCACGGTAACACCTACATCCGCAAAGACCGCTTCCCACATCGAAGCCACCCCAAAGGCACCCAGAATGAGGAACAAGCCTTTCACCCCAAGGGCGAAGAAGATGTTTTGCCAAACAATGCGACGGGTATCCTTGGCCACCTGCATGGCAGTCCCAATCTTGGAGGGTTTGTCGTCCATGATCACCACGTCAGCGGCCTCAATGGCTGCGTCGGACCCCAGGCCACCCATGGCGAAGCCGATATCAGAGCGGGCCAGGACCGGGGTATCGTTGATTCCATCCCCGACGAAGGCGACTTTCTCCTTCTTCCCTTTTCGCGCGAGGATTTCTTCGAATTTTTCCACCTTGTCTTGCGGCAACAGTTCGCTGTAGACCTCTGAGATTCCCAGTTTCTTGGCCACTGCATCACCTACAGACTGGGCGTCACCAGTGAGCATGATGATATGCTCGACTCCCTGCTCCTTCATGGTGGCGATAGCGGCTGCGGCGTCTTCCTTGATGGCGTCTGCAATCAGGAGGGAGCCGGCGTACTCACCTTCCACAGCCAGATACACGATGGTTCCGATTTCGTTCACTTCCTCGAAGTTCACCGCGAACTTCTCCATCAGGCGGGCATTCCCGGCCAACACTTCCTTGCCGTCAATGGTGGCTTGGATTCCGTGTCCGGAGATTTCGTTATAGGCGGTGATCCGGTCTTCCTGGATTGTTTGGCCATATCTTTCCTTGATGGAATCGGCAATCGGGTGGCTGGAATAAGCCTCGGCATGGGCAGCTATTTCGAGCAGCTCTTCCGAACGGATTCCCTGTTGGGGTTCAATCGCGGTGATTTCGAACTTCCCCTTGGTCAAGGTACCGGTCTTATCCATCACCACGTACTTCAGGTCATTCAGGCCTTCCAGGTAGTTGCTGCCCTTCACGAGGATCCCTTTTCTTGAAGAAGCGCCAATTCCGCCGAAAAAACCGACGGGAATGGAGACGACCAGGGCACAGGGGCAGGAAATAACCAAGAAGATCGCTGCCCGGTAGATCCATTCATCGAACGTCGCTCCCGGGAGTACCAAGGGTGGCACAACCGCCAACAGGAGTGCGGCGACCACGACGACGGGCGTATAATAGCGCGCAAATTTGGTGATAAACTGCTCGGTCGGCGCCTTCCGGCCGCTGGCGTTCTCGACCAAGTCCAAAATCTTCTTAACGGTGGATTCCGCAAAGGGCTTCTCCACCACTACTTTCAGCACACCGTTGCGATTGATAAAGCCACTCAGGACGGAGTCGCCTGGGGCCACGCTCCGCGGAACCGATTCCCCGGTCAAAGCGGACGTATCCATAGCGGAGGTTCCCTCCACGATTTTCCCGTCCAACGGCACTTTCTCACCCGGTCGGACCAGAATGAAATCACCCGCCCTGATGGTTTCTGGTGCGACCTTCACAATCCCGTTTCCCGTATCCAGGTTCGCGTAATCGGGACGGATATCCATCAGGTCCGCAATCGAGCGGCGGGACTTGGAAAGGGCGACATCCTGGAATAGTTCTCCCACCTGGTAGAAGAGCATGACCGCGACGGCCTCCGGATATTCCTGTACATAGAAGGCAGCCAGCGTCGCAATTGTCATCAGGAAGTTCTCGTCAAAGACTTGTCCGCGGACCATGTTCCGTACCGCACGCCAGACGACATCATAGCCGGCGATCAGGTAGGCAATTACGAACATGGCAAAAGACATCCATCCTTCCAGTGGCAGGAAGATCCCGGCCAGCATGAAGGAAAAACCAAGCACCAAGCGGATGATGGCTGTCCTCAGTTCATTTTTCCCCCCGTCTTCCCTATTATCCTGCTCTACCGCTTCAGCAGCTGCTGATTCCGACTCGGCTGTCTTCGTGCTCATTGCAATCAATGTACCGTCGGCCTTGTTCTTCAGGACCACATCTGGCTCCAACGTGTTCACTTTCTGTTTCACTTGGGAGAGGATTTGGTCTTTCTTCTCATTCGTCACCTCAAAGCTCAAGGTCTGCGTCATGAAGTTCACATTGCTGTTGGCCACACCTGCTACCTGAGCCACGCCTCTTTCGACCTTGCTCGCACAGTTGGCGCAGTCGATCCCGTCGAGGATCCATTCGTAGTGTTTTTCGTCCTCTTTTGGCTGGGTATCCTTGCTGGCTTCAGTATCCAGCTTGAGTAGGCGGCCGTCGGCCTTGTTTTTCAGGATCACGTCGGGCTCCAGCTTATTCACTTTCTGTTTCACTTGGGAGAGGATTTGGTCTTCCCTTTCCCCAGTCACCTCGAAGCTCAAGGTTTGGGTCATGTAGTTCACGTTGCTGTTGGCCACACCTGCCACCTTCGCAACGCCTCTTTCTACTTTATTAGCACAATTAGCGCAATCGATCCCATCGAGGATCCATTCGTGTTGTTTCTTGTTCTCGTCCATTGCGTCTCTCCTTATTGAATATTAGTTTGAATGGCTTTCTCTATAATCCCAACAGGGTTTGAATGGTGCCATTTTCTATCATAATATAAATTCCTAATCCAATAAAAACCAGCGAGACTATCACCCGCTGATACTTCTCGATTGTTTCTGATATCAAGGTAATTTTTGATAATCTGTAACTGATATAGCAAAGGATCGCCACAGAGATGGCGAAAACAATTAACGCTACACCAATTTCAATTCCAGCTAGTGATGTAAAGTAAGGGATATAAATACCTAGATTGTCACCACCGGAAGCCACGGTAATCAGGGCTACCGTCCAAAATAATCGGTTTCCCCCTCCTGCTTCCATTTTTTCAAGCACTTCCTCTTCATCTTCATCCTGCTCTCCCTTGAAAGCAATCCGAATTCCTAAGTACAGTGGAATCAATCCCAACAAACCAATAATCCAGTCTTCAGGAATGAGGTTTAAAACATAGGCTGCAAATAAACTGAACGCAACGAGCATTCCCGTTCCCAGGTATTGTCCCCCAACGATTCCCTTCATCTTCCCCTTCGTGCTGCTTTGAGAGAAGATAATCATGAGGATCAGGAGATAATCAATACTGGTAGAAACATAAACCGCAAGGGCAGATATAATTGTTTGTAACATAGGTGCGCTCCCATCTAAGATATAAGTTGCAAGTCTTCTCCCACTCTTAAGACCGAGCAAATAAAAGTCACTATTTCTTCGTTGGCCAGCGAATAGTAAACCATCTTCCCTTCTTGATACGATACTGTGACACCGTTTTTCTTCAAGAAGCGCAAGTGGTGAGAAGTTGACGCCATACTGGCATTAATGATTGCGGCTAAATCGCATACGCACATCTCTTTATAAGTAGCGAGTGCATATAAAATCTTTATCCTTGAAGAATCCCCTAGACACTTGCTCAGTACTAATAAATCCGCAAAATCTTTATCTTTCAGTTCCGTTTGAACCTGGTCAACTTTTTCTGCATGAATAATCGTCGTTTTACAAACGTCCAAATCTATATTTTTCATCTTTACACCCCTTTCATTCAAATGTTCGTTTGAATGAAGTGTAGCACATTCTCTCTTGTTTTTCTATATTATTGGAGTCGCATTTACGCATTAATTCAGATTTTCTGCTAAAAATTACGCCCCTTCTATTGTAAATCCTCTAAAGTTCAAAGTTTGAAATCATAGTAGTTATTAATTTTCTGGAAAAAGTTTTTGATATTTATCGCCTAGTATTCCTTACAACCACAGAAAGAAAAACAATTCAGTCAATTGCCACACCGTGGACTTCATCAAAAAAACCGCATGCGGACAACTGAAATCTACTATATTCTGCATGAAGCCATTCAAACACATAGAGAAGTTGCCATACAAATAGAAGCCATTGATTGCAACGGCTCCTATCAGGAAGATATCATCGGCTTCATTAAGAATTCCGATTTGCTCGGTATTTATATAAAGAATCAAAAAGTTCACTATGATGAGATACGAAACATCCAATTTTACACTTAAAAACTGGTTTTATAGCTTGAATAGCGTTCCATTGAAGCGAATACCAGGAGGGTTTATTTCGGATTGGGAAAATCAAAGGCTAGTTTATTATTAACCAACTTCAATTTGGCGTTGAAAGGGGTGCCTTTTTTGCTCTTAAATCCTTTTATGAGGCTGGTTTCTTGTTTGAGCAACAAATCCTTTATATTCTTCTTCGTGAGGGTCTTCCCACTCCATTTTTTAGGCAGTGTAAAGGTACACCCCTCACGGTAACCCGTGCAACCATAGAATAGTACCCTCACTTACTAAACACCAATTCTTACTACTTATCCATACTTTGAGGATTTGTTAACCCTAATATACCGGAGCAATGTGTAGATTTAATGGAGTTTTGCTTCTTCATACAGTCTACATAATCACCTAGTATGCTATGACTATGAAATCTAAAAAAAACAATCCAGAAAGAAGGACATAGACTATGCAAACAACTCTATTTATCATTTTAGTACTACTGGTTCCTGTTTTGACGATGGTAATCCTAAGTGCAGTTCGTAAACATAATTCTGTTTTAAGCGCAGATGTAAAAAGATTACGGGTAGAAAATGAGGCTTTGAGGAAAGAGCTTCTTAAACGCGGCATCATCGAATATGTTTAACAGTGGTAAAAAAAATAAACCTTAAGGAAAAGCATGCAGACAAAAAGTCTCCATGCTTTTTTTTCTTGATTTCTACCTTTTCATCAAGGCATTCGCCCAATAGCTCGTAATCTTGGAGAGCCTAATAGAAAGATTATCTTCTGGATTAGAACGAATCCTCATTAAGAATGAAACTGAAGAACTTCTTGTATCTTTTCGAATACAATGTCGGGCTTTTGTTCGCCATTGACCATAGAAACGATTCCCGCTTCCTGATAGAAACCCGTCAGTGCTTCCATTTCGAGCTCACTCAGTTGTAGCCGTCTTTCTATGACTTCTGATTTATCCTCTGACCAAGGCAAATTGACCCTCTTTTCTAACCTTTTCCGTAAGACCTCTTTCCCAACAGCCAGATAGAGGACAACATCCAGCGACAGTCTTTTGCTTTCCAGATATGCTTCTAACGCTTCCGCTTGCTGACGCGTTCGCGGATATCCATCCAAAATGAAACCCTCTTTCATGTCATCCTCTCCCATGCGATCCCAGAGGAGTTTATTGACCAATCTATCGGGGACTAGTTTTCCCATATCCATGAACGTTTTGACTTCTAGACCGATCGGACTACCCATCTCAGCGAAAGATCGGAAGATTTCACCTGTAGAGATATACGGAATCTGATAGGTAACTGCGATTTCCCTCGCTTGGGTTCCCATTCCAGCGCCGGGCATTCCCATTATAATGATATTCATTTTCTAACACTCCTTATCTGCATTATGCCTCTATCGGATCGTACACAACCATTCACTACTAAGATAGCGCATGATTGTGTAGGGCGTATGGAGAAACAAAAAAACAAATATTTGCAGTAGTTCTAAAGGCATTAATAGGCCGACAGAACTTTTCCTACTGCTTCTTTAAAAACAATAGGACATCTTCTACTCCATAAAACCCACACAATGAAAAGGTAAACTCAATTCAGCAATATTGGAAAACTACCATCGTGCATTGCTCAGGAAAGATGGTGCGGTGGGACAATTTTTAGTAGTACAGAATCAATCGTGTGAATGATGGAGGGAAAACATATGAAAATTTTGATTGTAGATGACGAGGAAAACATTTTGGAGATTGTAGAGGCGTACTTGGTTGCTAAAAACTACCAAGTATTCAGAGCCATGGACGGAGAAGAAGCCTTGCGGAAAGCCGAAACCATCCGGCCGGATCTCATCGTCCTGGACCTCATGCTGCCGGATATCTCCGGTCTTGAGGTCTGCCGAAGAATAAGAAAATCCTCCAGCGTGCCCGTGATTATGCTGACGGCGAGAACAACGGAACAGGATATCCTGAGCGGACTGCAAATCGGCGCGGACCATTATATGACGAAACCCTTCAGCCCCAAAGAACTGGTGGCCCGAGTACAGACTGTACTGCGACGCTCACATCCGGAACCCCAAGAGGTGAAATGGTCCTTCGAAGGTGGTTTATTGGAAATCTATCCCGATAACAAGCAAGTATTCAAAAAGGGCGTAGAAGTGGGACTAACGCCAACTGAGTACAAGTTGCTGACTCTTCTGGCGTCACATCCTCAGCAGATTTTCCCTAGGCAACAGCTCTTGCAGGTCGTAAAAGGATTAGATTTTGACGGAACAGATCGAGTCATTGATGTCCATATTAAGAACCTGCGACAAAAGATAGAAGATGATGATACGCGAACCCCCTACTATATCCTGACAATCTATGGAGAGGGATACCGATTTGGTGGTCAAAAATGAAGCGAACAATAAAGTGGCAACTTCTCCTTTCCTTCGTTTCGCTTTCTTTTATTCTGGTAGGAGCCTTCAGCTGGATAACCCTGAACTTACTAGAGAGCCACTTTTCTGACTATGTCAGGGAGAGACAGGAGTCAGAGTTGGAAGAATACAGCACTGATTTAGAGAATCTCTATCAACAAAACGGTACCTGGGAAGAAAATTCGCAAGCAATTGAGCGTGTTGGGCGAAATGCTCTCCAACAGGCAGTGATTGTGAAGATATACGACGAGGATGGGCAACTTTTATGGCAGCCGTCCCCTTCTGAGGAAGAAGAGGCGAATACCCAGATGCAAGACCATCTCCTGCATATGGAGAAAACGGTATGGGATATAGAGAGCGACTACCTACAAACCCGCGTTACCCTCTATGATGGTGCCGAAGAAATTGGAACGCTGGAAGTCCAATCAGTGAGCCCCCACGCTTATACACAACATGATGCTCTCTTCATTTCCGGTATGAAGAGTACCGTGGTTCTGGTAGCTCTTATCTCGCTCCTCATTCCCCTCTTCTTTGCGCTACTGGTGGCCAAAAAGCTTAGTTCTCCTATCGTCACAATCAATGATTTCACCAAGGAAATTGCCAAAGGGCGTTACAGCAGTCTTTCTCTGGAAGAAACAGGAATCCGGGAGATTGATGACCTGCTGGTATCAGTGAATGATCTTTCCTTGCAACTTCAACACCAACAGAAGATCCGAAACCGTTTGTCCTCCGATATTGCTCATGAAATCAGAACGCCTTTGACGACCTTGAAAGGGAATATTGAAGCCATGATAGATGGTGTTTGGGAAATATCTGAAGAGCGGCTCTATCGTTGTTACGAAGAGGTAAGCCGAATTACGCGTCTGATTGGAGAAATCGATCGGATCAACGAACTCGAAAGTCAGGAGTCTCAGCTACAGAAAACCACCTTTGATCTTACGGAATTAGCCCAACAAATCGTGGATAATTTCCAACCCATGCTGGTTGAAAATAAACTCAACTGCTCCGTTAGTGGTGATCGCGTATTTATTTCTGCGGATCGGGACAAAATCCATCAGGTCTTAACTAATCTGTTGGCAAATGCCATTAAGTTTACCCCTTCGGGAGGAAGAATCGACCTTTACGTTTCGCAAAGTAAAGGCACCACTTCCTTTCGGATAATCGACAACGGACAAGGTATCCCTCCGGAAGAGGTGGGCCAAATATTTGAACGGTTCTATATGGCGGAGCCCTCCCGAAACAGTAAACTAGGGGGGCAAGGAATAGGCCTTTCCATTGTAAAGGGCATTGTGAATGCGCATCAAGGGACTATTTCCGTAGATAGTATTTATGGGAAAGGCACAACATTTACAATCAATCTTCCCAAGGCAAAATAAAATAGGGTTTATAAAAAAGTACTCCAACTAATTAAATAGGGTTGGAGTACTTTTTTCAGTGGTCTATTCTCTTATCGTGCAAGGACATCAATCTCCGCCTCTGTCGGATTATCGGATACAATCTCAATTAGCATGCGGTGGGGTAAGTTTAGACTAGTTTGTCCAAGTGATTGGATCCACCCTGTCCTCACGGCGATTTGCTGGGGGCTGTTATCCGATTTGTCACGAATCCGCTCCCCATCAATTTCGATAATATTATACTTCCCGGGAGCAGGATAGTAGGTGATAAGCCGCTGTTTCTCATTTCCGGTCAGGAGGAAGCGGTCCACTTCCTCGCCGTTGAACGAGATAACTGCATACAGCTTGCTCTTTTCTATGTGCGCAGTTTCAACGGCGAAGATCATTGTCGGTAAAAAAGATAGAACAAACAGAAAAGAGACAATAATGATATCAAAAGGTTTCACCATTCTACGATACTTTTTAATCATGATTCTCCCCCTTTTTCTCTCGTTTACTCTAACTGTTTTTTTCTCTTCAAGTACTCTGCTTCCGTAATATTATCTCTGGCAAATTCTTTTTGAATCTGTTCCAAAGAGGTCTCATTCGCAATTCGACTATCTGTTCGATCGGAAAGAATCTTGATAAGGAGGTACGCCACCATAAACAGCACTACAATCCAAAGCAACCCAATCAATCTCAAAGGTCCCAATCCGTCATGATTCAGTAGATTCCAATAACTCGACATGCCACTCACACTCTTTCCTGTTATCCGTCTTTACTTCAATCTCTTTCTCCTTTGAGGTTCCATCCTTCTAGATAGTAGGTTTTGGGCGGATAATCCCTTCTCCGGTAAATCCAAATACCAATCGCACCCACAAACAAGAGCAAGGACAATCCCTGTGACACCCGCAAGAAATCACCAATCCACAAACTATCCGTGCGCAGGCCCTCTATGAAGAATCTGCCCGCTGAATACCAGATGATATAGCTGAGGGCCACTTCGCCTTGCCGCAACAAACCCTTGCGGTTTCGCAAGGCAATGATTACGCCAAATCCGAGGAGACTCCATAATGACTCGTAGAGGAAGGTGGGCTGGTAGTACACACCGTTAATTTGCATCTGATCAATGACAAACTTCGGAAGGTACAAGTTCTCCAGAAATGTTCGAGTCACTTCTCCACCATGTGCTTCCTGGTTAGTGAAGTTGCCCCATCGACCGATGGATTGGGCCAAAAGGACATAGGGAGCCAGCACATCCAACATCAAGGCAACGGGAATCCTCTTTTTCTTGGTGTACCAATAGACAGTGAATCCCCCTGCAATCAACCCCCCATAAATGGCAATTCCACCATTCCAGATTTGGACGATTTCGCCCGGATTTTGCAGATAGTACTGCCATTCGAAGAGAATGTAGTAGATTCTGGCTCCAATCAGCCCAATGGGAATCGCCCACATTGTCATATCTGTAACGGTATCTTCTCCTAAGCCTCTTTTCGTGCCCTCCTTGGACGCCAAGGAGATTGCCAATAGCATAGCAGCCCCAATGATAATCCCATACCAGTAGACGGTGAATGGGCCAAATGAGAAAGCTACGCGATCAATTGTTCCTACTATTGTTTCCATACTTTCCTCCTTATAAGAAAAAAACGTTTATTTTATAGTGCTTTTACAATCCCAAGTAAGGTTCTGGGTCAACCTGAACCCCATTCTCATAAACCTCGAAATGCAGGTGGACACCTGTTGAATCCCCCGTTGTTCCCATTATCCCCAATTGTTGTCCTTGGGATACTTTTTGTCCGGGAGCAACCCGAAGGCTGCCCGCTTCCATGTGAGCGTATAAAGTTTGGAGTCCGTTTCCATGGTCGATTTTCACGTAGTAGCCCCATGAATTATGGTATCCGGCCACTAGAACGGTTCCCCCCTGGGCTGCCACAATCGGTCCCGATCCGGCAAAATCCATGCCCGCATGCAATTTCCACTCCCCTGTAAGAGGATGGATTCTGTATCCAAAAGGATCTGTTACAATCCCATTACTCGGGCGAATGAAACCAGACGCGGTAACGCTCTTCGCTTCAGGCAGGGTTTCCCCCGCAGAGGCATACTCCACTACCTTGCTTTCTTCGAAGAAGCTTTCAGGAACAATCTCACCCGCCATTGCAACCGCGACCTCTTGTGCAGCCTGTTGTCGTACTACTTCTTCATCAGCGATCCGGCGTTGCTCCTCCTTCAGTTGATCGGAGAGGGTGCTCACCGTTCCGGCAAGATTCTGTTGCTCCTGAGCAATCGCTTCTTTTTGTTCCACCGTAAGATCATACTCTTGGGCTAGCTGCTCGATTTGATTCTCCAGCCCTGCTTTCTGTGTCACCAAATTGGTTTTGGCTACTTGGATTTCCGCACTCAGTATTTCGAGGTTTTCCTGCTCGTCCTCAGCTGCCTGCTTTTTCTCCACCAGATCCATTTTGTCATTTTTCTGCTGGACGAGTATTTCCTTGTTGATGTTCATAATGTAAGTTACTAAGCCTATGTTCCCTATCATTTCTGCAAGGTTCTCCGAGTTGATAACTGCTTCCAGGAGAGTACGTGGATTTGTATCTGTTTGGACGGCTCTGGCTTGCACTTTAAGCTTTTCCCCTCTTAATTCAATCCGTTCTTCCAGCATTTCGGCTGCTTTACTTAATTCCTTTATTTTTTCCTCAGAACTTTGCAATTTCCCCTGCTGTTCAACTAATTGTAGGGTGAGCTTGTCGATTTCCTTTTGCAGGGTGATTGTTCCAACCCCAAGTTGCTCTTTCTTTGCCTCCAATGTGTCCAATAGCTCTTGTTGCCCTGAAGAATTCTCATCCAATTCTTGGATTCTGCTTTCCAATTCCGTTTTTTGTTGATTGAGCTCTTCCAGCGTATCAGCTTTCACATCCAAAGGTACCACCAGTAAACTTAAAAGCGTGGGAATTCCTAAAATCCTGAACATCTGCTTTCTATTCATGTATCCTCCTTAAATGTCGGCAAAATTTGCCCCTTTCTTTTGCTTATTTTACTGTACCAAGGAATTATGTAGGTTTTATGGAGTTGTTAATCTCCATAAAACCCACATAGTTTTACTCTATTCTTGTCTTAGAAAGTTATTCTGAATCTTATTCGCTTCACTGATGGAATTGGGTTCTTCGTAATTTTTTAATCTATCGTCCATTTCTTTACTAACGTGTTAGTTGTAGCATTGGCGAAAAAATAAAAGGAGAGTTGAACATGGAATCAATCTTATTTATTGTTTTGATGGTGGCAGGGCACATACTCATGATGTTTGTTATGCCAGGTATGCATGGCGGACATAATCATAAAGGACATGGTCACGCGGATCCCGAATCGGAAGACAAGAAAAAGTTGGAAATTGAAAACAAACGGTTAAAAGAGGAATTGAACGTAGTAAAATCAAAAATAAATCAAAATGAATTGTGAGGGCAATTCCACATTGAAGCAGAAAATCATTCAAATTTCAGGGTTTATTTTCATTACCTTTTTCATCTTATCCCTTTCGGTGGCAGCAACCATCAACTTTACCTTCCTCTACTCGTTTGACATTGGTTACTTGAATATATCGGAATATGTAGACATGCCGAAAGAGCAAATCTTAATGAACTATCGTATTCTGCTAGATTACCTGAATACCCCATGGATAGCGAAACTGGATATGCCGGATTTCCCTAGCTCAGTTAGCGGGTTATTCCACTTCACTGAAGTGAAGAAGTTGTTTATGCTGGACTACCTGATTCTGATTACTTCAGGGATAGGCTCCTTCTGGTTTATGCAGTATCTAAACAGAGAGGCTCAATACTGGCGGCTTCTTCGATACTTCCAGTGGGGAATCTTGCTTCCGCTGGGCGTTGTTTTGGCTCTATTGATCAACTTTGATGTGCTGTTTGTGCTATTCCATCAGGTATTCTTTAACAATGATGCTTGGCTATTTAATCCCGCAACTGATCCCATCATCTTAGCACTGCCGGCGGAGTTCTTTATGCATAGCTTCCTCCTGGCCTTCGGATTAATCGAAGTCCTGCTTGTAATTGGGTACTTCACTACTAAATATCGAATCTCTGCCCCAAGCCGTTGATTAAAAAGGTTATGGTTCATAAGAAAAGCAGGGCTCTCCATCGAAAGCATGGGAGCCCTGTTTTTATCGAAAATTTATCGATCTATGATTTTCCTTATACAGCATACTGGCTGGTCTGACCCGATTCTGGAAGGGGGTCAAACCAGCCAGTGCTTTTTTCGTTCCTGCTTCGTTTTATTTAGGGTCTAATTTCAAAAGCATGGCATTGATCGCAACAATAACGGTCGATAAGGACATGAGGACGGCGCCGAAGGCCGGACCCAAGGTAATGCCGATAGGAGCAAGGAGGCCAGCAGCAATTGGAATCGCGATAAAATTGTAGCCTGCTCCCCATACCAAGTTTTGTTTCATTTTACGTGTCGTCTTGTTTGCTAACTCGATAAAGGATTCAATATCCCCTGGATCAGACTGAGTAAGGATAATATCCGCAGAATCCAAAGCTACTTGCGTTCCAGCTCCGATTGCAATACCTACGTCTGCCAAGGCAAGGGAAGGTGCGTCATTGACCCCGTCTCCCACCATGATAACCGTCTTGTTTTGGTTTTTCATGGACTCGACCAGCTTGTACTTATCTTCCGGAGATTGATTGGCTTGGTATTGAATACCTAGAACTTCTGCAACTCCTTGTGCAGCTTCCTCGTTATCACCAGTAGCCATGAGTGGTTCAATTCCGTATTTTTTCAGCACCTCGATCAAGTTTCTGCTGGTTTCTTTCAGTTCATCTCCCAATGCGACAGCGCCGATTGCTTCATTATTTTCTACAAGGATACTTAAAGTAGCGCCTTTCGGAATATCCATACGCAATGCTTTTCCGTATGCCTTTTGGCTGATTAATTGATAGTGGTGGCCGTTCGCCTCCCCTTCTATTCCTGCTCCCGAAACGATTTCAATGGAGTCAAAGGAAACTGACTTAATGCCTTTCGCTTCAGCGTGGTTCACAATCGATTGGGCAATCGGGTGACTGGAGCCCGCCTCTATACCCGCCAACAAGCCTGTAATTTCTTCTTCAGAATATTTATCACTCAAAACAGTGACGTCCAACACTTTAAATTCACCAGTTGTTAAAGTACCTGTTTTATCCAATACCATAACATCCGCTTTAGTAGTTAATTCCAAAGCTTCTCTATTTTTAACCAGTAATCCTCGGCTTGCACCCAAACTAGTACTACGTGATACTACCAAGGGAATAGCAAGACCCAAAGCATGTGGGCAGGCAATAACTAACGTAGTCACAGTAAAGATAACGGCTGTAGGCAGATCCGCAATGATCGTCCAGATTAGTAGGGCGATTAAAGCTACTACAACCGCAATGTAGAACAACAAGCCAGCTACTTTGTGAGCCACATTCTCTGCTCGAGAAGGTTGGCTTTGTGCTTGGCTAATTAATGATTGTACTTGTGAGATAAAGGACTTATCCCCTGTTTCTGTTACTTCTACATATAGGACACCACTACCGTTTGTTGATCCACCAATGACTTGATCTTTAACATTCTTTTCGATTGGCTTAGATTCACCTGTTAAGAGGGCCTCGTTTACACGGGATTCTCCGCGAATAATGATACCATCAGCTGGAACATTTTCTCCTGCTTGAACACGGATAACATCTCCAACCTGAAGTTCAGACACAGGACGAGTTTCAATCGAATCATCTTCTAAAACAACATGAGCGGCTTTTGGCAATAATTCTGCTAGAGCTTTTTGCGCATCCCCTGCTTCACCCAATGCCTTCATTTCAATCCAGTGTCCTAATAACATGATTAAAAGTAACGTTGCAAACTCAAAGAAGAAGTCCATAACATGTTCTCCGGTCACATATCGAGCGGCCACTGCGTAAACACTATAGGCATAAGAAACCGTTATTCCCAAAGTAATCAAGGACATCATGCCTGGAGCTTTTGAATTAAACTCATCTTTCGCACCCATGTAGAATGGTTTTCCGCCATAAATGTATAGAATTGTTGCCAATACAGCTGCTACAACGTCTGCATAAGGAAAGATAATTTGGAAAGGCAACTGAATATCCATCAAAGGAGTAATGAGTAAGATTGCAATTCCTAATGGGAGTGACTTCAAGAAAATCTCCTTAAAGCTACCGTGATGGTGGTGGGCATGCCCTCCCATTGCGCCATGATCCATTTCACTGTGATCCATCGCACTATGATCCATCTTGCTGTGATCCATCTTGCTGTGATCCATCTTGCTGTGATCCATCTGACTATGGTCCATCTTGCTGTGATCCATCTTGCTGTGGTCCGTTGGTTTATTCGAACCGTTCTGTTGCTTGTTGTTCATAAACTTATCCTCCTCTTACCTCGATTAAAGAATGAGCCTCAGCTGTTCTCCCTGTTTCTTCATGAAGGATAAAAACTGAGGCTCCCCGAATAGAATCTGAATACAAAAAATTACCTAACTTACAAAATTTTTAAACTACCTTACTCCACTACTGAATACTTTGTGTCCTCTAAAACTGCGACAAATGTTGCTTTATCAATAACAGATCGTGTATTTATAGTAGCTTTTTTGCCTTTCAAATCAACAGACACTGATTCTACTCCCTTTATGGATTCGAATTTTTCTTTTACTCCCTTGGCGCAACCTTCACATTTCATGCCTTCTACGAATACTTCTTGTTTCATAAATTTTTCCTCATTTCTTTTTTTTATTATTAAATTTCTCTTTATCCTTTTTTGAAAGAAATGTTTCAACCGTCAGTCAACTATTAATGAAAACTAAAATGGGGTTGTGTGCAACAGTCGCAATTCTCCGCTTCATTGATCTCCCTTAAAAGATAGGGAATATCGGATAATGCTCCCAGAAACTCATCTTGCTTCGTTTTATTACCTTGAACGAGTGCAATTTTCTTGCTTTCATCAATAGACACGCTCTCCACTGCAGGGAATTTTTTTGTCTTTTCCGCTATTATGTTTAAGCATTTGAAACAAGATAAACTTATAGTTAACTCCATCCTCATTCTACCATCCCCAGTTTTTATTTCATAACAGAAGGTTGAAATCCTTTTAAACGTAATGCATTCAACAAAACAGAAATGGAACTGAAACTCATTGCTGCTGCTGCAATGACCGGGCTGAGCAGAGGACCGCCAAATGCATAAACAACACCCATCGCAAAGGGGATACCAAGTATGTTGTACGCGAATGCCCAAAACAGGTTTTCTTTAATATTTCGGATGGTGGATTTACTCAATTCAACAGCAGTAGGTACGTCCATGAGATCACTCCGCATTAAGACGACATCTGCTGATTCTATGGCTACATCCGTACCCGAACCGATTGCAATCCCTACATCTGCCTGGGCAAGAGCTGGAGCGTCATTGATTCCGTCGCCAACCATCCCTACCTTTTTGCCTTCATCCTGCAACTTCTTCACTTCATTAGCTTTATCTTCTGGTAAGACTTCGCTCAACACCCGATCGATGCCCACTTGCTTGGCGATGGCCTCAGCGGTCCGTTTGTTGTCTCCGGTGATCATGGCTACTTCGATTCCCATCTTATGCAGCTTCTTGATGGCACGTAAGCTGCTCTCTTTTACAGTATCCGCTACCGCAATGATTCCAGCGATTTTACCATCCTTTGCAATGTACATAGGCGTCTTACCTTGGCTTGCTAATGCATCGGAGGCAGATGCCAAATTTCCCAGACCAATATGCCTTTCGTCCATCAGCTTCTTGTTTCCGAGCAAGAGGTGTTGGCCATTGATTGTCACTTCAATCCCATGTCCTGGAATAGCATTAAACGTTTCTGTTTTCAAGAATGCTAGGCCCTTCTCTTCTGCGCTATTCACGATTGCCTCACCAAGTGGGTGCTCCGAGCCTTTTTCGGCGGAAGCAGAAAGAGTCAGTAATTCCGTTTCGGAAATCCCTTCAGCGGTGATAATATCCGTTACTTTTGGCTTCCCTTCTGTTATCGTACCCGTTTTGTCGAACACAATGGTGTTCAGCTTATGGGTCGTCTCCAACGCTGTTCCGCTCTTGAATAGCACGCCATGCTCTGCACCTTTTCCTGTCCCGATCATAATCGCTGTGGGAGTAGCCAGACCAAGCGCGCATGGGCACGCAATCACCAGTACCGAAATGGCTATAGTCAAGGCGAATACACCTGTTTGACCAGCAAAGTACCACGCTATCGCGGAAAGAATTGCAATCGCAATGACAATCGGAACAAAATACCCGGAAATGATATCAGCCATCTTAGCAATAGGGGCTTTGGATCCTTGGGCATCTTCCACTAGCTTGATAATTTGGGACAGCGCAGTGTCTTTTCCCACTTTTGTCGCCTTGTACCGAATCGTCCCATTTTTGTTGATACTCGCACCAATAATAGCATCTCCCACAGATTTTTCCACGGGGATACTTTCACCTGTGAGCATGGATTCATCTACCGACGTCAATCCTTCGATAACCACGCCATCTACCGGCATTTTCCCACCTGGCCTCACAACGATAATGTCGCCAACCACCACTTCATCAATGGAAATCTCTGACTCTTTTCCGTTTCGTACCACCAGTGCGGTTTTAGGTGCCAATCCCATAAGTTTTTTAATGGCTTCAGAAGTTTTTCCTTTTGTTAAGGTCTCGAGATATTTCCCTAGGACAATTAAAGCTAAAATAACAGCTGCCGTTTCATAGTACAGTTCATTGGCATAGGCTACTTCTCCACGGAAAATCATCACTGTTGCAAATACCCCGTAAAGGAAAGCTGCACTAGTTCCTAGAGAAATCAGCGAATCCATATTAGGGTGCCCTTTAGACAATGCCTTGAACCCATTGCGATATATTTTACTGTTTACCGCAACCACAGGGAGTGTCAAAACGAGTTGAACGATAGCAAAAGCTTCCGGGTTCATCATCGGGTTAATGAAATCAGGAAGGGGCGCATTTACCAAATGCCCCATTGCGATATAGAGTAACGGGGCTGTAAATAGCGCGGATATTAGAAACCTGTTCCAGAGACTCTTGATTTCTTTCTGTTTCTTTTCTTTATCCTGGTCTACCGTATCAGCAGTTGCTACTTCTTCATGGGCCTCATAACCTGAATCCATAACCGCCTTTATGATATCGGTAAGGTTCACCATACCCGGATCATACTCCACTACCAGTTTCTCCGTGGCCAGATTTACGGAGGAAAGATTTACTCCTCGTAGTTTCTGAGTTGCCTTTTCAATAGTCTGGGCGCATGAAGCACATGTCATACCCTCAATATTGAATGTTTTCTTAACCGTATTTGAAATGGCTGTGTATCCTGCATCTGCCACTGCTTTTTGAATGTCCGCTTCCGTCAATGCTGAACTGTCAAACTGGATATTCATTTTTTCGGTTGCGAGATTAACGTTCGCAGTCTTTACTCCTGGTAATTTCTGAGCAGCTTTCTCTACAGTTTGTGCACAGGATGCACAGGTCATGCCGTCTATACTGAATACTTTATTCTCCATCTTTGCTTTTCCTCCCTATTTTCCATGTTGGTGTAGGTTGCACTGACATTGCCTAGGTAGACATCGGCAGCTAACCTCTTCCACAGCGGAAGTTTTTTTCTTTTCCAAAATCTCTTCCAAGTAGCGGATATCATTAAAGCTCAATATGTTGTCCTTTATTATTTCCCCAATCACATGTCCTATATCTTTGTTGCAAATACGGTTGAAAATGTCGCCTGTATAGTTTCGGACAGTATCTTCCTCTGCAACACGTGCCGTGTAGATAAACTTTTTCCCCTCTTGCTCAGTGGATAACGCGCCCTTTTCAACCAAACGACCCAACAGAGTTTTTATGGTGGTTGCCTTCCAATTCATCTTATCTTCCAGGATCGAAATAACTTCCTTACTCGTGACATGATGGTTTGCCCAAACAACACGCATGACTTCCCATTCGGCATCAGTTATATGGGGAGTTAACGTTCCTGTCTTCATTTTTACCCCTTCTTCCCTGTTATTCGTTTACAAGTGTAAACGTTTCTATACTTATAATTTACACTTGTAAACATTATTTGTCAAATTTTTTTCTTAAAATCATAAAAAATAGGACAAGACTGAAATTATTGTGCGATTTCAGTCTTGTCCTATTTTAAATTTGCTGCCTATCTATAGATAGTTGCGCTGAGATTTATGTTATTGCGTGAGCGAATTTAATTTACTCGTTTCTTTTTTTATTTCCCTATGCCAAATGTAGAAAAGCGAACCCGTGTAGAGGTATTGCATAATAAATTGAAGGATTTCCGGTTTGGAATACCATCCGAACAGGACATACAGAGGCAAGCCAAGCAGTCCTTCTTTATGGTAAAAAATAGTCTCCGATAGGTCAAAGGCTTTAATAAATAGCGGGCTCTCGCTAGATAATAGGTTCATGGAGCCAAGAGCGGATAAGCCTTCATGGATACCGTAACCAAGCAAAAAGCCGGCTTGCAGGATGAGATAGGCCAAGGTGATGTTGAACAGAATCCTTAAATTGACTTTCACCAGCGAATGATTGATCAGGACTGCCAAAACCAAAGCCGATGCGATACCTGTAAACAGCGCAGCGATGGCGTACTGTCCGGCAAAAGTGAAGATCGCAACCTCTACGCCCTCACGCGCGACCATTATGAAAGCAACGCTGGCAATCCCGAAGGCAGATAGATTTTGGCTGACACTGCTTTCCACAGTTGAGACCATGTTTCGGCCGTGCTTAATCATCCAGTAGATGAACGTAGTCACCAATGCCAACGCAACGAAACTTGCTCCGCTCTCCCATAATTTTGCCACTTGATCCATTTTGTCGATCGCTTTGGACAGGATGTAAAGAATGCCCCCGATTCCAAGCGATGCAACAATGCCACCAATTGTCCCATAGTAAACATATTTCCGCAAAGACTCATTTTTGCTTTTCCTCAAATACTGAAGAATGATGCTGACGATAAGGAATGCTTCCAAGCCTTCCCTGCAACCCATGATAAACGCGGGCAGAAATGTATCCATAGTGATTCTCCTTTAAATGTATTAGTCCAGACCGTATTATTTCATGATGTAATTGAGAACGATTCTCATTCACATCATTATGGGGGCATCGGTTTAACTTGTCAATGAGAAAATTCTAATTTTAAAAGATATCGTTCTATCCGAGGCGTTGTCAGGAATCCAGGGGTTAGGTGGAAGACTCCACTTTACTCGGAACACGTTTCAGCACGAGATCCACTAATCCTCACTCAAGCGAGGATGTTCTGGTATCGACGGCTCTATTGTAAACATATGTATATATTTGTTTACATATGTATTATAATGGTTGCATAATAAAGGAGGCGAATTTCCATGGCTACAATCAGAATTGACGATGAACTCAAAAAAGACGCTGACAAAATGTTTGATGAAGTTGGGATGAATACTTCAGTTGCTGTAAAAATATTTCTTACGAGATTTGTCAAAACAGGTAAATTTCCCTTTGAAATTGAAGCCTTCGATTATCAACCAAGTGAAGAAACAAAAGAAGCATTCGAAGAAACTGCTGAAATGATAAAGAGATCAGATCTGGAGAATAAGGAAGATTTGAACAGCTACTTCTCAAGAATGAAACGAGAAGCAGATGAGGAAATGCATGCTTAACTTTTACATCAGAAAAAATTAAAGAAGATGACCCCGATTGCTTATCGAGATCATCTTCTTTATGTTGCATCTTGCATGCCTTTGTAGTGTAATTTTCTAATTCTCTGTTGAATCAAGGTAAAATGTCAGCCCTGGTTTACACCCTTGCTTTTGCCGTGATCAGCTAGCTCTGGAGATATGTTGTGTTTATTCCCAAACGGGTATGGACGATTTGTTGGTAACTTCATCTATGATTTTTTCGACTTCAGGAGTTTGATAATAATCGACGATGATTTGGAAATCAGGATCTTCAGTTTCATCTTCTCGGGAAGCAATCACATTATAATATGGCTTGGATGATTCAGCCACAGGTTCAAGGAAAATAGCATCCTCAGTAGGCACTAAGCCTGCATCGGCAGCCATGTCATTATTGACTACGGAGGCGTCAACGTCGGTCATAGCGCGAGCAGTTTGATTGGCAGCCAGGACAGTAAATTTTAGGTTTTTCGGATTTGAAGTGATGTCATTTACAGTAGGTAATAAGCCCTTCTCTGCATCCAATTCAATCAGTCCGGCAGCCTGCAACAACAGCAACGCTCTGGATTCGTTCGAAACATCATCCGGTATCGCGATTTCCCCACCATCCGGTATTTCATCTACAGATGTGTGTTTTTCGGAAAAAAGACCCATCGGATTCAGTGTTGTATAGGCGATTGTCGTGTTGCTGTATCCCGCATCTTCATTCACTTGTTCCATGTAAATTTCAGTCAAAGCCGCGTGCAGATCAATTTCGCCCTCTTCCAAAGCTTGGATCGGTTTCACATATTCCGTGAATTTTACCAGCTCGATTCTTACGGGTTCGTTGTTTTCTTCAAGTTGTTCTTGAACATGTTCCCACACCTCATTCCGTTCACCGACAACGCCAATTTTCACAGTCCGGATATCTTCTTGAGCCGCTTCCTGGCCGCACGCAGCGAGAAACAATGCCGCTGCCCCAACCGTTACTAAACTTTTAAATATTTTTTTCATGTTTGTCCGCCTCTCCCCATACTTCGTTTAAGCGATTTTGCCTGTCTTCTTCCAAAGGGATCATCCGCTCATGGTTTCCCTCTTTTTTATAAAAATCCTGATGGTACTCTTCCGCAGGATAAAAGATGCTTGCAGGTGAAATTTGCGTGACGATCGTTGTAGCGATTGCCAGCTTATCTTTCAGCTCCTCTTTTGAGCGTTCCGCAATTTCTTTCTGTGTTTCCGAGTGATAAAAGATTTCCGGACGGTACGACGAGCCGCGGTCCATGAACTGTCCCATGGCATCTGTCGGATCCGTTTGTTGCCAATAAATATCCAGCAACTCCCCATAGGAAATCATACTATTATCAAAAGTGATCTGGATCGCCTCTGTGTGCCCGGTTCCTCCTGCCTTCACTTCCTCATACGTCGGATTTTCTTTGAAACCGCCAGTATAGCCGGAAACGACGGACTCGATTCCAGATTGTTCATCAAACGGTTCAAGCATACACCAGAAACAACCTCCGGCAAGTGTTGCAATTTCTTTAGACATATTCTTATTCTCCCCCAAATGACGCTTCGCCAACTCATGACGTTTTTTCATTATATAACAGGAAGTTACTTTTAGATAGTGAAACAAAAACGATCAATAATGATCGCTTTATCCGAACACCCTGGATTACCCATTTTTGAAAATCATTGACTTTTCCTGTAATTAAATTATCCTATAAACATACCAGAAATGAGTGTTATGAAAATCGATGCGCTTTCATCGGAAGCGTATTGATGATTCAGGATAGCGAGGGAAACATGCAAAAGACAAAAAATCAGACACAAATCTATGCCTTTGTTACAGTGCTGCTATGGGCATCGGCATTTGTTTTCACAAAAATCGCGCTGACTTACTACACGGCAGAAGCGATAGGCGTTCTCCGTTATGTGATCGCTTCGCTATTATTCATTGTAATCGGGGTTTTCCAAAAAATTGGATTGCCGGAGAAAAAAGATATCCCTAAATTCCTGCTGGCCGGTGCTTTAGGGTTTTCGCTCTATATGATCACCTTCAACCAGGCTTCAAAATCGCTGACGGCCGCAACAGGCAGTGTTGTCATCGCCTCCGCGCCTATCTTGACGGCCCTGTTTGCTTGGATGATATTCAAGGAACGAATCTGCTCGCTGGGATGGGTCGCAATCATCATTGAATTCATCGGAATACTGATTTTGACATTATGGAATGGTATCCTTTCGGTGAACGCAGGTATTTTCTGGATGTTTGGCGCAGCCGTCTGCATCAGTGGCTATAATCTGCTGCAACGTTCCTTGTTGAAAAAATACTCTGCCTTACAATCAACAGCTTACAGCGTTTTGGCTGGAACCCTGTTTCTGCTGTGGTACTTACCGGATGCGGCGGTCCAATTCGGCAATGCCCCACTTCAGCAGTTGCTAGTGATGATTTTTCTGGGTGTATTCCCCAGTGCACTTGCGTATATGTTGTGGGCAAAAGCGCTGATGCTCGCACAAAAAACAAGCGAGGTAACGAATTACATGTTTGTTACGCCATTGCTGGCCGCTTTGATGGGCTTCCTCATAATGGGAGAGATCCCTGCATTGTCGACATGGTTGGGCGGCCTGATGATCTTTGCCGGCTTGTTGCTGTTCAAAAAAGCCAATACGTGATAGGCACATCGTCAACAACAACGTTATCTTAGAGGATATGTTCGCAAAGATTCGCTATCATTTCGGCGACTGATTCGTTGAATGGATTTTTGTTAAAGCATATGAAAAGCGCCTTCCGATACGGACTTTCGTATCGAGAGGCGCTTTTGCTATCTTCACTTTTGAATCCAAACTTAGCTTCTGCTGACATCCCTTGGAAAAAGAATGCTAGTGTTTGAAGTTAGTTATTCTATCTTAAAAGCTTTTTCCTTCGCTAAATAGAATGGGCGTAAATACGCGACTGTGTTGGATAATGGCAACACATCCACACTTAGGTTGATATTCAATACATTTGTTAAATAGTCCCTTCTGACAGAAATACGTTCCCATAATTCCGGATAAGATTTTTGTATTTCATGCTGGAGGTTTTCATCAGCTATAGCTACGCACTCTTCGGCACTCACTCCGGTATACCCAGGTACCGATGGGATGATATCGATCTGCAGAATCATGCCGCTTTTCAGTTTCTCAGAAGAATCTGCATAGATTGGGGAGGACATCCATTCTTCATCCGCTGTCAGATGCCCTGGATTCAAATGCCAATGATATTTGCTTTTAGGGGATACATCCTCAATAAGCTGGTACAATTCATTTCCGGCCATTCCAACTTTTATGTTTTCCAGCCAACTGACTACAGCTGCAAAATACGGTTTTGCTACGGCTTCCAAATAATCTCTTTGCGTATCCGGAAGTTGCTCTGCTTGCTCAACCACAAACCCGGTTCGACTGGATAAACCACCTTTGAATCCGGTGGTCAGGGACATAGGATCGCCCAACTGAATTTCTTTGTGAGTGGGATATATATTGGCAAGTTCAAAGCGCTGCCCTGCTGCCGCAATCGTGACGACTGAATTGTACTGCCCATCGGCGTTCAACAAATTTCCGATTTCTGTTTCTTTGCAGCCCGGTTCAATAGCATTCATGGCACGTAACATACAGCGCGAAGACAGGTTAGCGCCATATTCGTAATGCGCGATTTCGTTGGCGTTATTCGTGGTCCGGACTCCGTTATCCCCAATCATCACATACGCACCATTAACTAACTCACACTCTGTTGGGATTGTATTTTTGAGGGCATCTACAATAAAATACGGTACATCAAACAGTGTGGACGGATCGCTTTGCTTCGTCGTAAACATTTTCCAGCCGATAACACCGACCCGTTTCTTTTTGGCGATACCCAAATCAAGGAATATGGATTCAAGTGTTTTTTCATTCTCCATCGGCTGGTTAGGCAATGAGAACTGTGGGTAATGGATCAAATCGGCCGAAACACGTGCATGCGCACATAGCTTTAAATTCTCGTTGCCAAGAATCAAGGTAAATTTCTCTGGCCTTTCGACAACTAGCAGACCTTCTTCAAAACGGGGAATAAAGCCGGTTAAATACTCAAAATTGCTTGCATGCTCTTTATCCGCGTAAATGACCAAAGCCTCAAAGTTCTCCTCACTCATTCTCTGCAACAGTTTTTGTTTCCGTTCAGCAATCGTTTCAGCATTTAAAAAAGTAGGGGCAACATGCTCGAACACTTGCGGCTCGGGTATACTCTCTAATGTAATTTTTTTGTTCAGCATACTATTCTCCTCTTTCGTCTTTGATAATAGCTTTTACGTCACTTTAAAATCAACTTCCGCACTCTTATGTTTTGATTGCCTTACAACGTGATAACGATCGGGCCTTCCTTCGTCACAATGATCGTATGTTCGTATTGGGCGACCATGCTTTCTTCTGTAAAGAAGGTCCAGTCGTCATCTTCAACTTGGAAAACTTCCTCTTCGAATGTGGAAATGAAAGGCTCGAAGGCGATGACCATGCCCTCTTTCAGAATTTCGTCATCCCAGCGCGAGTAGTAATTGAAGATATGATCCGGTGCTTCGTGGATTGCGCGTCCGACACCGTGTCCGGTCAGATTTTTGATGACCGTCAAGCCATGGCGTTTCGCCACGTTATGCACCGCTTTTCCTAAGTTGCTTGTTTTTGCGCCCGGTTTTACCTTCGCAAGTCCCGCGTCGAATGCTTCCTTGGCGACTTCGCAGATTTTCTGCAGCATGACATGCCCCTCACCGACTACAAAGGAAATGCCGGTATCCGCAAAATAGCCGTTTTTGGAACCTGAAACATCGATATTCACAAGGTCCCCTTCTTCAATGATCCGATCGCTCGGAATCCCGTGCGCCACTTCTTCATTCACGCTGATGCACGTATATCCAGGGAAATCGTATTCCCCTTTTGGTGCCGATTGCGCTCCTGCTTTTTCAAAAAGCTCCTTCGCGATATCATCAAGCTCTTTAGTGGTGATTCCAGGTTTCGTGGCTTGGACCATTTCATCGCGGATCGCTCCGCAAATGCCGCCAATTTCTTTTAATCCGTTAAAATCCTCTTCCGTCTGTGCAATCATTTTGTATCCTCACTTCTTAAAGCATTTTTGATTATCTTTCCAGTTAGATTCTATCACAAACGGAAGAAATATTTCTTCAGCGACACCAAATAAAGCTATCTCTTTTTGAATGGCACAAATTTTTTAACAATCCATTTTGCGCAGAAAAATCCTATCGCCAACGAGCCGAGTAATAGCAGTAGCGAAGGGACTAACTTATTGAGTCCCTCGCCATAGAAATAATCGTGAAAAATCTGCATACCTGCGAATATTATCCCGGCGGAAATAACACTGCCGACCACGTAGTAGAGGCCCGTAGTCAAGGAGCTGCTCCTATGATGCACGTGCTCATCGGGATTGTTCATGCTCCCTCCCGAGTGCGTGAGATTCGGGCCATCAAACTTGTTGTTTGCACCCTGACCGATATTGACTCTGGAATAGATGGAACTGTCCACATTACTTTTGTCGTCGTACTTTTTCTGATTGTCTCGCGTACTCATTCCTGCACCCGCTTTCTTTTAAATACAAAGCTTCCGTTTTAGAGATCCGTTTGCTTCAAATTCATAAGGCTATTGCGTACTCTGGCAATAAGGGCAGTGGTTACAAAAAGAATAACACCAACCTTGTTGAACAGTAGAAATACATGAAAAATAGCTCCAAAAGAGTTGGTCTTATGATACCCACTCAGCAACAGCAATGGAAAAACCGTAACCAGCATCGTCAAATAATGAACCATAATCTGCTTGCGGAAGCTCCACTGTTTTAACTCATATATGATGCTTGCCAGTCCCAAGAACAAGGCCATGAATCCATAAAAAAGAAAAACCTTTGCATCGGCTGCTCTTCCCTGAAAATTATTCCATGCATACATTGACAGCATAACAGCAAAGGGAAGAGTTCCTCTGATCAATCCTTTTAAGAAAAGCTTCATTTTTATCCCCTTTCGCAAGTACCCCTTGAATCAATTCACTACTATGAAAAATATCGGGATCCAGAATAGTGTCGTTATGATGATGGCTCCGATCAAAGCTACCAAAACCAGCCGTGCTTGCTGCACATTTTGTGTTGCTTTGACTTTTTTATAAAGAAAAAAGAGCAGACCGACTATGACCAGCAAAAAAATACCATAAATCAAAAAGCCTGCGGGTTGATTAGTGGCTGACATAATAGTTCATCTCCTCTTGTATCATCCTTGATTTTGAGTATTCCGTGTTTCTATGCTGCTCTCAATCTTACTTTTGGCAAAAAGCAGCAAAAACAGGACCAGCAGAACTATTGCATTCAGGAGCAAGCCTATATGAGAAGGCAGGATATTAACGAGTATGGCCAGCACGACCAAGTTGAAAACATCTATAATCAGAGAAACCAATTTTTTCTCAGTCGCTTTTCTGCTGTAGACAAACAATAAAGCACTGCCAAGCCCGATCACGAACCACCAGAACAAAGGGACGTTTGGGTATTGGACTGCTCCAATTAGCGAAGTGCACGCGAATACGTAAGCGAAAAGATTGGATTTATTAGTAATCATGATATACCTTCTTTCTCGCTATGTATAAATACGTTTTTTTATTAACATTTTTTATGATACTATTGTAACAAATATTTTATTTTTTATATAGAAGGAAAATATTTCTCCAATGTAAAGCAGAAGTTGCTAGCAATTTAAGTGGTTTCTTTATTACTATGGACATAGGCAAAGAACCAATAAAAAGAAACGAGAGGGGATTACAATGAGTACAGGGAGTATTTTAAAAATCCAGCGGCAAGAACGCGGTATTTCGCAATTGCAACTTGCCGAGCAATTGCATGTTAGCCGACAATCCATATCAAGCTGGGAAAATGATCGGGCTTATCCCTCTTTAGACAATTTAATTGCTTTATCTGAACTTTATCGTATTTCGATTGATGACTTGCTCAAGGATAATGAGGAACTGCGACAAAAAATCGAGAGAAATCAAAATCGAGTTCAGCAATATGATGAGCATCTTATGGAAATAGATACCTCAATTTCAGATATCCAGAAGGGGGCTTTTGACTATGAAAAGAAAGACGAATTCCTTTTTTGTTTAACTCTCATCTGCTTGGGAATTTTGCTGCTACCTTTGGGTCCGGTAATCCCGATAAGCTACTTTATAGTTAAGAGAAATAGCAAAAAAGGAGGGAATGAATAACTCGATGAAAAATAGAATTGATAGCGGATGGGTCTACGCGGTTATTGCTCTGAATATTTTACTATTCTATTATCTTTTTGCTAAGACCGGAAACGCCATTTTCCTGATTTTATTTTTTGTAGAATGGATTGGGTTTACGGTATATGGATTCATTTTAATTCTTAAACCTTTACTTACCTCCCACAAAAAAAATCGACACGGAAAATAAAAACTTCTACAAATTCGGAGGCGTATCTGAATTTGTAGAAGTTTTTATGGTAAATCTTTTTACCGGATAATTAGAATACCAAAGTCATAATAGCTGCAGTTACAATATTAGCCACACTGTGGCTCATCCCCACATCTCTGCATGCTTGATATACTGCATCTTGAATGGTTCCAGTAGCGTTCTCTATAAAACTTAATAACGTTTCTAACCCCATGTATGCAGCAATGAACTTCTTCACTGACAGTGGTAGCTTGTCATAGCCCGCCCGAATGATTTTAACAGCCCAAGTGAATTTCCCACGTTGCACTTGCTGTATTATACTGTTTTGGTAAGCAATTTATGCTTTACATTACCTCTCAATAACTTTACATAGATCCCTTTACATGAATCTCTCCTGCCAGAGCAGTCATGCTCTGACCTTCTTTCGGGACAAACAGTATGTTCCTATTGGATGAAAGAACCCGCTTATGATACTCTATTTCTTTTTTAAGAAATAACGGATGATCCAACCTAGAATTGCGGTAATAGCTAGTGCGCTCACTAACGTCCACACAGCATCGAAAACTTCAATCATGGCCCTTACTCCTCTCTGAAAATAATTTTATCAGTCGAATAAATCGTCCCTTCAGAAACGTATCCCATTATCCAATCATCAACTTTAAAAGAATAGTCATAACAATAATCTAAGGGGCTCTCCTTAACAGTAAAGGAAATTACATAGCCGCTTCGGGCACTCTTGTAATCTTTCCGAATTTTCTGTATCTGAATATCTTCTTCCGCAATCCCTTCTTTTCCCTCCAGCAACTCATAGAGATTTTGTTGCGCGATATAGCTTTTCAAAGGAAATTCATAAACATAGAATCCCGTTATCAATAAAATCAGGAATCCGAGTGCAATCCATCCAGTTTTTAGCTTTTTGATGTCAATCCGCTCCTTTGCATAGGTGTTGCTGCTCTGATGCATTCAGTATTCATTCAGCATCCATTCGCATCAACCAAAAAACATCATACATATTGGAGCAATAGCGTTGCGAATAGGACGACCGCTGTAAAAACATAGAGATTCCAGCGCCGGTCCTTGTCCCTTTTCGATTCCTCAACGCCGAGTACGCTCATGAGCAGTCCCAAAAAGAATAAAGCGATGTTCTGGTAAGTAAAATCTTTTGTCCACAGGCTATACACACTCAGGATAAGCACCACTGCGCCAAAAGTGATCTTCAAAATTTTTGTGTTTTGCATACAGTTCTCCTCTGTGAGTCCTGTACCCTTCCAGCGCACAGGACTCCATAAAATATTTTATTGCTGCTCTGCCTTCTTCTCGATATAAACGTTCCGGACAACAACCAAAAGAAATAGAAAGGTCAAAAAAAGGATTACTTCAACTAAGGAAGTCGGCCAAATTCCAGGAATCCATCTGACTATCAACATGAGAATCATATAGAAGAGTACTGATTTATTATTTTTTGATTTATACTCCGGAATTTTACGTTTGACTGCATACGCCACTAAGTAGGAAATTATTACTCCTGATACAATCAAAATCAAAAACAGAATAGCGTTCTCTTTCCCGTTATCAAAGTTCAAAAAAGTGTTGCATACCAAACTTATAAGAATCAGCCCGATATAGCTGATGAAATCATTAATCAATACAAACCGATCCAACTTTTTCATAGAACCTCCCTGTTAAAATAAATTTGCCCTGTATCCACAAGACTCTTACCATTTTTACTCTTGGATATTCTCTAAGTCGGTTCATTATCAACTTTGTTTTTTAGCAACTTTAAACACAGAATAGGTAAGCAGACAAGACAAAATAAATTCAACTATAAAAATCAAAGGATACAGAAAAATAACGCTAGGATTCTCTACATTAGGGATAGGTGGTAGCCTGTTACCAAACAAAAACGAAACTACTTCATTGATTACAAACCAAAATATGAAAGTCAAACTAATTTTTATAAATGATCTCAAAGCTTCTTTCAAAGAAGCACTCTCCCTTACAATAAATTTTAAAGACCTTATTATCAAGTTGAGTGTTTTACAATCCCAAACAATTAAGACCAGCATTGTTGCAACAACACTTTTCACTTGTGAGTAATTCAGTAGAAAGTATTCCTTTACAAGAACTAAAGACGACGTTTATTCATAAATGTTCTTGTACGGAATTAAGATGTTCAAGAACTTGTATCCTCTATTTGATAAGAAATGGCACTATTCGTCAGCGCTCCCATTTCCTCCACACTTAAAACATCTTTTGTTTTGTATATTTTCTTGTCTATACAAACAATAGGCAAGATATCCATTCCATGCGTCTCTATTAAATTCCAAACATCTTGATTTTCTTTAAATTCTTTTTGCGAATGTTTTAAAGAATACAGGAAATAATTATTGGAATCTTTAAATAAGTCTTTGTACATGCTTAGCGAACGCATTATTTCAATAGCTACTTCCACTTTTTCAGACTGTGCGTTCATTTTGTCAAACACATAATATTCAATATCCATAATGAATCCCCCAATGCAACTCTGCCAACACGAATAGTATCCGTTGTTTATTTTCAGATGATGTTATCCAAGCGTCGAGAAGAAAATAAATCAATTATAATGCAATAAATGACTATAGAAGCACTACCGATTCTCTTCAACATATCTATGATACCGCTAATCCATTTTTTTCGCGAGAATTTCATAATATATCAGCCTTCAAAATATAAGTAATTTGTTGATTTTTATTAAATCGTAGTTAGGCGTCCTGGAAATACAGAGTGCTTTTTAAGCTAGATATTAGGTATTATGCTAAGCTATTCACATACCAAATAAAAAATAGGAGCTGACATAACAATATGGATTATAAAAAACAATTAATGCAACCGTTCTACGACTTCCCCGAGTATAACGACCTTACCGAAGATTATCTGTGGCCAGTTGAAGTAAAGTATTATGACCAATCAACAATTGAATTTCACCTTCCAAAATCGGACATAATAGAAGCTATGTATTCAATCGAACAACGATTAGAAGATGCGTCAAATGAACCATTTAAGATAGGTGACCGTTCTATTGCAAAGGAAAATTTAAATTACATCTCTTTTGAAGGCCGAACGTATACTTTTAGTAAAGCGTAAATAACTGAATAATATATCAGCAATCTATGAGCAGAAAAAAATACGCTAAAGTAATTTACTGCTTCTTTTCCTGCTCGACTACATAGCCGACCGAAACATTCAGTATTCATAGAAACTTTTTTCCCAATCAGCATAGCAATCCATCGTATGCATAAGGCGAATCGCTTGATAGAGTTCTTTTTGGTCCTGATAAGTGGACTCAGTTGTTCTAAAGAAACAATCGTCGCCATTAGAAAAGCAGAAAAAAGCTTGGATGGTCTCATGCAGTTCCGAGCCCGGCAGGATTTCTTGACCGAATGGGTCGGAATGAAGCCGCTCCGCTCCAATCACGACTACCGGTATTTTTCGGGCGATTTTTTTCAAAGGTTCCCGGTACTCCTTTTGAGCCACAATGCGGAACTGAGAGGGATAGATGAATAACGCAGCGGTATCTTTTAAGGTGCTCTGAAACAGCGAATCGTTTATCAACTCTTGTGATCTGATGGATTCATAGTAGAAGAACGCACTTTGAATGTTGTTCGTTTTTCCGAGCGTTGCTACTTTGAGCCGTCTATCTGTTCGGGCCATTTTGGATTTTCTTTTAAAAAATAAAACTGGCAGGAAAAACGTAAAAACAAAAACAGCACACAGAATATAAGAAATCATTTCGCCTCCTCGCCTCCTTTCAAGTTTTGATGCGAATACATTCAACTTACGCCAAAACTAATGAATAGACTAGCAACCAGTGGTTTACATGGCCGCACTTTATCAGGTTCTGCGCCATCCGCAACCAATAAGTGCGGATATGCACGCATTCGTTTCTAGAAAAAGAACGCTGTCTACGCTATCATGGAGGAAAGTATTCTAAAGGGGTGCAAAATAATGTTATTAGGAGAACGATTGAGAGAAACCCGCCAAAAGAAAGGCGTATCACAAAGTACAGTTGCTGAACATCTGAATATCAGCCGTCAGTCCATTTCCAAATGGGAAAACAACAGCAGTTATCCGGACCTGGACAATCTCGTGCGATTGAGTGAATATTACGAAGTCACTGTTGATGACCTTTTGAAAGAGAATCAGGGATTAAAAAAAAAAATAGAAGAAAACAACGAGAAGATTAAAGACTCCCAAAAGAAGTTGGCCTATATCCATGCGAATGGTGAGCGGGATGAAGGATTAGTCCTGCTGATGCTTAATCTTCTCAGTTGTTTGATTGCTCCCTTAGGTTTGTTTATCACTCCAATTATCCTGAAAAGAAACAAAGCAACAAACACCTTCTATAAACTGGTGTTTGTTGCGGGAGTGATCAGTCTCTTGGTCAACTTATTCGGTTTGTATGCGCACTTAGGCAATCTATTCCACTGGGGCGGACCCTCCAGCGTGGAGTACATAGGAAATCAATAGGGAATGGAGATTGCGTTACTTCCTATTATAAAATAGGGGTTCACGAACAGTTAACTGAGATATAAAAAATTAGAAAAGAGGTATCGTTATGAAATTTTAAAAAAATATCGTTCCTGTGTTGTGTGGCGTATTATTATTTAGTAGTGTTTCTCCAGCTTTTGTTGCTTCTGCTGCTGAATCTAGTCCGATCGAGATGAACGCTGCAGAAATTAATAACGATGCTTTGCTAGAGTACGCAATAGAGTTAGGCGTTTATTTCACTGATGATGAAGTTATAATTACTGACAGCCAACTTTTAAAACTACTAGAATTTCAAGGTGTTGAAATTCCTGAAGATGGGTCACAAGGCGGAATCTCTTTATTTAGAGAGGGCGTGACCAAAATTGTCTCTAGAGGGAGTGGTTCTTGGGATATTTATTTAAGTGCTTCTTTCATAAGAAATTACTATTGGGCAATTGGTGCTGCAGCAACCCTTATCGGGGTAATGGCTCCTGGCATTGGATGGGGACTTGCTTATGCTGCAGTAGCACTCGTTGCTGATTTAGTCAGCTCAAACACTCAAAACGGATATGTCGTTTCCATTAGAAACTATGGAATCTCAGGTACGTACATGCAATAAGAGGAGGCAGACTGATGACCAACTTTTTAAAATATATAAAAGGAAAGAACTTAGCTCTACTGGTTTTTACAACGTTTTACTTTTTCCTAAGCCGGTTTATGCTTGAAATAGATCGAATTTTTCTTAATACACCAACTGGTGTTTACGTATCCTATACATTTTTCACTTTAACATTCATATTGATTGCACGATCAATTAAAATTGAAAAGCAAGTAAAATTATTCATACTTGTCTTAGGTGTTCTTTTTGGGATACTCATGGGTTTCGCTTTTCTATAACAAAAATTGTAAGCTACGCATTTTTTAATACACTTCTTGTACTCCTTTATAGAATTTGTAAAATCTAGAACTTAGTATTTTTACTTATCCCAGCCTATATAAATTGTGGAAGAAATAATAAAAAGTTAGAAGGTGATAACAATGGACGCGGTAAAAAATTTTCTTTTAGCCTTTCTACCATTCGCGGCTATTTATCTAGGTGCATTATCAGTTGTAAGGAATGATATCAAAAAATTAGAAAAAAAATAAATGACTTGGAAGAAAAAATTGAAAACTTAAATAAATGAATCTACAAAATTATTATTTTGAACACTATGCTTGTTTTTTGAAGAAAAAGCTAAATTATAAATGTGCAATGCTAAAGTATGGTGATGCAAACAGCGGTTGCTTAGCAAAAGCAACGCAAAAAAAATGTGATTTACGCTACCAATACGAATAAAGAAGAACCAGATATAATGAAAAATAGATCCGTTGGTACTAGTAAATCTGTGTTCGTAGCGGGAGATTTTGTAGGATATGTCGCAGCTGGAGTTGTGATACATCCTAAAGGACATTCTGCTGTAGGAAGGATCGGTGGAGTATTGAAAAGCGAAAAAAGAGTGAAAAGTCTTTTTTATCACAGACCTTTCACCTTTTTGTATAGTTGACGGAGTACAAATTTTGTCTTGTCATTTTACAAGCCAATTTTTCAGGTAAATAATTTAATATGGGAGGTTTCTTTTTTGAAAAAGATTTTACCTAGATTCCCAAAAAATTATAACGTGGTCGGGGGCACAACACCTAAGGTGTTATATAATTGCGACTGCTTCTTCGTAATCTCACCCACTCGCACTGCACTGACTGGATTTTCAAATGCCTCAATGACATCCAATTCGTCCAGTAATTCCTGCATCGTATAATTTTTATACAGCCCTTTTTCGGACATCTGCTTTTTGATGTACGATAAATAGATCAATGCAATAAACTGCACGAATAATTTTCCTTCAAGCGAACTTTCTGATGAAACGGCTGTGCGCCGTAAATTCAACCGCTCTTTAAGATTTCCAAATGCTTTCTCAACGATATCTTTGTTACGGTACAAATCTAAAACGGCGATGGAATCCTTGATTTCATTGCTTATGAGGGCAAAAAATCCGTAGTCTTTTTCCGCTTGGGTAATGGCTTTTTGTTTGGGGGTTACCTTTGTCCCGCATTTTGGTGTTGAAGTGATTTCGAAGTATTTAGCGTACTGCTTTTCGTGTTCCGCTTTGCGGTTCCCGGAAACTAGTTCTCCTTCGAGCCGATCAAGAAGCGCATTGAAACGGTTCTCGTGCTCCAGTGCTTTTTCATCGCTAAAATAAAGATGCAGGTACATCCGCCGTTTCCCTTCAATCATATCGCCTTTGTACGGCCGTTTCTGTGAATACTCCCAGTCTATGGTCGCAGTATGGCTGTAAAGTTGGTAGCTGGCATTGTAATTAGCGCGTGTGCGGATGTTATCTCGAACCTTGTTCAGTTCTTCCTGCACGTATTTAAGGGATACTTTTGTGGCCATCAAAAATTTCAAATGATTTTGGTACAAGGCATCGATATTTTCCTTGCTGTAAAACCCTCGGTCCATTACGAGTTTGACCTTGCTAAAACCAAGATTGCTTAGATCGGCAAGCAAGTGCTTCACTGTTTTGACGTCGCTTATGTTGCCTGCTAACTTGCGGTAGTAAAACGGCAATCCAGATTCTTCACCAAACAACAAAGCAAGATTGATTTGTGCAAGCGGATCGTGGTCCTTATTGATACCATATTTGACTTGCTTAAGGGCTTCTGAATAGGAGGAAACACTAGTAGTATCATAAGACCAATATTCATTCTCCGTCCGTCGCTTAGCCTGCAGGCTGAAAAAACAATTTTTAGTTTCTTCCGTAACCGATGCAAACAGATCGCTGCTTCTTTGCGACGGAATACAGCTGCCGTAAGGATGGGAATGGGTGCGATCACACTTTGGAAAACGAAGCATTGTATCCTGGATTCCCGGAGACACCTAACTAGGAACAAATGCAAAACCCGTCAAATCAAGGTTTGGACAGTATTTTGAGGTTCGATTCACCTAGTTATGTGTTAAACGCATAACTAGGGAGAAATGCTTTTATATCAAGGTTTTATCCGACCTAGTTACGACTATCCGGGAATACAGGTTGTATTGCGATCTTCCAAAATGAAGAAGTAGGCAATCGAGAGTATCTGCTTATAGCTTTCAGGAAAGCAAACTTTTAGATCGGCTGTAATAGCAAGCAGTTCACCGATTTTGTCAAACAGATAGGTCGCACCGTAGAAGCTTCGTTTCATGACGGTTGATGGTATCGGCCCTTGCTTTGCAGGTGCTAATGCCGGTTGCATAGCCAACCGATTAGAGGGAACCAGGCTCCCAGCTTCGTCCAGTTTTCCGATGCAGACACGCTTGCTGCGCGACTGTTTCTTTTCTTTATCCCAATAGTTTGTTGATTCGTAAACATAGGTAGTGCCGTTCTTCTTGTTAGTTACATATACTAAACTCATAAAATCACGCTTTTCCTCGCTATAATTCACACGGGAATGAAGGTTCTATAAACTGGTGTTTGTTGCGGGAGTGATCAGTCTCTTGGTCAACTTATTCGGTTTGTATGCGCACTTAGGCAATCTATTCCACTGGGGCGGACCCTCCAGCGTGGAGTACATAGGAAATCAATAGGGAATGAAGATAGCATCACTTTTGATAAGCATTCATTGGTTTCATCACAGCGACGATTGGCTGCGGCTTGATTTAACCCTTTACCCAGAACAGCATGAGAGGAGATGATTTCATGGTGGCATTTTGGAGCTTTTTGAACTTAGCAGCACTACTATACTTGATCTATTTACTTGTTAAGATTGTTAAAAAAATAAAGTGAAACCTGAATTATTCATACCACCCCAAATCTTGATATGAACAACTCTATTTCATCTGCAATATTGGATTTTTGGCAGAGCTGTTATTTTTTCCCTTTCAAAACGTCTCTTAGAGACGAAAAGAAGCACAGAATGCGATTGTTATTGTGTTTTTGGGCATACTAATCCCTTTGTTCGAACGATTTTTTTAAATTTACGGGGTCTCCTCACCAAGACAAGGATTGAATTTGCCGTAGGATATGAAAAAATTCATCTTGGTAGACATGATGGGTGCTGAGTTTTAGCATCATGCGTCTTCCGCTGTGGATCAGTTTCCCAGCGATCTTGAAAAACCGAAGACGAATACTTTGTATCTGTAGGCCTCTGGCCTTTTCCGGGAAAGTTAGTGTGCGTATGAAATTGTTGATGTTATAGGAAAGGACGCTGACCATCATGCGGACGGCATTCTCCAAGAAATGAGAACTGTCTGTCTTGTCGAAGAAGAAGCCATTCTTGGCTTCCTTGATGAAATTCTCCATCGTACCTCTCTTCCAATACGTTTGATAGATTTGTTCAGCCGAGACGGCATTGGATAGATTGGTGATAATGAATTCATGGTGAAAAATCAGTTCATTAGCTGCCCTGACGGAACGAATACAAACCCTACGGTCATGCTTCCAAGTGCCGGCTTGATAGCGAGTCGAGTAGAAATGTTCTTCCCGCTGACTCCATTCGGTCTCATCCCCAACTTGAACAAACTCTTCCGCTATCTTGAATAAGCAGAGATTTCGTTTGAGCCGAATGACGTACTGATGCTCTTTTTCTTCACAGAGGTCATACAGTTCCGGTGCGGCAAAGCCACTATCTGCGCGAACAAGAATGGTGCTGACCGGAACAGTCTGATTATAATGCTCAAGAAGCGGATTCAAAAAATCGGCTGCTCCGTTTGAGCAGTATGTGTTTCCGGAACGCAGTTCCGCCTTCAGAAAGTCCTTGGTCAGACCATCGAATGCGACAAGCGGATGATAACCAATCGTTTGATAATGTGCATTGAAAGCCGCTTCTTCTTGATCGCCGTAGGTGTCACAATAGGTGGAATCCAAATCCAATACCATTTCTGTTGCATTACGTTGTATGCGTACCTTATCCAGCATTGCTTGATTGAGCGCTTGTAGCTGCAAAAGTGCATCGGGACTCTCACTAATGCGATCCCAAAAACGCGAAAGCGAAGGTTGTGCAGCCAATGTACTTTTTTCAAGCATCTGTTGGAAGAAAGGATCATGGCGTAAGATGTTGGCAGATGCATCGGTATCATAGCCTGCAATTAATTGGAAAATCAGTTGTTCAAGGATGGATTCATTCGAATGTGTAGGTGAAAGACGGGAGTCTTGAAATTGGAGCTCATTCTCCATCAACTGTTCGAATCCGATTGAATGAAGGAATTCTTTAACCAAAACGAGACCAGCATCCGTGGTCAGATTACCTCCAGTATTTGTAACCGTCATTTTTGCATTGAATTTTAGAGTGTTTTCATGTAAAGTTGCCATTGAGAGAACCCCTTTCTATGGTTGTTGGTGGTACATTAACCATAACAGATAGGGGTTCTTTTTTCACACCTTTTGGGTGTGAACTGGAAAGACAAAATATGTTGGAAGACTAACGTTTCCAGACGTTTTGTGAAAATCTATGAATAATTCAGGTGAAATTGTCTAGTTTTCCGATTTACTTCAATAACTACTCTACTTTATTCTTTGCAATAACTGTATTTGCAAAAAAAAAATCGATGGTGCCTATTAAGAACAGGAGTGTCAGGATATGAAAAAAATTACATTTCTTGTACTCGGGTTATTGCTGCTGTATGATCAACGGAAGTTATAGAATTTCGGGAAATAAAACTGGCTTATGGGAAGCAAGCTACTTATTACTTAGGTTGGAAAATGGGCATATTGAATTACAATCATTATTTGCGAGCCACAATCAGGAGTGGTTTCTTAAGCGTTACATATTAGCTAACCCATATATTCTACTGTGGGAGGTGCTCCCCAATGAAAAATGGTGCTGAGCAGAGCATAACCTCCCCAAAGACTAACTAAAAAGCAAACTACAGAAGCCATGATCACTCCTCTATGGAAAGTGTTTGTTGCTTTGTTTCTTTTTAGCACAATCGGCGCAATCAGGATTCCTAAAGGTGTGACTAAACAGCCAATGAGAGAAATAATTAATAAAGCCAATCCTTCGTCCCGTTCGTAACCAGACCGGATATGGTCGAGCTTCTGTTGGGAATCCTTAATTTTAAAATTATTCTCGGCTATCTTTGTTTTTAATCCTTGATTTTCCTTCAAGAGGTCATCTATCGAGATTTCATAATACTCACTTAAGCGGACCAGATTATCCAAATCAGGGTAGCTGCTATTATTTTCCCATTTGGATATGGACTGGCGGCTAATATTCAGATGTTCAGCTACTGTACTTTGGGAAAGCCCCTTGTTCTGCCGCGTTTCCTTCAATTTTTCTCCTAGTAACATTCCATACGCTCCTTTAAACCCATTTCCTTCATGATAAGGTATATTGCCCCTTTTTACCAGAAATCGATTAGGCACAAATTAGCAGCCAGCAGTTACTATTGGCGCATGCACCTAAAAAGTGCGAAGATCTGACTGCTCCCCATGGATAAATCCAGGGGGTTCCAAGGGCTGTTGGGACGTCACGGACTGTACTGGCGATATTTCCAAAAAAGTGGAGATGTCGTTTTTCTATTTCCGTTCTATTCCCAAAAGCCCTTAGACTTTCTCAACAAGGCGCCCGATGGCACCATTCGCGTTGAAGGCTCACAGCTGAACCTTTTGGTTGCTCTATCCATTTGTTAAGCTAATTGAAAATCTCGCAGTCCGAAATTGCAGGACTGGCGTCCGGTTGATTGGCAGAGCGTCTGGATGCAGGTGTCGTGGTGCGCCATGAAGGTATCAAACGTCGCGCTACATTTTGTGCGGTCAGTCTCGTTGCGTGTCGGTTGGCTGTTTTTCAGGAGGAACGCACTGTACAGATCCCGTTGGACAAGCTGCCCGGCAACAAAGGTCGTACGTTCATCACGTGTCTTTTTGATATACGTATCGTTTACGTGGTTATACTGGCTGGCACGAAATTTAAAGGTATCCACCTCGTAAAGCGCACCCCCTTCTTGGGGTGCTTTTTGCTTCACGATGGCGATCAACATGGCCGGCGCATGATAGCCGATGGACTTGCCATAGCGTTTCTTGCGGTTGAACCGCCCGTTCTTGTTGACGGTCGTTTCTTTAGCCCGCTTCATCAATGCACGGAAATCCATAGCTTCCACATAAACCTGATTACCCAGTGCCAGGATGGCATTGGCGGTTTTGTTGTGAGCTTCTTTTAATGCCACCGCCCGACGACGGTAGAGGTCCTTCAAGCGAAACCTTATTTTCATGTAGTTCTTGCTCCGTACCCAAGTCAACTTGACACCCTGCTTGACGGTACCGTCGACAGTAAAGTTGGCGGGGTTGGTTGCGCGGCGACTCCGGTCCAGTTTTCGTTGCAACAGATGAATCGCGTGGTCATAGGACGCTCCTTCTGGAAATAATTCCTTCAAGATGACGCCGTCATCACCTGCCACCGCCACCGTAGAGGTGCCGATGTCGATGCCCACTTCCGCATTCGGAGCGGGTTGTCGGCGGGGCATCCCCGTATTATTGTTGCGTTTCACTGGTGGAATGCCTTCCAACACTAGTTGCAGGAAGTATTGATCGCCGCCCTTGAACGCCTTGCGTACGATGCGGCAGTATTTCACCCGGTGCAAGGAAAGGGATTCCTGAACGAATAAATCGTTGGCACGCATAGTGACGGGCAGAATCAGCCCGTTCCACTCCAAACGGTCGCCTTTGAAGCGCATGCCTGTAGCGTTCGACTTGCCCTCCAATGATTCCAGCTGGCCGAACTTTTTGAAACGTACCTTTTTGCCTTTGCCATACAGAAGGGAGGACACACTTGTCCAGACCGCAGAAGCGATTTTTTGTGCGGTGAAGCTGTCGATATGCTTCTTGTACGCCTCGCGCATCCGCCCGATGTAAGCATGCAAAGCGTATTCCGTCATACCGAAGGTCTTTTGGATCGTTTGCAATTCCTTGTTGCATGCCGTCACACGATTCTTGTCGTTTGCTTTGATGGACAAGCGGCGTTCTGCCAGCACATCTTGGTATCGATGGTTCTTATACAACTCTGTTAGCTGCGTCTGCGCATGGTACAAGACCTTGTTATACAATTTTTCAGCAATTTTGAAACGCTTATCCAGCACTACTTGTTCATTTTGATGTGTAACAAGTCCCAGCTCTACGACGAATGAAGCTGTTTTGCTTTTAGCCATACGTGTTCCTCCTTTCTTGATGATTGCTTTGCATTTACTGGCGTTGTGAGGTCTTTTGGCTTTGGATGTATTGCTTGATCATTTCAAGCGGTGCCCCACCCACTGTGGAAACGAAATAGCTATTCGACCAAAGAGTGGGTAGCTTCGTCGTCAGTTCCTTAAACTCCTGTCTCAGCACGCGGGAAGAAACTCCCTTGATGCGTTTGACTGCTTTGTGAACCCCGAATTGTGGATCTATATCCAATAGGAGGTGAACGTGGTCTGGCATGATCTCCATTTCCTGAATTTCGACGGATAGACCGGTGCACGTTTCTACAATGAGCTCCTTTAAGCGTGCCGCTACTGGTCCGACAAGGACCTTTCGCCGATATTTTGGACACCAGACAACATGGTAGGTACAAGAATAAGTGATGTTATGATTTGATTTATATTTTTTATTTCCCATACATTGATTATACAGCGAATTCCCACATAACACAACTGAGTGCACGTCTTATATCCCCATAGCTAAAGCAAGGGGCTTTACGACGATCTTTCGGTAAGCCGCTGGGTGCTTTTAAATTCCTCCCATTTAGCCTAAAGTAAAGACATAGATAAAAAATATCTATAAATCACGTTATTATACGGAAAGTACATTTTTCGTATAATAACTAGAAAAAGAAAGTAAGAGGTCCTATGAAGAATATAAAGATTATAAAAGCTATCCTCTCCATTACAGTTTTCCTTTTAGGCGCTTATAGTTTACTCACTAAGAATTTTGCCTACCAGAATCTCAGTATGTTCTGTGCGGGTTTGCTAGTAATCACAATCGGTATTGAAGAAAGTAAGAAAGGTAAAAATCGGGGATGGACTCTCCTTTCTTTTGCCGCAGCCATCATACTAGGACTGGCACTGATTCACTCTACTATTCTATTTTTTACTTCCTGACTTTTGAGCTCCCTTCTGATTTTCTGGATGAAAATACTGTACAGGCATTTGAAGGAATAGATAGACTAAGACTTATCAGTATTCTGATTAGCTATTATTAAAGGAAAAATTCTGTTGAGAGCCCTATGACTCAAACGGCGAAAAAGAGCGAAAAGTCTATGATAAAATGACAGACTTTTGCTCTTTTTTGCATAGCTGACGGTTTAGTCCGGAAAAATGGACTCATGGACCAGAAGCAAGCTCATCATATAAACATATTATTATTTATATATTTTTTGTGATACTATTGTAACAAATATCTTGTTTTTCCATGGATGCAAGGACCGCTTGCTATACTATTTCTTTTTTTCTACTACACTGAATACGAGGAGCACATTGTGATATGAATAATTTGAATGAAAAATTGAAGCAGCTGCGGATTGATGGTAAATTCACCCAACAACAAATAGCCGATCATTTATTCGTCAGCAGACAAGCTGTTTCCAATTGGGAAAACGGGAAAAATATCCCTGACCTCAGCACCATCATTTTACTCAGCAAATTTTATGATATGTCCCTCGATACTTTGTTGAAAGGAGAGAAGGAAGTGATAAAGAGGAAGAAATTTCTAGTGAAGATTAATTTTATAGACGTTGTGCTAATAACTTCTTAAAAATAGAGAGATAGAGGTTTAAACATCATGAATTCTTATAAGCAATTTTGTCAGAACCATCCGTATCTCAATGTCCTAATAAGTTTGTCTATAGCAAGTCTGATAGGAATTGCTGCAGAATATATTATTAATGGGGATTTCATTGGTTCTGGATTCTATACTGCATCATTTTTAACGTTGCTTGCGTTGTTAAGAGTTAGACGTGAACGAAATAATCTTAAACCAAAAGAAAAATCTGACTACGTTGCAGAAGATGAAAAACATAAAATAGATTAGTAAGGAAAGCGGAAACAATAAAAAATTTCGCTTGTTCCTTATTTGGTAATAGGAGGACATCCCGTGAGAATTGCAATTTTTATCATTACCACAGTAAAAAGTATTGTGATTGGTTTGTTGCCGATCCTAATGATTCATACAATGGGCGAAGAGAACTATTCTGAGGGTTTCTATCTGTCCATTTACATCATGAAGTGCATTTTTTCTTTAATCGCAGTTTGGGGAATAAGCGAAGGCCTTGTGACATTGCTGCATTCATTCGATAGCGATGAATAAATCAGTAATCAACTCAATTGCCACTTGGTATTTTTGAAATGTAACGCCTTATTTAAATTTTTTTTGAGAGGAAATCAGATTATGCAATTCCCCCGAAAACAACGGAGTCATGGTGCCATAGACTATCTCAAAAAGAATAAGTACCTTCTTGTCATATTCATTTACTGCATTGTAGCTGCATTATTTTCTTCCCAACTCATTTTTGAGTATGGCGAAACTAAGTTTTATACAGCCTTTTTCCTGGGTGGTTTCCTGCTGATTGTTTTCCTTAAAGTCGTTTCTATAGCAACCTCGTCTAAAAAAGAAAAGTAAAGTGAGGATAACTATGACAGGCATTCTCAATATCAAAATAAAGAATATTTCTAGCGCTCAGAGACGATGGTTTGCAAAAATACGAAGTCTGATTTTAGATAGAAAGGTGATCCATTCATGCAAATTAAATTCGTAAATTTCTCAAAGCTGATGTTTATTCTCTTCATGACGTTAGGCTTCGTGCAATATTTTCTTTCATCCCAATCATATCCTTCTTATACATCCAGAGGTGGATACATTTGGGTTGCTACAATAATTTTATTCTTTTTGATACGGACATTCAAAAACAACTCAGGAAATTATTTACAAAAAATACTCGATTATGCGGTAATTTTGCTTCTTGCTCTTTATTTAATCATCGGAATATTTTAGATGATTTCCCCATAACACTTACAAGACTGACGGAGGGTACAAATGAAAAATACAAATTTCTCATTAAAGGTTTTCTTTATCATTCTTTTTCTTAGTTCTATCATCCTCAGTTTTTTTTCGGATGATTTTTCCTTCCTGCCCAAAGAATTTAACTTTGATAGTATCCTGTACCTCCTCATCCCCGCTCTCGTTTTAAATAGTAATCTTGACGATCACAGGGTAGACTCCAGTAAGACACTTTCAGCAAAGATAATTGATAGTATTTTTATGTCACTGTTCAGTCTTGCTTATGTTTCGTATGTGTTGAATTTGTTTATGCTTTATGCTCAAACGCTCTGATTCAGTAGATAAAGGAGAGGCCATGAAAAAAATCTACTTGTTTATGTATACGGCAGCATTCCTTCTCTTCCTTCTATATTTCGTGGTAATACCTCGCCAACCATTGCCTTTCTCAAATAAAGTCCATCTACTTCTGATATTAAGTAGCGCGGCTATGACATGGGGGGCAATCAAACAAAATAACCGGATCAGTATGTTTTGTGGTATAAGCGTTTTTGCACTTATATGCATGAGTTGGATTGTGCAGATCATGGTTCAGCATTTTTAACATATATAACAGGGAAACTTCCTTTTTGGGGAGCTTCCCTGTTTTTTCATATTTCTTTTATCATTTCCCAAAAATATTTTTCACTGTTCGCTTTACAAAACCAAACACACGTTCGTATAATAGGGACATAGAGATTGGAGACGATTTTTATGTATGAAACGGAATTGATTTTTGATTATGCGAAGGAACCCAGTCGCGATATCCTTTGCATCGACTGCAAATCCTTCTATGCGAGCGTGGAATGCGTGCGGCGCGGGCTGCATCCGCTCGAAACAAAGTTGGTTGTCATGAGCTATCCCTCAGCCGACCCGAAAGAGCGCGGCAGCGGATTGATCTTGGCTTCCTCCCCGGCCGCCAAGAAGGCTTACGGGATCTCGAACATCAGCCGGGCCAGGGACTTGCCCTTCCCCTATCCGCCGGGACTGGTGATTGCGGCGCCGCAGATGCGGTTGTACATGCAGAAAAATACCGAAATCAACACTATCTACAAGAAGTACGCGGACGAAGCCAACCATCACGTCTATTCGATCGACGAGAGTTTTGTCGATATCACCGGTGCCCAGAAACTTTTCGGGAAAAACTCGGCTTACGAAATGGCCAAACTCATCCAGGCTGACGTATTGCAGACGACCGGCATCTACACAACAATCGGCATCGGCGATAACCCGCTGCTGGCTAAGTTGGCGCTCGATAACGCGGCCAAGCATCAGCCGGATATGATCGCTGAATGGCGTTATCCGGATATCCCCGATACCGTCTGGAAGATCCCGGACATGACCGATTTTTGGGGCATCGGCAAACGGACCCAGCTGCGGCTCAACCAGTTGGGCATCTCCTCGATCCATGACTTGGCGCACACCAATTACTATTATTTGAAGAGCAAGCTCGGCGTCATCGGCGCGCAGCTGTATGCTCACAGTTGGGGGATCGACCGCAGCTTTCTGGGGGAAAAAGTCAAAGTCAGCTCAAAATCCATCGGCAATTCACAGGTGCTCAACAAGGATTATGTGGTGCGCTCCGAAATCGAGATCGTCCTGATTGAAATGGCCGACCAGGTGGCGACGCGCCTGCGAAAATCCGGAGCCAAGACCCAGCTTGTGAGTCTGAGCATCGGCTACAGCATCAACTACATCGATCAGCTGGGCAGGACCGGATTCCATCAGCAGCTGAAAATCCCGCCCACCAACGCCTCGAGTGAACTAGTGGCCCATATCCTGATGATTTTTGACCAGCATTACAAAGACCAGTCGATCCGGAACGTCGGCGTAGGTGCCGGAAATCTGATCTACACGGATTTTCTGCAGCTGGACCTGTTTCAGGAGCCTGATGAACAAGTAAACGAGCAAAAGAAGGATCTGATCGTCGATTCGATCCGCAAAAAATACGGATTCCGCTCACTGGTGCGGGCAGTCAGCCTATTGGAAGGCGGCCGTGCGATCGCGCGCAGCTCGTTGGTGGGCGGACACGCGGGCGGCATGTCCGGATTGGAGGAAGGTGAGGAAAATGCTGAAAGAACCAAGAAAAAGGACGGATAAGGTTTTTGAGGACTACAACGACTACCATGACCGCGGCATGATCAAGTGGGTAACGGCCTACGCGATGGATGAACTTGTAAAGTCCATCTCTGCAGGAAAAGCGGAGGCCATGAAGGACATCCCGATCCTCCCTCAACTGAGCCCTACCGAAATCGATGAAACCTTGGCGGTAGCCTTGAAAAAAAATCGCCGGGTATCGATCCAACTGAACCAAAAGGATCGCTTCGGGCGCCAAACAGAGTCCATTGAAGGCTTTTTTAAAGGCTATTGCGGAGAGGATGAAATCCTGATCGGCGAAGCATGGGTTCCGCTCGACCGCATCCGCAATGTGCATATTCTATACCAGGATAAATGGTCAAAAGTGGCGGTGTTCAAACAAAATCAATACTGATCCAAAAGGGAAGCGGCACGCGAACAGCATTGACAGTGCGATTGTTGTCTTTTTTGATGCAAAGGCTTATACTCAAATCAAAAGAGAACGCTTTCTTTTCTCTTGAGAAGGAGGACATTATCATGACTTATACCATCCAGACCAGCGTCCATTCCATTGAAGAGTGTAAAAGGGCTGTAGAGGAACTGCATAAAAAAGGCTATACGAAAGAGCAGATCACCTTGGTGACGAACAATGCAAGCCAAGAAGCCATCTTGGAGAATTGGGACCTTCGCGGTGCGGACAGTGCGATTTTCTCCAGCCATTCGTTGCTGGAAAAGGTCAACAATCTGTTCAACCTAAAGCAATACGAATATTTCCAAAAAAAGACCGGGACTTTCCCCAAAGGCATGGATTTTATTGCGGACCGCATCGCTGCCATTGAAAGCGGCAGCATCGTCATCATTACGAAGGAAGCAGACGAATAACAGTTTTCTGCTCGACTCATCAAGCAGCTCTGTAAACCATGAAAAATGAAAGGACTGATGTGATATGTCAAAATTTGTGGCAGGTTCGTACGCAACCGTCGAAGCTGTGGAAACAGCCGTCAAAGGCTTGCTCGAGAAAGGACACAATGAAACCGATCTCCTGTTGGTGACCAACTCACCGGATAAAAAAGAGCGGTTGGCTAAAAAAACAGGTATTGAAGTCATCAGCGAAACAGGACACGATGAGAATTCCGGCTGGAAGGATCTCGCCCCGCTCTACCCGTCCTTCGATGAGGAGGCCCTTTACGAGCCCTCCCCTCAGCATCCTTATCCGCAGTTGTCACCGGAACAGGAAGAAGAGCAGGAGCGCAAAATGCAGGGCTACTTCTCCGAATTGGAGGAAGGGAATATTTTGATCATCGTAAGCGAGAATTAAAAACTACGGGATAACGAAAAGGCCCAGGATACGTGTTTTAAGTATCCTGGACCTTTTTGCATGCTATGATAAAATTGAACTAAACAATAAAATCTATTTCCTATTCAAAATCTGGATGCAGGAGGAAACAAATGGATGCAGAAAAAGTGAATGTCTATACCCTTTTCGCAGCTTCTTTAATCATGCTGGGCATTACCTTGTTGACGCACGATATCGTGATTTCCATAGTCATTGCCGCAATAGCCTTTCCAGCAATACGAAGCCTGATCAAAAATTACCGCAACAGGAACTGATAGCCTACTACATATGCTCCTCAGCATCCAACAGCCACATTGTCACCACTACCGCATCCCCGCCACCCTTGCCGATTGAATTACGGATTTTGGCATTGACGGACATGATTGCATTTTTATCCCGCAGCGGCATCAGGTTCATCACCCCAAAGTCATAGCCGTCGATGGTTCCCTTGACTTTGATGCTTCCCCACGGTCCATTGATTTGTTTTGTGTCCGGAACTTCAATATGATAGGTCCAAGCACCTTTGCCGGATACATATTTGAGTTCAACTTCTTTGTTATCCACTATTTTCTCTTCCAAAGTCTTTTTCCCCTTCCATTATCAGCGGTGAATATTGAATGAAATTTCGAAATGATTCGATTCAAAAAAGAAGCAGGAGAACCGTTGGACGGTTTTTCCTGCTTCTTTGTATAAGTTATAATAACTTACAGCACATGGCGATACCTACTTATAGCTGCTTCCTTCCGGATCTGACTCAATTCATAAGATCGCCATTGCCATAAGGCCTTTCGGCATTTCTTATCATACCATAGCCAAAAAGAAAAAGCTAGCCTTTATTTTCTTCCTGCATATGTTCGCGGAGATGCTTGCGGCTGTTTTCCTTGCGTTCTTTGCGCAGCGCCCGGAAAAAATCCTGCAGCAGCGTCCGGCATTCTTCCTCCAGTACACCGCGTTCCACCTCGCTCTGATGGTTGAAGCGTTCATCCTGAAGCAGGTTCATCAAAGTGCCCGCCGTCCCGCCTTTCAGGTCGGATGCGCCGTAATAGACTTTCTTGATTCGTGACAACAGGATGGCACCACAGCACATCGGGCATGGCTCCAGCGTCACATAGAGCTCCGCTTCCTCAAGCCGCCAATTTTGTTTGAACGCATTGGCCTGCCGGATCGCAGTCATTTCCGCATGCGTCGTCGCATCATTCGTCACTTCGCGTTCATTGTGCCCGCGCCCGATGATTTCACCCTTCCAGACGATCACCGCTCCGATCGGCACTTCCCCTATGGCCGCAGCTTTTTCCGCCTCCTTGATGGCTTCCCGCATATACTCTTCCTTCAACTCATCCATCTTCCACAACCTCGTCCCTTATTATGGTTCTTCAATCACGTTAAGCAAAACTTCGCTTGCTTGTTTTTTCTTAAGTAAGGCCTCGTGCATCATGATCATAACAAATAAGATAACGCCGAGATAAATGGGGAATAGCGAAACAGTGATATGGTCAGCAATCAAACCGAATACGGGCGGCATCACCAAAATCCCCACATAAGCCGCTGCCATCTGCACACCAATGATCGCTTGAGATCGATCCGCACCGAATAAATCAGGTGTGGAATGGATGATGCACGGATAAATAGGCGCACAACCCAGACCAACCAACATAAGCCCCAGAAGCGCAGTCATTTCACCGAATGGCAGCATCAAGGCCAATACACCTGCCACTATCAAAACTTGCCCCAAACGGATCATGGAGGCATCATTGAACCGCATGGTCAGAAAACCACTGATGGCCCGCCCGACAGTAATCCCGATAAAGAACAGACTCGCAAAACCAGCAGCCGTTTCTGCGGACAAGCCTCTGTGCAGGACAAGGTAGCTACTTGCCCAAAGTGCTGCCGTCTGCTCTAACGCACAGTAGCAGAAGAATGTGATCATGATCTCCTTCGCTCCAGGAATTCTGATGATCTGCTGCAAAGAAAGAGCCTTCCCATTCAATCCCTGCTCCCTGTTTTCTCCTTGCGAAAGAGGAGCACGCTTCTTTTCCCAGTGCGGCAAGCTGAATAAGAGCATGGCTGTCAAAGCGACTTGAATAAACGCGATATAATTGTAGCCCATATTCCAACGATTTCCACCGTTCAAAGCGTATGTCAACACGTACGGCCCCAGCGAGGCTCCGACTCCCCACATGCAGTGCAGCCAGCTCATATGCCTGCTGGAATAATGCAAAGCGACGTAATTGTTCAATGACGCGTCCACTCCACCTGCACCGAGTCCGTACGGGATGGCCCACAAACAAAGCATCCAAAAGGAATGACTCATTGAAAAACCGAATAAAGCAGTTGCCGTCAAGGCCACACTGATTGCGGTCACTTTCCCTGTCCCGAACCTGCGGGTAAGGCGATCACTTTGTAAACTTGAAACTATGGTTCCTGCCGCGATAATCATCGCAATGCCTCCTGCATAAGAAACCGGCACGCTGAATTCACGGTACATCGTCGGCCAAGCAGAACCCAACAACGCATCCGGCAGACCCAAACTGATAAACGCAAAATAAATGATTGCCAAAAGCAAACTGAACATCCTTTATATTTCCTCCCTGTCTATATGAAGCCATTACTATTTTAGCGTAAAAAAGATAATCAGGCATTATGTCTATGTTGAAAATCAATCCTTGCTTAATCATAGCATATTTTCATATTTTTTTAGCAAATTAATGATAATAATGATAAAATGAATGAAAAGCCTTTCAAAGCCAAAACAACCAGCCCATAAATGAGGTGACAGTTTGAATCAGAACGAACTCCAACAATTATTCCCTGAAGCCAAGATAACGACCGCGGCCAGTCTCGGGCCCGCTTACTTCACGCTGCCTTTCCAGAACAAATGGCTGCATATACCTGAACACACGCTGAGCGGACGCGAAAAAGCTCTTTTGAAGCAGTTGCTGCTCAATGAGGCCCCGACGACATCCGACATCCCGAAGAATCCTTGGGCCCAGTTTCTGTTAGGCCAGACGACCGAAATTCCGATCGGACTGGCGCAGACCCAACTGCTCCAATTCAGACTCTCGTACCGGGAAGAGGACGCCGGGTCTTTCGATCAGACACTGTGGATCGATGCCTTCAGCCAGACATTGCCGCTTGTCCGCGAATGCTTCTTTTTGAACGGCAAAAGCGGTGTCTTCATTCTCGACAGCCCGGAACCCTACTGCATCGATGAGGAATTGGCGGCGGTGCTTGATATTCTGGATGACGACTTCAGCTTGCGGACCGAGTTGTATCTGGGCCAACGCTGGCCTGTCGACGCCCGCCTGCCGCTCCTTTTCGAGGAGGAAAGGAAAATATTCGCGGCCAGCCGAACGCTCGCCAAAGGCAGCAAGATCATAACGCTTGCCGCCATCGCGCTTCCTTATTTCATTTCGGAAGCAGGAACCCAAAATCCGGTGCTGCAAGCCTTGCAGGCCACGATCGGTTCCATCGACGGCACACACGAACTGATCACAGCCATGTGGCAGAACCAAGGAAACCTGTCGAAAGCGGCAGCCGACCTTTATCTGCACCGCAACACCCTTCAGTACCGGATCGATCGCTTTTTTAATGCGACCGGCTTGGCCTTGAAGAGCATGGACGACCTGGCCTTGGCTTACCTCGCCATCGCTGCAGTAACAGCTCCTCATACCAACTAAAAAGACTGCAGAAATGGGGCTATACCCTATTCCTGCAGTCTTATTCAATTCTTATCTATGAAACTTGTCGCCTACGTTGTCTTTTACATCGCCAGCTTTGTCCTTTAAATCAGAGAATAGGTCCATTGCTGATTCTTTCCAATCGCCTGCTCTGTCCACCACACGCAAGAAGCCGTCGATCTCATCATCCGTCAAATCCTCGATTGCCCGCAAAAATTTTTGGCTGCCTTTCAGATGGTCCTTCACGAAGTTCTTCATGCGTTGACGGTTCAAATAGGAGCCGATCTTGTCCACTGCTTCTTCCTCGTATGCCAAGGCCGCCGCAATTGCCGCAATCGCTGCTGTAGCACCCAAACCGATCAACAATGCCTTTTTAGAATTCTTCATTTTATTAGTTCCCTCCTCTAACTTCCGTAACTATATTTTAGCACAAACGGAAGCGATAACCGAACAATAACACTGTCTCCCAACTGAAGACCTGCTGCTCTTAAGAATTTACCGGCACTTTTTTGTCTTTATTTTCTGCCTTGGCGGGCTTCACTGAGATCCGGATGCTGCCTTTTTGGGCACCAATCGTAACGGTATCGCCGAATTTGATCAAGCCGCTCAGCATTTCTTCACTCAACTTGTCTTCGATCTCTTTTTGAATCGCGCGTCTGATCGGACGTGCGCCGTATTCCGGATCGAAACCGGCTTTTGCGATGACATCGATGGCTGCAGGCGTGATGCGCACATGGATATCGAGATCTTTCAAGCGTTTCACGATGCCGTTCGCCATCAATTTGACGATTTCATGCAACTCGTCTTTCTCCAAGGAGTGGAAGACGATTGTTTCGTCGATACGGTTCAGGAACTCCGGACGGAAGCTGTTCTTCAGCTCTTCGCGGATGCGTTTCTCCATCGCTTTATAATCATGCTTGAGATCTTTCGCCGCGAATCCGACCGATTTTTCATCACGCAAAGCCGTTGCACCCAAGTTGGAAGTCATGATCAAGATCGTGTTGCGGAAATCAACCTTCCGTCCTTTGGAATCTGTCAAATGACCGTCATCGAGCACTTGCAGGAGGATATTAAAGACATCCGGATGGGCTTTTTCAATCTCGTCGAGAAGAATGACCGAGTAGGGTTTCTGTCTGATTTTTTCCGTCAACTGGCCGCCTTCATCATAACCGACATAGCCGGGAGGGGAGCCGATCAGACGACTTGTGCTGTATTTTTCCATGTATTCGGACATGTCCAAACGAACCAAGGCATCCTCTGTCCCGAACATCGCTTCAGCCAGTGTTTTCACCAGCTCAGTCTTGCCGACACCGGTAGGACCCAAGAATAGGAACGAGCCGATTGGGCGATTTGGGTCTTTCAATCCGGAACGTGCACGTCTGATTGCGCGGGCCACTGCACTTACCGCCTCAGATTGGCCGATGACGCGTTCGTGCAGCACTTTTTCCAGCCTCATCAAACGGTCGCTTTCCTTCTGCTCCATCTGGTTGACCGGAATCCCGGTCCACAAAGCCACCACTTCGGCTACGTCGTTTTCGGTCACTTTCAGATCGTAGTGCGTGATTGTTTGGGCTTGTTGTTCCACCATTTTTTGGAATTTCTGCTTCTTCGTCATTTCGCGTTTGCGGATGCGGGCAGCTTTGTCGAAGTCTTGATTCAGGATAGCTTCCTCTTTGTCTTTCGACAACTTCGCGATTTCCAACTCGATTTTCCCGATTGGCGTATCCCCGTGTGTGACATCCAAACGGACTTTCGCAGCGGATTCATCAATCAGATCGATCGCTTTATCCGGCAATCTTCTGGAAGTGATGTAGCGCACGGATAACTGGACAGCTGCTTTCAGCGCCTCATCAGTGATTTCCACGCCATGGTGCTCCTCGTAACGGGAACGCAAGCCACGCATGATCTCAACCGATTCTTCAGGTGTGGGCTCATCGATATGGATAGGTGCGAAACGTCTTTCCAACGCCGCATCTTTTTCGATATATTTTTGGTACTCATCAAGGGTGGTGGCACCGATTGTCTGCAGTTCGCCCCTTGCCAATGCCGGTTTCAGGATATTGGAGGCATCGATTGCCCCTTCCGCTCCGCCTGCACCAATCAAGGTGTGCAACTCATCGATGAACAGAATGACATTGCCGTCATTGTAGATTTCGTCGATGATCTTCTTCATTCTTTCCTCGAATTCACCGCGGTATTTCGTACCTGCAACCAGTGAACCCATATCCAACATCATGATACGTTTGTTCGCCAATGTATCCGGAACATCTCCGGCCACGATTTTCTGTGCCAAACCTTCCACGATGGCGGTCTTGCCGACACCCGGTTCCCCTACCAATACTGGATTGTTCTTCGTTCTGCGGGAAACGATCTGCATGATGCGGCGGACTTCCTTGTCGCGTCCTACAATCGGATCCATCCGGTTTTCCCGTGCCAATTCTGTCAGATTGCGGGCCAAGGAATCCAAAGTCGGCGTTCCTTCTTCCACTTTATCCGTCTTTTTGGCTGAACGCATATCCGGTTTGGTCGGTTGTTTGATGCCCAGTTTCTCATAGAGAGACTTACGCAGCAAATTCGGATCGATCTGCAGGTTTTTGATGATTTTGACTGCCAGAATTTCTTCTTTCAACAAGCCCAATAAAAGGTGTTCAGTTCCTACCAAAGGAACCCCCAATTTGTGCGCTTCATTTGTCGCATACATAATGACTTTTTTAGCCCGAGGAGAAAATGGCAACGGCGCGTTGAAGTCCTCCGTATTCATTTGACCGAAACCGGTCAGATGAACAATCTCTTCGCGGACTCCTTCCTCATCAATGTCGTAGCCACGCAACACTTTTCCGGCAATGCCTTCTTGCTCCCGGACTAGTCCGAGAAGCATATGCTCCGTTCCGATGGATTGATGCTTAAATTTGTGCGCTTCTTCTGTTGCCAACAACAATACTTGGCTGGCTTTATCTGTAAATAATTCATTCATTTTTAACGCCTCCTCTACGGGCTCATCTATTCAAAGCGCAAGCTGTTCAAAAAATTCCTCAACAGCAAGGCTCGTAATCTTTCTTCGTGTTCGCCTGTGTATGGGGCAAGTGACTTATCCAATACCGACAACATCAGGTTTCCTTCGCGTTTCGTGATGATACCGCGACTGTATAGATTTTGGGTTACCGCAAACGCATCTTTCTGGTTGATGCTTTCGCCTACTATAGCGATCAGCTTATCCAACAATTCCGCTTGATCCAGGATTTTCACCTTCATGATGCGTATATAGCCGCCTCCGCCGCGTTTACTTTCGACCGAGTAGCCTTGCTGTTCCGTAAAACGGGTATTGATGACATAGTTGATCTGTGAAGGTACACAATGAAAACGATCTGCCATTTCGTTCCGTCTGATTTCAATCTGCTCTTCTGCATTCAGAATCTTTTTGATATACGCTTCGATGATATCTGACATGTTCTGACCATGCATGGAATGGACGCCTCCCTTCCCCTGACTAATTTTGACTATTATATGTTTATATTATGCTATTCCTACATAACTGTCAAACAGAAAGGGCTATCCGAGGACGTTTGTGGCAAACTAGTCAAGAAAGCTGAAACCCATCCAGACTGCCTGCTACTCCCTCTACAACAGCGTATTCCCCAAACATTTCCAACAGAATTATTTGGAATGTTCCTCATTATATACTTAAAGGGAAAAAACGGCAATATATCAATGAGAAAAGCTGAACGGGTTGGTTCCGCCCTGAAAGAAATTTAGGAAATCGTGCCGACTGAGCATCGTAGAGCGCAATAGGTACGATTTATCTAATTTCCGAAGGGCTAACCCGTGAAGCTGGCCAACGTTAACACAAAAAAATAGACGCAGAAACCATCGGAATGATTTCTGCGTCTATTTTTATTTATCGGGAAGACAGGATTCGAACCTGCGACCCCTTGGTCCCAAACCAAGTGCTCTACCAAGCTGAGCTACTTCCCGGTCATAATTATGTGAAAAATGCACCCAACAGGAGTCGAACCTGTAACCGCTTGATTCGTAGTCAAGTACTCTATCCAATTGAGCTATGGGTGCGTAAGTGCCGAGAATCGGAATCGAACCGATACGGTGATCACTCACCGCAGGATTTTAAGTCCTGTGCGTCTGCCAGTTCCGCCACCCCGGCTAAAAGATAGCCATTAAAATAAAAAAAAGCGGAAGACGGGGTTCGAACCCGCGACCCCCACCTTGGCAAGGTGATGTTCTACCACTGAACTACTTCCGCATTTTTGGATGCCGGCTAAAGGATTTGAACCCTCGACCCTCTGATTACAAATCAGATGCTCTACCAACTGAGCTAAGCCGGCGTCTCGGTATATTCAATTGTTCCATCATTATCGCAAGAATGATGAATGAGTTATGCAGGGCTCGAACCTGCGACCCTCTGATTAAAAGTCAGATGCTCTACCAACTGAGCTAATAACTCATGAATGGAGGTTGACGGGATCGAACCGCCGACATTCTGCTTGTAAGGCAGACGCTCTCCCAGCTGAGCTAAACCTCCATAATATAAATGCGCGGCAACGTCCTACTCTCACAAAGGGAAACCCTTCACTACAATCGGCGCTAAGAAGCTTAACTTCTGTGTTCGAGATGGGAACAGGTGTGACCTTCTTGCCATCGTCACCGCACATTTTTCAAGAGAACGTTGTTCTCTCAAAACTGAATCTACAAAATTAAAGGGAACCCGAAAACACCGCTTGAGTTTTCTTCTTTTTAAAAATTGGTTAAGTCCTCGACCGATTAGTATTGGTCCGCTCCATACATCGCTGTACTTCCACTCCCAACCTATCTACCTGATCATCTCTCAGGGGTCTTACTCACTTAAAGTGATGGGAAATCTCATCTTGAGGGGGGCTTCACGCTTAGATGCTTTCAGCGTTTATCCCGTCCACACATAGCTACCCAGCGATGCTCTTGGCAGAACAACTGGTACACCAGCGGTGTGTCCATCCCGGTCCTCTCGTACTAAGGACAGCTCCTCTCAAATTTCCAACGCCCGCGACGGATAGGGACCGAACTGTCTCACGACGTTCTGAACCCAGCTCGCGTACCGCTTTAATGGGCGAACAGCCCAACCCTTGGGACCGACTACAGCCCCAGGATGCGATGAGCCGACATCGAGGTGCCAAACCTCCCCGTCGATGTGAACTCTTGGGGGAGATAAGCCTGTTATCCCCAGGGTAGCTTTTATCCGTTGAGCGATGGCCCTTCCATGCGGAACCACCGGATCACTAAGCCCGACTTTCGTCCCTGCTCGACTTGTAGGTCTCGCAGTCAAGCTCCCTTCTGCCTTTACACTCTACGAATGATTTCCAACCATTCTGAGGGAACCTTTGGGCGCCTCCGTTACATTTTTGGAGGCGACCGCCCCAGTCAAACTGCCCGTCTGACACTGTCTCCCTGCTCGCTAAGAGCAGCGGGTTAGAGTGGTCATATCACAAGGGTAGTATCCCACCGTTGCCTCCTCCGAGACTGGCGTCCCGGTATCATTGGCTCCTACCTATCCTGTACATGTGATACAAACACGCAATATCAAACTGCAGTAAAGCTCCATGGGGTCTTTCCGTCCTGTCGCGGGTAACCAGCATCTTCACTGGTACTATAATTTCACCGAGTCTCTCGTTGAGACAGTGCCCAAATCGTTACGCCTTTCGTGCGGGTCGGAACTTACCCGACAAGGAATTTCGCTACCTTAGGACCGTTATAGTTACGGCCGCCGTTTACTGGGGCTTCAATTCAAAGCTTCGCTTGCGCTAACCTCTCCTCTTAACCTTCCAGCACCGGGCAGGCGTCAGCCCCTATACGTCATCTTTCGATTTTGCAGAGACCTGTGTTTTTGATAAACAGTCGCTTGGGCCTATTCACTGCGGCTGACCTTGCGGTCAGCACCCCTTCTCCCGAAGTTACGGGGTCATTTTGCCGAGTTCCTTAACGAGAGTTCTCTCGCACACCTTAGGATTCTCTCCTCAACTACCTGTGTCGGTTTGCGGTACGGGCAGTTACTTTCTCACTAGAAGCTTTTCTTGGCAGTGTGACATCAGGAACTTCGCTACTAAATTTCGCTCCCCATCACAACTTGTCCTTGAGAGAAAAAGCATTTCACTCGTTCTCAGACTTGTTGCTTGGACACACATTTCCGATCGTGTGCATTCCTTAGCCTCCTGCGTCCCTCCATCGCTCAAACAAAAGCAACTGGTACAGGAATATCAACCTGTTGTCCATCGCCTACGCCTATCGGCCTCAGCTTAGGTCCCGACTAACCCTGGGAGGACGAGCCTTCCCCAGGAAACCTTAGTTATTCGGTGGACGGGATTCTCACCCGTCTTGCGCTACTCATACCGGCATTCTCACTTCTAAGCGCTCCACCAGTCCTCACGATCTGGCTTCGATGCCCTTAGAACGCTCTCCTACCACGGAACCCGAAGGTTCCATCCACAGCTTCGGTGATCTGTTTAGCCCCGGTAAATTTTCGGCGCAGGGTCACTCGACTAGTGAGCTATTACGCACTCTTTAAATGATGGCTGCTTCTGAGCCAACATCCTAGTTGTCTGTGCAACCCCACATCCTTTTCCACTTAACAGATACTTTGGGACCTTAGCTGGTGGTCTGGGCTGTTTCCCTTTTGACTACGGATCTTATCACTCGCAGTCTGACTCCCGGATCTAAATCAATGGCATTCGGAGTTTATCTGAATTCGGTAACCCGAGAAGGGCCCCTAGTCCAAACAGTGCTCTACCTCCATGATTCGCATATCCGAGGCTAGCCCTAAAGCTATTTCGGAGAGAACCAGCTATCTCCAAGTTCGATTGGAATTTCTCCGCTACCCACACCTCATCCCCGCACTTTTCAACGTGCGTGGGTTCGGTCCTCCAGTGCGTATTACCGCACCTTCAACCTGGACATGGGTAGGTCACTTGGTTTCGGGTCTACGACCTCATACTTATTCGCCCTATTCAGACTCGCTTTCGCTGCGGCTCCGTCTTTTCAACTTAACCTCGCATGAAATCGTAACTCGCCGGTCCATTCTACAAAAGGTACGCCATCACCCATTAACGGGCTTTGACTACTTGTAGGCACACGGTTTCAGGTACTGTTTCACTCCCCTTCCGGGGTGCTTTTCACCTTTCCCTCACGGTACTGGTTCACTATCGGTCACTAGGGAGTATTTAGCCTTGGGAGATGGTCCTCCCGGATTCCGACGGAATTTCTCGTGTTCCGCCGTACTCAGGATACTGGTAGAGCTGATTTGGATTTCGCATACGGGGCTATTACCCTATGTTGCGCAACTTTCCAGTTGGCTTCTGCTATCCATTGCAGTCTCATGTCCCAGTCCTACAACCCCAAAGAGCAAGCTCTTTGGTTTGGGCTTTTCCCGTTTCGCTCGCCGCTACTAAGGGAATCGAATTTTCTTTCTCTTCCTGCAGGTAATGAGATGTTTCAGTTCCCTGCGTGTTCCTCGATACACCTATGTATTCAGTGTAACGTAATATCCTATCAAAGATATTGGGTTGCCCCATTCGGAAATCTCCGGATCAAAGCTTACTTACAGCTCCCCGGAGCATATCGGTGTTAGTCCCGTCCTTCATCGGCTCCTAGTGCCTAGGCATCCACCGTGCGCCCTTATTCACTTAACCTATGGTTAAGCTCGCCATTGCTGGCTTGCTAACTTATTTCGTTAAAAACTCATTTAAGTTAACTTAAAACGCGGTAAAATGTTTAGGTTTCTTACTTTATTTTTGTAGTATTCAGTTTTCAAAGAACAAATTTTCTTGCTTGAGAGATTGATCTCTCAAAACTGAACAAAGAATGATTGAACCAAGCAAGGATTCCATTATATTCCTTAGAAAGGAGGTGATCCAGCCGCACCTTCCGATACGGCTACCTTGTTACGACTTCACCCCAATCATCTGTCCCACCTTAGGCGGCTGGCTCCAAAAAGGTTACCTCACCGACTTCGGGTGTTACAAACTCTCGTGGTGTGACGGGCGGTGTGTACAAGACCCGGGAACGTATTCACCGCGGCGTGCTGATCCGCGATTACTAGCGATTCCGGCTTCATGCAGGCGAGTTGCAGCCTGCAATCCGAACTGAGAATGGCTTTAAGAGATTCGCTTGACCTCGCGGTCTTGCTGCTCGTTGTACCATCCATTGTAGCACGTGTGTAGCCCAGGTCATAAGGGGCATGATGATTTGACGTCATCCCCACCTTCCTCCGGTTTGTCACCGGCAGTCTCATTAGAGTGCCCAACTGAATGCTGGCAACTAACAATAGGGGTTGCGCTCGTTGCGGGACTTAACCCAACATCTCACGACACGAGCTGACGACAACCATGCACCACCTGTCACTTTGTCCCCGAAGGGAAAGTCCTATCTCTAGGATTGTCAAAGGATGTCAAGACCTGGTAAGGTTCTTCGCGTTGCTTCGAATTAAACCACATGCTCCACCGCTTGTGCGGGTCCCCGTCAATTCCTTTGAGTTTCAGCCTTGCGGCCGTACTCCCCAGGCGGAGTGCTTAATGCGTTAGCTGCAGCACTGAAGGGTGGAAACCCTCCAACACTTAGCACTCATCGTTTACGGCGTGGACTACCAGGGTATCTAATCCTGTTTGCTCCCCACGCTTTCGAGCCTCAGCGTCAGTTACAGACCAGAGAGTCGCCTTCGCCACTGGTGTTCCTCCATATATCTACGCATTTCACCGCTACACATGGAATTCCACTCTCCTCTTCTGCACTCAAGTTCCCCAGTTTCCAATGACCTTCCACGGTTGAGCCGTGGGCTTTCACATCAGACTTAAGGAACCGCCTGCGCTCGCTTTACGCCCAATAAATCCGGACAACGCTTGCCACCTACGTATTACCGCGGCTGCTGGCACGTAGTTAGCCGTGGCTTTCTGGTCAGATACCGTCAAGGCTGGAGCAGTTACTCTCCAACTTGTTCTTCTCTGACAACAGAGTTTTACGATCCGAAAACCTTCTTCACTCACGCGGCGTTGCTCCGTCAGACTTTCGTCCATTGCGGAAGATTCCCTACTGCTGCCTCCCGTAGGAGTTTGGGCCGTGTCTCAGTCCCAATGTGGCCGATCACCCTCTCAGGTCGGCTACGTATCATCGTCTTGGTGAGCCATTACCTCACCAACTAACTAATACGCCGCGGGTCCATCCATAAGCGACAGCACAAAGGCCGTCTTTCCTTTCTCAATCATGCGATCAAGAAAACTATGCGGTATTAGCACCCGTTTCCGGATGTTATCCCCCTCTTATGGGCAGGTTACCCACGTGTTACTCACCCGTCCGCCACTATCTTCTCAGTGGAAGCAAGCTTCCATAGAAAAGACCGTTCGACTTGCATGTATTAGGCACGCCGCCAGCGTTCGTCCTGAGCCAGGATCAAACTCTCATGTAAATGTGGACTCTTGTACAGAAATCCTACATGTAAAAGCTGATAGCTCTTAATTTCTTGCTGACTTTATGTTTGCGATACTACGTATCGTCTTCGTTTGCTTCGACCGAAGTCTAAGCTCCTTGCACATTTGGTTCGTTCATTCTTTATTCAGTTTTCAAAGGTCAATCGCGTATCACGTGTTACGTGATTGCTTATTTATAATACCACTTGACCAGCTCGTTGTCAACGTCTTTTTAAATATTTTTTGAAGATATTTTTAAACGTTTTCGAACTGCAGTAGCAACTCTTATATATTATCAAATCCATAACCATCTGTCAACAACTATTTTTCATCGGGACAAAAGATTAATTTGACAACTTAAACAGTCTACCATCCGACGGACGCCCTGTCAACAATAAATAGCACATTTATCAAAAAGGTCTTCCAAATGTTTTCCAAACCCGCACACAAAAAGATTCAACAAACTAGTTGCGGATATTATAGTCAGTTTATTCGTCAAGGAGGAATTGTTTTGACCATCGTTGCTTACATATCCATCTTTTATTTCGGAGCCATTTTCGGATCTTTCTTCACCGTCCTGGGAACGCGTATCCCCATCAAAGAAAACTTCACAACCACACGTTCCCACTGCGTCCATTGTCAGCATACGCTGCAGACCAAAGATCTTTTTCCGATTTTTTCTTACGTGTCCCACCGCGGGAAGTGTGCGTACTGCGCTGTAAAAATAGATGCGCTGTACTTCGCTTCGGAAATCATTTCCGGTTTCGTGGCCTGTCTGCTCTATTATTTCTACGCAACAGACGTGCTGCAGTTGGTCGCTCTCGCCTTTGTGTTCTCACTGTTGCTGGTCATAGCGATTGCCGACTATCTCTATCTGTTGATTCCCGATCGCTTCCAGCTCTTATTGCTGTTCGGTGTCTTGTTTCGCCAAGCCGTGCTTCCGGTTGTGGATTGGCCGGCAGCCTTCATCAGTCTCTTTGTGATTTTTTCCTTGTTGTTTTTCACAAGCCTCGCTCTTCCGGACGGAATCGGGGGCGGCGATGTCAAACTGCTTTCGATCTTGAGCCTCGCTTTCGGGTTGGAGCCCACCCTGTTCATCATCCTGTTGGCCAGTTTCTCCGCAGGCTCCTATTTTCTGCACACCCACATGGCGAAAGGCAGCTCCCTGCAGCGCAGATTACCTTTCGGGCCATTCCTCGCCGCTTCTGCTGTCGTGGTGCACTTTGCGCAACTGCTATTGGTTCGTTAACACCCGGATAGCCCTTTGATTCTATAGGGGGAATGCATTTACGCTCAGAAATAACCCGTCAAAACCATTTTGGCAGGGAAAATCAGTTCAAATCACAGTCAGAAAACCCGCCGAAACCATTTTGGCGGGGAAAAACATCCGCGGACAACATGATACTCTCCGCCAAACCCATTTCGGCGGGGAATTCCGCCCCTAAAATCGAACTCGAGTCCCGACACGTACATCACCAAACAAAAAAACGCCCTAGAAAAGCAATTTGCTTTTCCGGGGCGTCCATCTTTTTAGGCTTTGTAGTCAGATAGGTTTGAACCAGTTTCGGCTGTGTCAGTGATGCTATAGACGCTCTCACTTTCGGCTTCGACGGCTTTCGGCTCCATCTTACGGTAGCGGGCCATACCTGTACCAGCAGGGATGATCTTACCGATGATAACATTCTCTTTAAGACCCAACAAGGAATCTTTCTTGCCGCGGATCGCAGCATCCGTCAAGACACGAGTCGTTTCTTGGAAGGAAGCAGCAGACAAGAAGCTGTTTGTTTCCAAGGACGCTTTTGTGATCCCCAACAGAACTGGACGGGCTGTTGCTGGAACTTCCCCAGCGTTGATGACAGCACGGTTACGGTCTTCGAAATCTGAGATATCCATCAGTGTACCTGGCAGGATATCTGTTGAACCCGGATCCATAACGCGGACTTTACGCAACATTTGACGGACCATAACCTCGATATGCTTGTCGCCGATTTCTACCCCTTGCATACGGTATACTTTCTGAACTTCGCGCAGCAAGTAAGTCTCAACAGACAGTACGTCGCGGACGCGCAGCAAGCTCTTAGGCTCGATGGATCCTTCAGTCAATGGATCACCACGGTGAACGATGTCGCCTTCAGCCACTTTCGTACGTGCAGTGTAAGGGATGGTATACGTTCTTGTATCCGTGATACCTTTGACTGTTACTTCTTTGGAACGATCGGATGCACTTTCATCGATGGAGACAACTTCCCCTGTAACTTCTGTGATGATCGCTTGTCCTTTCGGATTACGCGCTTCAAAAATTTCTTGGATACGCGGCAAACCTTGTGTGATATCGTCTCCGGCAACCCCACCCGTATGGAATGTACGCATGGTCAATTGAGTACCAGGCTCACCGATGGATTGGGCAGCAATCGTACCGACTGCTTCACCAACCTCAACATTTGAACCAGTAGCCAAGTTGCGGCCGTAGCAACGTTTGCAGACGCCGTGTCTCGTGTGGCACGTGAACACGGAACGGATCGTCACTTCTTCGATACCGGCATCAATGATTTCTTTCGCCATATCTTCTGTGATCAATTGGTTATGCACAGCAAGAACGTTGCCGTTCTCTGGATGGATAACTGTTTTTTGAGCATAACGGCCAATCAGACGTTCTTCCAAGTCCTCAATGACTTCATTGCCTTCTCGGATGGAACGGACTATCAGACCACGATCGGTTCCGCAATCGTCTTCACGGATGATGACATCTTGCGCCACGTCAACCAGACGACGAGTCAGGTAACCTGAATCGGCTGTCTTCAAGGCTGTATCGGTCATCCCTTTACGAGCTCCATGGGTAGAGATAAACATTTCCAAAACGCTTAGTCCTTCACGGAAGTTCGAAGTGATCGGCAATTCCATGATCTTACCGTTTGGAGCAGCCATCAGACCACGCATACCGGCAAGTTGCGTAAAGTTGGAGATGTTACCACGGGCTCCGGAATCACTCATCATGAAGATCGGGTTTTCTTGTCCCAATGTCTTCATCAGTTCGACTTGGATTTCATCCTTCGCCATATTCCAGGTTGTGATGATGCTGGTGTATCTTTCATCATCAGTGATCAGACCACGACGGAATTGCTTCGTGATGTTATCGACTTTTTTGTGGGCTCTATCCAGGATCTCTGCTTTGGATTCCAATACCAAAATATCGGCGATCCCTACAGTGATACCTGCACGAGTCGAGATTTTATAACCCAAGTCCTTCATTTTGTCCAGCATCTTCGAAGTTTCCGTTACTTGGAACTTCTTGAATACGGCAGCAATGATGTTTCCAAGGTATTTCTTCTTGAACGGTCCAACAATTTCTTGTTTTTTGATGAACGCAGGAATATCTTCACCTGGTTCGGCAAAATATTTATCCGGAGTCGCAACATCCAAGTTGAATTGGGTAGGTTCATTCAGGTACGGGAATTCATCAGGCATGATTTCGTTGAAGAAGATCTTACCGACTGTCGTGACCAACAGACGGCCTCTTTGCCATTCTGTCCATGGTTTCTTAGGCAACGAATTCGTGCTGATTGCTACTCTTGTATGCAGATGGACAAAGCCACCTTCATAAGCCAGACCAGCTTCTTCAGCATTGGAGAAGATCATTCCTTCGCCGACTTTATTTATTTCTTCCAGAGTCAGGTAATAGTTACCCAAGACCATATCCTGGGATGGTGTTACGACTGGTTTACCATCTTTTGGATTCAAGATGTTCTGTGCAGCCAGCATCAATAGACGCGCTTCTGCTTGCGCTTCTTCGCCCAGCGGTACGTGGACGGCCATTTGGTCACCATCGAAATCGGCATTGTAGGCTTCACATACCAACGGGTGAAGACGGATTGCTTTACCTTCGACAAGTACCGGTTCAAACGCTTGGATACCCAAACGGTGAAGCGTCGGTGCGCGGTTCAGCAATACTGGATGTTCTCTGATGACATCTTCCAATACATCCCATACATCATCGTCCATGCGGTCGATTTTGCGTTTTGCATTTTTGATGTTGCTTGCGATATCACGGGCAACCAATTCTTTCATCAAGAACGGTTTGAACAACTCGATCGCCATTTCTTTCGGTAATCCGCATTGATACATTTTCAGGAAAGGTCCAACTACGATTACGGAACGTCCGGAGTAGTCAACACGTTTACCCAGCAAGTTTTGACGGAAACGTCCTTGTTTCCCTTTCAACATGTGCGAAAGTGATTTCAACGGACGGTTACCTGGTCCTGTTACAGGACGGCCACGACGACCGTTATCGATCAAAGCATCGACAGCTTCCTGCAGCATACGTTTTTCATTCTGAACGATGATGTTCGGTGCGTTCAAGTCCAACAAGCGTTTCAGACGGTTGTTACGGTTGATGACACGACGGTAAAGGTCGTTCAAGTCACTTGTTGCGAAACGGCCGCCTTCCAATTGAACCATCGGACGCAAATCTGGAGGGATAACCGGGATTACATCCATGATCATCCAGCTAGGTTTGTTTCCTGAAGAACGGAAAGCATCCAAGATGTCCAAACGACGGATTGCACGCGTACGTTTTTGTCCAGTCGCGGATTTCAAGTCTTCTTTTAATTGTTCACATTCAGTATCGACATCGACGCGATCAAGCAATTGCTTGATGGCTTCCGCACCCATGGCCGCATGGAAACTGTTTCCGAATTGCGCCCGTTTGTCACGGTATTCTCTTTCCGTCAGCAACTGTTTCGATTCCAACACAGTGTCACCTGGTTCGATGACAACGTATGAAGCGAAGTAAATGATTTCTTCCAACGCGCGCGGGCTCATATCCAATACAAGTCCCATACGGCTAGGAATCCCTTTGAAGTACCATACATGGGTTACAGGAGCAGCCAATTCGATATGGCCCATTCTTTCACGACGGACCTTAGCGCGGGTTACTTCAACGCCACAGCGATCGCAAACGATCCCTTTGTAACGGATACCATTGTATTTACCACATGAACATTTCCAGTCCTTTTGCGGTCCAAAAATTCTCTCGCAGAACAAACCTTCTTTTTCAGGTTTCAGTGTTCTGTAGTTGATTGTTTCTGGTTTTTTAACTTCCCCGTAAGACCAGCTACGGATCTTATCAGGAGAAGCCAAAGAGATTTGCATACTTTCAAATTTATTAACGTCTATCAAGGGGCCAACCTCCCTTTATTCTTTGAGCTGCCCAAAATGCTCTATCTGCGTTTCTCGCGAGGCAATGCGCTTTGATCAAACATGCACCCGAACGCCTCAGCAGCGCCCGGGAACACGAATTAGTCTCTCTTCATTGCTTCAGATTGTTTATTTAATCTTTCCATATTCACAACATCGTCTTCTTCATCCATGTCGCGCAATTCGATTTCTTCTTCTGCTTCATCAAGCACTTTCATATCCAATCCGAGTGCTTGCAATTCTTTCACCAATACGCGGAATGATTCAGGTACACCTGGACGAGGAATTGTTTCGCCTTTGACGATCGCTTCGTATGTTTTCACACGACCGACAACATCATCTGATTTGTATGTCAAGATTTCTTGCAATGTATAGGCAGCACCATAAGCTTCCAGTGCCCAAACTTCCATCTCTCCGAAACGTTGTCCACCGAACTGAGCTTTACCACCCAACGGCTGTTGTGTAACTAGAGAGTATGGTCCAGTTGAACGAGCATGCAATTTATCATCAACCATGTGGGAAAGTTTCAGATAGTACATGACGCCGACTGATACACGGTTATCGAATGGTTGACCTGTACGGCCATCATATAGGATTGTTTTGGCATCGTTCGCCATACCGGCTTCAGCCACAGTACCCCAAACGTCATCTTCATCCGCACCATCGAATACCGGAGATGCGACATAGATGCCTAATGAACGGGCAGCCATACCTAAGTGAAGTTCCAATACTTGTCCGATGTTCATACGCGATGGTACCCCTAGAGGGTTCAACATGATGTCAACAGGAGTGCCGTCTGGCATGTATGGCATATCTTCTTCAGGCATGATACGGGATACAACCCCTTTGTTACCATGACGTCCGGCCATTTTATCCCCTTCGTTGATCTTACGTTTTTGAACGATGTAGACACGCACCAACAGATTCACGCCAGGTGACAGTTCATCCCCTGCTTCACGTGTAAAGATCTTAACATCGTGGACGATACCGCCGCCGCCGTGAGGAACACGTAGCGATGTATCGCGCACTTCGCGGGCTTTTTCACCGAAGATGGCATGCAATAGACGCTCTTCCGCAGACAGTTCCGTCATCCCTTTAGGAGTGACTTTACCGACCAGGATATCCCCGTCTTTAACTTCCGCACCGACGCGGATGATGCCGCGCTCGTCAAGATCTTTCAAAGCATCTTCGCCGACGTTAGGCAATTCGCGGGTGATTTCTTCAGGTCCAAGTTTCGTATCACGTGCTTCTGATTCGTATTCTTCGATATGGATAGAAGTGTACACATCATCACGGACAAGACGTTCGTTCATTATAACAGCATCTTCATAGTTGTAACCTTCCCAAGTCATGAAGGCAACCAAAACGTTCTGTCCAAGGGCCATTTCGCCTTTTTCCATAGATGGGCCATCCGCTAATGTCTCGCCGACATCGACACGGTCTCCCAAAGCTACGATCGGACGTTGGTTATAGCAAGTTCCTGAGTTGGAACGTTGGAACTTGATGATTTCGTATTTATCCAAAGCGCCATTGTCGCGACGGACACGGATTTCTTTGGCATCCACGTATTCAACCACACCATCATTCTGGCACAACAGAGCTGCACCTGAGTCATGAGCGGCTTTGTACTCCATCCCGGTACCGACAAACGGTGCTTGCGGGTTGATCAATGGAACAGCTTGACGTTGCATGTTGGCACCCATCAAAGCACGGTTGGAGTCATCGTTTTCCAAGAACGGAATGCAGGCTGTCGCGACAGCAACTACTTGTTTTGGAGAAACGTCCATGTAATCGACGCGTTCGATCGGAACTTCCAAGTTGTCATGGATATAACGGGCCATGACGATATTGTTGGCGAAGCTTCCGTCTTCCAATAGGACCGAGTTGGCTTGCGCAACGGTGAAGTTATCTTCTTCGTCAGCGGTCAAGTAGTCGATGATATTGGTAACTTTATGCGTGTTCCAGTCGACACGACGGTAAGGCGTTTCGATGAAGCCATATTTGTTGATTTTTGCATAACTGGACAAGCTGTTGATCAGTCCGATATTCGGGCCCTCAGGCGTTTCGATCGGACACATACGGCCATAGTGGGAATAGTGAACGTCTCGGACTTCATATCCGGCACGGTCTCTCGTCAAACCGCCGGGTCCTAAGGCAGAAAGACGGCGTTTGTGCGTCAATTCGCCCAACGGATTCGTTTGGTCCATGAACTGTGACAATTGGGATGAACCAAAGAATTCTTTGATTGCAGCCACTACCGGGCGGATGTTGATCAATTGTTGCGGCGTTACGGTAGAAACATCCTGAATGGACATTCTTTCGCGCACGACACGCTCCATCCGTGACAAACCGATACGGAATTGGTTCTGCAACAACTCTCCGACTGAACGGATACGTCTGTTACCCAAGTGGTCGATGTCATCCGTTGTTCCCAATCCTTCAGTAAGGTTGAAGAAATAGTTCATGGAAGCAAAGATGTCGGCAGTCGTCAGATGTTTAATATCGTCAGCAATTTCAGAATTCCCGATGATGTTGATGACTTTTTCAGGGTCTTTCTTAGAGTAGACTTTCACTACTTGCATAACGACCGGATCAGTCACAACGCCATCATCAGAAGGATACAACGTCACTTGATTCAAGCCGTTGTCCAAATAAGGCGTTAAGCGTTCCATCATGCCGCGGTCCAATTCGGTCCCTTTTTCTGCGATGATTTCACCTGTTTCAGGATCGACCAATGTTTCAGCCAATATCTGGTTGTACAAGCGTGTTTTGACATTCAATTTTTTGTTTACTTTGTAGCGTCCAACTGGAGCCATGTCATATCTTCTTGGGTCGAAGAAACGGGCATTCAGCAAGTTACGCGAGCTGTCTGCAGTTTTCGGTTCGCCCGGACGAAGTCTCTCGTAGACGTCTTTCAACGCTTCTTCTGTTCTGGAGTCCGATGCGTTTTTATGCACGTCTTTTTCCATAGTCAAACGTAAGCTTTCGTGGTCGCCGAAGATCTCAAGGATCTGATCATCCGAACCGAAGCCCAATGCGCGGACCAAAACGGTCAACGGGATTTTTCTGGTGCGGTCGATACGGACGTAAGAGATGTCTTTCGCATCCGTCTCATATTCCAACCATGCGCCACGGTTAGGAATCAATGTGTTTCCGAAGCTTTCTTTTCCGTTTTTATCCATCTTTTTATGGAAATAAACGCCTGGAGAACGAACCAATTGGGAGACGATAACACGTTCCGCTCCGTTGATGATGAAGGTACCCATGTCTGTCATTAATGGGAAGTCACCAAAGAAAACTTCCTGGTCTTTGATTTCGCCTGTTTCTTTGTTGATCAAACGCAGTTTTACATAAATCGGTGCCGAGTAGTTGGCATCATGTGCACGTGCTTCTGAAACAGTGTATTTTGGATCATGGAATTCATAGTCGACAAATTCCAATGCTAAGTTCCCTGTGTGATCTTCAATCGGCGTGATGTCCTTGAACATCTCTTTGATTCCGGTTTCCAGGAACCATTCATAAGAATCCGTTTGAATCTCAATCAGGTTAGGAAGCTCTAACACTTCACTGATACGCGAATAACTTCTGCGGGTACGTTGTTTCCCGAATTTTTCATTATGCCCTAACAACTTCTTCACCCCTACTTAAATTTAGACATTTAGCGACAACACACTCTTATGTTGCAGTTTCGCAACAAGTGTTACGTTTTTGTTACATATACATTCCGCAACGTTTTTTTGGCAAAAAAAAACCAAAAGAAGGTTGCAATTTCTGAGAAAATTACTCTTTCTTTTGTTTTCTGCCTCGAAAAGCGCGTCTGGACAATATTTCAGTCGCGTTTTCTGAATTATCTTATGCGTCTATATTACCTTACTATTCTACACACATGGCTTCCATTTGTCAACAGCCTTCCGCCCGCATCCGGAGCGATCCGGGACGCGTGTCAAGCCTTGACCGATTGGATGATCCAATAGCCTTTGTCGCGTGCGATGATTTCGACGTTACCGAAGACATCCAGCATTTTCTGCTCGGCACTCGGCGCGCCTTGCTTCTTCTGGATGACCACAGTCAGCGTGCCACCCGGCAAGAGATGCGTGTGTGCTTCCGACAGGATGCGATGGACGACCTGTTTCCCGGCGCGGATTGGCGGATTGCTGACGATTGCAGCGAATTGCCTTCCTTCGGGTACTTGATCGTAGGTATTCGATTCGTAGACTTTCACATTGCGGATGTTGTTGGCTTCCGCATTTCTGCGTGCCAAAGACATAGCCCGCTCGTTTACGTCCACCATCTCCACCAGTCTGGTAGGATAAGCATGCGCGAGCGCAAGCCCCATCGGACCGTAACCGCAGCCGACATCCAGGATATCCCCGGCCACTTCCTCATTCAAGCGGAAGCTTTCGATCAATAAGCGCGAACCAAAGTCGACCGTTCTTTTGGAGAAGACACCGCTGTCCGAGATGAAACGGAATTCACGACCCCTCAATGGAAACGTCCAGGAAGTTTCCTTGCTTTCGGTTTCAGGGTTCTTTGTGTAGTAATGATTTGACATATTTCCAACTCCTTCTGACGGAAGTCCGATACTGCACGGAAAATATAAGAAAAGCCAGGATAATTGCTTATCCTGGCTAGTCTATTTACACAATCAAGAATTGTGTTTCTGTAGAAACAATCTTTTGAAAAAAGATTATTTAACTGTTACAGAAGCGCCAACTTCTTCTAATTGAGCTTTCAATGCTTCAGCATCTTCTTTAGATACAGCTTCCTTGATAAGTCCAGGAGCAGCGTCAACTAAAGCTTTAGCTTCTTTCAAGCCTAGGCCTGTAGCTTCACGTACAACTTTGATTACTTTGATTTTTGAATCTCCAGCTGAAGTTAATTCAACGTTGAATTCAGTTTGCTCTTCTTCTGCTGCTGCTACTGCACCTGCTGCTGCTACTGGAGCTGCAGCTGTTACGCCGAATTCTTCTTCGATAGCTTTTACTAAGTCGTTTAATTCTAAAACTGTTGCTACTTTGATGTCAGCAATGATTGCTTCGATGTTTAATGACATTTTGTGTTCCTCCGTTTTTGGTTTAAGTTTTTTTGTGCCTCCGAATGGAAGCTTGTGTTTGATTCTTCAACAGAACTGCAGATTATGCAGCTTCGCCGTCTTTCTCGGATACAGCTTTAATAGCCAACGCAAAGTTGCGGACTGGAGCTTGTAGTACTGAAAGTAACATAGAAAGCATACCTTCGCGGTTTGGTAGTTTTGCCAAAGCTTCGATTTCTTCTTTAGAAGAAACGTTACCTTCAACGATACCACCTTTGATTTCTAGTTTATCAGCAGTTTTTGCGAATTCAGCCATGATTTTGGCTGGAGCAACAACATCTTCAGAACTGAATGCAACAGCAGTAGGTCCTTTGAAAATGCTTTCCATTCCTTCCAAACCTGCAGCGACAGCAGCACGTACCATTAGAGAGTTTTTGATAACTTTCATTTCTACGCCAGCTTCACGCAATTGTTTTCTTAATTCAGTCACCTGTTCAACAGTAAGACCTAAATAATCAACAACGACTACAGATGCGGATTCTTGGATTTTTGTTGTTAGTTCTTCAACCAACAATTGTTTTTTTGCAATAGCAGCTTCACTCATCTTATATTTCACCCCCTGGATTTTATGATAGAATTTCTTGTAAAAACAAAAAACTCTATGTCACCTAGACATAGAGGATCCATAAATATCTCATTGGATTCTTCCTCGGCAGGTATATTAAGGCTCGCACCCCCTGCTGTCTTCGGTAGCATATATTAACCTCAACGACTATACCAAAGATAGTCGTTCAGGTCAAGGTTTTTTTATAAAGAGCTTGCGTCCACTTTAACGCCAGGTCCAAATGTAGTTGTTACACTTACGTTTTTAACGTATTGGCCTTTAGCAGTTGCTGGTTTAGCTTTCACGATTACATCGTGGATCGTACGGAAGTTTTCCAACAATTTAGCATCGTCGAATGATACTTTACCGATAGGAACGTGGATGTTACCAGCTTTGTCAGCACGGTATGTAACTTTACCAGCTTTGATTTCGTCAATAGCTTTCGTTACGTCCATTGTTACAGTACCTGTTTTAGGGTTTGGCATCAAGCCTTTAGGTCCCAATACACGACCCAAACGTCCAACTTCACCCATCATGTCAGGAGTTGCAACAACAACGTCAAAGTCAAACCATCCGCCTTGGATTTTTTGAACCATGTCAGCGTCGCCTACGTAGTCTGCACCAGCAGCTTCAGCTTCTTTAGCTTTTTCGCCTTTAGCGAACACTAAAACGCGTTGTGTTTTACCAGTTCCGTTTGGAAGCACAACTGCTCCACGGATTTGTTGGTCATTTTTACGAGTGTCGATCCCTAAACGGTAAGCGACCTCAACAGTTGCGTCGAATTTTGCAAAATCGACTTCTTTCGCTAATGCTACTGCTTCTTCTACTGAATATGATTTAGTAGAATCGACTTTTTTGGCAGCATCTTGGAATTTTTTACTTTTTTTAGCCATTGAATTTTCCTCCTAGATTGTGGTTTTAACGGATTAACCTCCCACGTGTGGCCAAGAACGCCTTGCGAGCGTTCGGAAGGCCACATGAGAAGCTGCATTTTGAATTAGTCTTGAACTGTAATACCCATTGAACGGGCAGTACCTTCGACCATACGCATAGCAGCTTCTACGTCTGCTGCATTCAAGTCTACCATTTTTGTTTCAGCGATTTCTTTAACTTGGTCACGTGTTACGGTACCAACTTTTTTCTTGTTCGGTTCGCCTGAACCTGATTCGATACCTGCAGCTTTTTTCAGTAATACTGGAGCTGGAGGAGTTTTAGTAATGAAGGTGAATGAACGATCTTCATATACAGAAATAACAACGGGAATGATCATACCTGCTTGGTCAGCTGTACGTGCATTGAATTCTTTACAGAATCCCATGATGTTTACTTGTGCTTGACCCAAAGCTGGACCTACTGGTGGAGCAGGAGATGCTTTACCTGCAGGAATTTGTAACTTAACTAATTTAACAACTTTTTTAGCCACGAGACATACCTCCTTGATTGTTCGTGATGTGGTTTAATGGGGTTAAGATTTCCCCTCCCACTCAATCCATACGCCTGAACGTACCGATATATTATATCAGTACACCCAAATAAATGCAATAGTTTTTTTAACCTTTATCTACTTGGTCGTAATCGAGCTCGGCAATCGTTTCGCGGCCGAACATTTCGATCATGACTTTCAACTTGCCTTTTTCGCTGTCCACTTCTTCAACGAACCCTGACAAGCCATTGAATGCGCCATCGGTGATGGTGACAGGCTCGCCTTTTTCGAATTTCACGTCATGCATGCGTGTGCTCATGCCCATGCGCTTCAGAATGACTTCGATTTCTTCATTCAATAAAGCGGATGGCTTGCTTCCTGCTCCATGTGATCCGACGAAACCGGTAACGCCCGGTGTATTACGGACAACGAACCATGCTTCATCAGACATGATCATTTCAACCAATACATAACCAGGGAAGGTTTTTTGCGTAGTAGCCTTCTCTTTGCCGTCCTTCACTTCTACTTGCTCTTCTTCCGGGATGACAACGCGGAAGATATGGTCTTCCATGTTCATGCTTTGCGCACGCGATTCGATGTTCAGCTTCACTTTGTTCTCATAACCTGAATAAGTGTGCAACACATACCATTGTTTTTCGTTTTCGATCGTTTCCATTTCTGCATCTTCTTTCTTGGTGGATTTTTATTTGACTTCGTTTCTTTGTAAACAAAAAAACCTTCCTGTCTTTGAAAGGTTCCTTCTGTACGGCGTTAACATTATAGCATCACGAAGACCGTATGGCTACAAATCTTCTTTTAATTTAAGATTAAATCCATTGCCTCTGTGATCCCAAAATCTACTGCGGCAAAAAATATTCCGAATAGAATGGTTGTAACGACTACCGTATTTGTATATTTTGCTAATTCCTTACCAGTCGGCCAAGTCACTTGCTTCATTTCATCCGTTACGCTCTTCAGAAATTTCATGCTTATCCTCCTACTATATGTTGCCAGTTTCGTCTTTATTTCGTTTCTTTGTGCAAGGTATGCTTTCCGCAGTACCGGCAAAATTTCTTGACTTCCAAACGTTCTGTACGACCTTTTTCAGTAGGTGTGATGGTGTAGTTCCTTGATCCACATACGGTACAGGCTAATGCGGCTTTTCTGATAGCCATGTCGCTCACCTATTTTCTCTCTATTTGTGTACACAATACAAGCTAATATTAGAGCGCCTGCCCTAAATAGTCAACCTTTTTATTTTTGCGGATGCGCCCAGAAATACAAAAAGGCCTCCGGATCTGAGACCGGAAACCTTTTTGTTGCGCTATTCATTTCTGCATTACCTTATCCGCGTTGAATCTTACTTCTTATTGAACTGTAACGATTGCATCGCCAAGATCTACAGTACCTTCTGCAACAACTTCAATGTTTTTGTAATTGAAAGTGTTTGTGATTACGATAGGAGTAGTTGTCTTGTAACCGGAAGCTTTGATGAAGTCGATATCGAAATCAACCAATTTGTCTCCGATTTCAACAAAATCCCCAGCCTTAACATAAGTAGTGAAACCTTCACCTTTCAGATTGACTGTATCCAATCCGATATGGATCAAAATTTCAACACCTTCGTCAGATTCAAGACCGATAGCATGCTTCGTGTCGAAAACCATGACGACTTTACCGTTGATCGGCGAAACAACTTCACCGACTGCAGGTTCGATTGCGATCCCTTTACCCAACGCTTCACTAGCGAAGGCAGCGTCATCCACTTGCGTCAATGGAATAGCGATACCAGCGATAGGCGAACGCAAAGTAGTGGCAACTGTCGCTTTTGCTTCAGCAGCAGGTGCTGCTGGTGTTACGGTTGCTTTTTCTTCTGTTTTTTCAACAGCCTTCAGACCATAGTACTCTTCTTTGGAAGGAAGTTTTGCGGCACTGCCGCTGTCGATGAATTCTTCCAGGTTTGATTTGATGTTAGAAACTTTCGGTCCGTAAACAACTTGAACGCCGTTTCCTTTATGGATGACGCCGGATGCTCCCGTGCCCTTCAATAATTCTGCATCAACCAAATCTCCGTTTGCTACAGTTGTACGCAGACGTGTCGCACAGCTGTCGACGTCCACGATGTTCGCTGCGCCACCCAGGCCATAAATGATGGAAGCAGACATTTCATCCGTTTCGTTTTTCACGATTGAGGCAATGTCTGTAGCGCCTTCTTGCGCTTTCGCATTCATGTCAGCACGTGTATACAATTTCACTTCAGTCGAATCATCTTCACGACCTGGAGTCTTGTAGTTGAACTTCTTGATCAAGAATGAGAACAGGAAGTAGTAGACTACGAAGTAAACAAGACCGATGATGACGATCCAGATCCAGTTCGTTTTGGCATTCCCTTGCAGGATACCGTACAAGAACATATCGATGAATCCGCCTGAGAAAGTCATGCCGACACCTACGCTGAACATATGCATCAGCATGTAAGCAGCACCGGCCAAAACAGAGTGAATGATATATAACGGTGTAGCAACAAACAAGAATGTGAATTCCAACGGCTCAGTGATACCTGTAAGCATGGAAGTCAAGGCAGCAGACAACAATAGTCCGCCGGCTTCTTTTCTTTTTTCTGGTTTAGCTGTGCGGTACATCGCTAAAGCAGCACCAGGTAAGCCGAAGATCATCAACGGGAATTTACCTGACATGAAACGTGTAGCGGCAACACTGAAGATAGTTGTGTCAGGATCAGCTAATTGCGCGAAGAAGATGTTTTGTGCACCTTCGACCATTTTTCCGCCGACTTCCATCGTTCCGCCCACTGCTGTTTGCCAGAAAGGCAAGTAGAACACGTGGTGCAGGCCGAAAGGAATCAACGCACGCTCCATGAAACCATAGAGCCATGTTCCAGCGTAACCGGAACCTTGTACCAAAGCACCGATCGCATTGATGCCTTCTTGCACTGGCGGCCAGATGTAAACCATCAGGATACCTACGAACAAGTAGACGATCGATGAGATGATCGGAACAAAACGAGTGCCTTCAAAGAATGAAAGAGCAGCTGGTAATTGAATTTTATAAAAGCGATTATGAAGTGCAGCAACACCCAAACCGACGATCATACCTCCAAAAACACCCATTTGCAATGACTCGATACCCAATACGTTTGAGATTGATCCTTCGATGAACTGATCTGCGCCGCCACGGGCTACGATCATAGCGCCGATGGATGAATGCATGATCAGGAAAGCGATGACAGCAGCCAAAGATGCAGTCGCTTTTTCAGCTTTCGCCATACCGATGGCACAGCCTACAGCGAAGATCAACGGCAAGTTCCCAAAGACAACCGATCCGGCCTGGTTCATTACATTCAATACATCATAAATGAATGTCCCTTGACCCATCAGTTCTGTTAAACCATATGTTTCTAGTGTCGTAGCATTAGTAAATGACCCACCGATACCCAAAAAGAGTCCGGCTACTGGTAAAATGGCGATCGGCAACATGAACGAACGTCCAACACGCTGCAAAACACCAAAAAGTTTGTCCTTCATTTTTAATCCTCCAAATACGGACAAGGAAAGTTCCTTTGCGGAACAGGCGGACCCGTTCCAATTGCAACTGACCTCGTCCTCTTTATTTAAGCGGAAGGAAAATGCAGGGGATGAATATAGCGCTTTCTTGCTCAATAAATGAAGATTCCGAAAGATAAGACACTCCGAATCCTTAGCCATTATAACGCAACTGTCTTTTCATTAAAAGTAAGAAGTAACATTTCAGACACAATTTTAAAAGCTTTTCGAGAACATCATCATGAAAACGTTTCATTGTATAGTCATGTTAATTCGAGCAACATCGTGCAAGAGTTTTTCTGTTTTTTCAATACGTGGAACCCGTGACACTCATAGAGCTTGCGCGCCGGATTGGAGCGGGACACACTCAAGGAGACAGCCTTCAAATCCGTTGCCCGCAGCTGCGTCAACATCCGCTCCAGCAGCGACTTCCCGATGCCGCGCCCCCGGAAAGTCGGCAGCACCGCGATTGTGAGTTCCGGCACGTCTGAGCGGACGAAGCCGTAGCCTTTTTGGGCAGTCGTCGCAAAACGGATCCATACCGCCCCGACCGCTTCGCCATCGGACAATGCCACGAATGCCTCATCGCCTTCTCTGCCGAAGTCCGCATAGTAGCGCCGGATTGCCGCTTCTTCCAACACCTTCCGCGGCAAAAAGCCCCCGCCTTTGGGCGAATAGATCGCCTGATAAGTCATTTCCTTCAGAAATAACTCATCCGCAGGGGCTCCGTGTCTGATCGTGATCATTTCAGGATAAGCGACACAACCAGCAGGATGATCTCCAAACCGTGATATAGGATCAGATTTTTGATCGCCAAGTTGAAGGTCGTCGCTTTGTCCTGTTTGGCTCTGAAGCGGTTGATGTTGCGCTGGATGACCGGGAAGATCGCCCAGATGAACAGCATCCAGACCGGATAGATGCCGAACAGCACCGAAATTGTTGTGGCGGCGAATGCCCCGTAGTACAACCAGGCATACAGGCGCACAGCAACCGGCTTACCGATGTAGAAAGTCAACGTGTAGCGGTGATTGGAAATGTCGGTTTCATAGTCGCAGATATTGTTCGCCAGCATGATGTTGGCGATGCTGAACACAAGCGGCGCTGACTGAAGCAGGATGATCAGCAGCGTCGCTATGTTCCCCGCTAGCGTAAAGTTCGGCCATTGCAACAGCAACTCGGCCAACGTTCCGGCCGGGACGTTCACGAACACGGCGATGAAAAAGATGCCGAAGCCCATCGTCAGTCCCGAAGCCACCTCTCCCAAAGGCATCCGCGAAATCGGGAACGGTCCGAACGTATAGAGGATTCCGATCGCAAAGCAGAGCGCCCCGATCACCAACAGCAACAGATTGGTGCGCGCCGTCAGGATCAAACCGAGCAGCGCTGCGAACGCGATCATCGAAACGATGATCTTAGCGGCCTGTTTGACGGAAATCCCCGCTTTCCCGAGGATGTTTTCCTCGTCGCGGTAAACCAGATTCTTCGCCTTCACAAAGTCCATCGTGTTGTTGATGGCCGTCGTCGCCATGTCAAAAACGACCATGGCGATGAAGAACAAAATCGTGTTAAGCGCATTGATGCTGCCGAAATGGTAGAGCGTAAACAAGGTCCCCAACACAAACGGAAACAGGCTTGCCAACTTGGTCTTGATTTCCACAAATTCCAAAAATACAGGTACATTCATATCATTCACCCCTATTCATTTTCCCAAACGTAATCGTCGTTGGTCAGTTCAAAATTATCCGTCAAACCGTCCGAAACATAGACTTTCTTGTCCTTTGTCACAAAAACGGCTTCGATATCGTCCCGCTCGTTGACGTAGGCCAAACCCGCTTCCATCCCGAGACCGAAGACGAGCGTCGATAAGGCATCCCCATCGATCGACTTATCGGACAGGATCGAAACGCCGGCGATGTCGTTATCGAATGGATAGCCCGTTTCCGGATCCATCAGATGGTGATAGCTGACGCCATCCACTTCGATGTAGCGTTCATAGATGCCGGAAGTCACGATCGAACGGTCTTTTTGTTTCGTCTTGCCGATGGTCTCCCCGCGCGCCGCCAATGGGTCCTGGATGCCTACGTTCCAGGACTCCCCTTCGCGCAACGGCGAACCCCCGAGCACATAGACGTTGCCACCGAGGTCGATGATGGCGGTCGTCACACCTTCCTCCACCAGGAGTTCCTTCACTTCGTCGGTGATGTAGCCCTTGGCGATGGCGCCCAGGTCCAAGCGCATCCCCGCATCCGCCAACTGAACGGTCTGCGCTGCATCATCCAGTACGACGCGCTCATAGTCGACCAAAGTCAGCGCCGCATCGATTTCGCTCTGCTCCGGCTTTCTGGCATCATCGAAACCGATATGCCAGAGTTCGGTGATCGGCCCGATCGACAGGTCAAAGTCACCGTCGGATGCCTCGCTGTAACCCCACGCGCTCCGCACCAACGGATAGACATCATCAGACAGCTGCACAGCTTCCGTCCCTGCCGCGGCATTCACCGCATCAACTTCCGACCCAGGCTCATTCACAGTGATTTTGTCGGCCAGTTCGGCGACGCGGTCGAACGCCTCTTCCAGAACAGCCTCTTTGCCTTCGTCATAGACGCGCACCGTCACATAAGTCCCCATCAAAAATTCCGTTTTCTCATATGGTTCTTTCCGTAGCTCCGTTGCTTCCTGCACACCCCCATTGCCACACCCCCCAAAAAGGAGCACCAGTGACAATGCGCCCGCCAGGCTGGCCTTATTCATATATTTTTTCATCCGCTCACCCCGTATCTACATTTAAAAAGACAGGCAGGAACAAGAACGCTGTCCCTACCTGTCTATGATAATCTTTTTTCTTGCCGATTCCACCTGAAAAGGCGGAAATCCAGCTTATTCTTCTTCGACTACGTTGTCGATTTCGATTGTAGTTGTGTCGCCAGCTTCAGCTGCTTCAACCAACATTGGAGCGTACTTTTTGAAAGTATCACTAGAACCTGTTGCACCAGTAACGACTTCTACTGCTTCCGGATCTTGTTTTTCAACTAACTGGTTGTTCAATGCAGGGAAGTAATCAGCAGGACCCACGCCAGCTTTTTCTACCATTCTAGCTTGGTAGTCTGCATCTTCGGATTTCTTCGCGCCGGCTTCGTTCACGTTCTCGTATGTAGATTCCGTGATTTTGCCGTCCACGACAGTGATCGAGAATTCAGTTTTCCAGCCACGAGTGTCGAAGTTCTTTTCAACCAATGTGTAAGTGCCGTCCTTCAATTCAGCTGCCGCTTCTGAAGTAGTTTCTGATGAAGATTCAACTACAACTTCGGATGAAGCTGCTGCTGATGATTCCGTTTCAGTTTCTGTGTCGGCTCCGCCGCAAGCTGCTAATACGAAAGTTGATGCCAGCAAAAGAGTTGCCGTAGATAACGTTTTCTTTAATTCCATAATCTATCCCACCCTGTTCTATTATTATGATAGCGGTTAGATATGTGATTCCAATCACAAGACCCCTATATCTTTCCACTTACTTATCATACCATTTGTTACATCTTTAGCCAAATAAAATCCTTATATTTCACTAAAAAACCATTATTTTCTAATGTTTTATTTCAAAATGTAATGCTATCAATCCACATAACGTGTCGCAACAGTTTTGCTACATATTGCGATAAAGCAATTGCTCAGTTAATTTCGTTAGCGTTTCCTTTACGGGATGATCCGGCAACTTTTTGATCAGCTTCAACGCTTTCGTCGTGTATTTCTTGGCCAACGCCTGTGCAGCGCGATTGCCGCCATAGCGTTCCACCAAAACATGGATCTCCGCGAGCTCCGCAGCGGTCACATCCGCTCCTTTGACGATGTAGGCAGCGAAGGCTTTGCGGTCGGCCTGCATCGCATACAGCACAGGTGCTGTGTAGATGCCGTTGCGGAAGTCACTTAGAGCCGGTTTGCCCAAGGTCTTTTCGTCCTGGGTGTAATCCAAGACATCATCCATGACCTGGAAGGCCATGCCGATATCGTGGCCGATCCGATAGGCCAGTTGCGCCAACTTCTCGTCCTCAACCGATCCATAGGCCCCGGCATAACAGCTCAACGCGAAGAGCTGGGCCGTCTTGCCTTGGATCTGGCGCAAATAATCGCGCATACGCATGTCCGGATTGTAGCGCATATCCATCTGATTCAGCTCGCCGATCAGGATGCTTTCCATCCCGTTCGTGTCGATCTTCAGCACAGCCGCGTCGCCGGCATAATCGGACAACAAGCGGAAACAGACCGTGAAGAGGTAATCCCCCGAATAGACGGCGATCTGATTGCCGAATGCCCGGTTCATCGTCTCCTTGCCGCGGCGGGTGCCGGCTTCATCGATGACGTCATCGTGCATCAACGTCGCCGTATGCAATAACTCCACCGCAGCCGCAATCGCCTGCGCCCGCTCCGCATCCCGTTGCGGGGAATAGTAGGAAAACAACAGGCAATAGGCCGGCCGCAGCATCTTCCCGCCCGAAAGCAGCCTGGCAAGGATCGCTTCCCTGACCGCCCGGTTTTTGAGCGTTATGTTTTTTTCCAACAGCTCATTGGTGGCGACCAATTCCGCCTGCAACAGCGGATACTGGTCCCACATCGAATGAATTTTCATACTGAAACTCCTTTTGTTCTGCCCTTAAGTATTTTTCAGGAGATGATGTCGAGGGCCTCTTCATCGTCAGCGGTAGTCCCTTGGGCACCGCGTATTTCCACTAGCACGCGGTTCGGCAGACACATGATCGTCTCCCCGATACCGTCCTTGGCACCCATGCGCACACACAATTGGTCGTCGCAATCGGCGGAAGTAATCCGGATTTTGGATCCTTCCCGCACGATCACGTTCTCATGACCATGGTCGTCCTGATAGACATACGTCTCCGTCTTGCCGTCATCCTTCAGGACAAATTCCTTCACTGTCTTGCCGTCCACACTGATGACGGCGATGTTATCCGCGCTCTCAGCGTTGGCTTGATGATAGGAGAAGACCCCCAACGGCAGGAAGGAAGCCGCCATCAAAAAAAGGATGATGAGCAGATCGCCTCTGCGGATCATTTTCAGGTATTTTCTCATTTCCCGTCCCTCTCTTCTGAAAAGAAAAGGGCTAAGGCAAGTCTCCCTACCTTAACCCTGTTAGATCGTTATTATTGACCGATTCCCGGTCTATAGATTGATTTTGTCTTACCATACCACCAGTTGTCAAGTTTCTTCTGGATCCACGGAATCACATAGTAGTCCAACCCGAAGGCTCTGCCCGATCCGTTCATCAAAGCGATGGCCACCGGAATGAACCACATGTTCACCCAGTAGAACATACCGGATAAGGAGAACGCGATCACCAATGCGATCGTTGCGGCATTCGCCAAGAAAGTGAACAAGCCCGCGATGATTGCCAAACCGATCAGCAACTCGACGATTGTCATGAATTTCTGGAAGAACAAGGCCATTTCCGGATTCGGGATCATGACCTGCATGATGCTGTTGAACCACTCAGGCGCTTCTTTGAAGATCATCATCGGCTCTTCCCCGTAGGCATAGCTCAAACCGAATACCGGGGAGCTGACAGCCGCAGCCGTATCGGTTACCGCTTCGGATGCACCGGTCGTCGCTTCCTTCAGCCAAGCGAAAGGCAGGACGATCTCATCGCCGAACCAAGAAGCTGTGCCGTACGAACCGTAAATCTTCTTGACCGCTTCCCATGTCCACATGCTGCCGTAGAAGACGCGCAGCGGCAGTGCCCAAAGCACATTGCCCAAGCGGGACAAGTGACCACGGAAGATGTTGCGTTTTTCTTTGATATGGAAGAATTCATGATAAATGTATTGCACGAAATAATACCCTGAACCAATCGTCATGAAGTAGAACAAGTTCACCATGTGCTTCACGAGCATCGCTATGAAGCCGCTCAAATGGATTTTGTCCATCAAGTAGGCAACGCCGTAACGGGATCCGATCGAAATCATGAACCCTTGATAGGTGCCTTTGTGTTCGTGCTTCTCTGTGCCTTCGATAGAGGCGATGATGTTGGCCGCCGCTGTGTGTCCCGTTTGTTCGGCGGATTGCACGATTTGCGGTACCGGTGCGTTGTTTTTGTCAGGCTCTTCGTAGTAAACCAAGTCCCCTGCCAAGTAAACGCCATCGGAATCTTTCGCTTCCATGTATTTATTGGCTACCAAACGGCCCGCTCTTGCTTGCTCGATGCCATAAGCAGCTGCGTCCGTGTTGGCTTTTACGCCTGCCGTCCAGATCAGCGTGTGTGTCGGAATCACCGTTCCGTCAGACAACTCGACGCTATCCTTCTTGACGTTCGCGACCCCATTGCCTTTGATGATCTGAATGCCTTTTTTCAGCATGTACTTTTCGGCTTTTTGTTGTTCCTTTTCGGTAACGACACCTAAAATCTGCGGTGCAGCTTCAACCAAGTAGAGGCTGAATTCAGCTGGATCCAACTTGTTGGCTTTTGCCAGATGGTCTTTCCATTCCATCAAGTCGCCGACCAATTCCACGCCGGTAAAACCAGCCCCACTGACTACTGCCGTCAGCATTGCTTTGCGTTTCGCATCATCATGTTCATTAGAGGCTGCTTCGACTGTATCCTGGATATGACGGCGAATTTTGTTCGCATCTTCCCAAGACCACATCGTGAAGGCATGCTCATCGACACCTGGGACGTTGAACGTATTCGGCTCGCCACCCATCGCCAGAATCAGGTAGTCATAGTTGAAGCTATGGCTGCTGGTCGTCACGACTTTCTTCTCACGGTCCACATGGGTCACTTCATCCGTAATGATATCCACGTTTCTGCTACGGCTGAACAGACGTTGCAGATCGTATTGGATCGCATCGGGCTGCACACGTCCCGCTGCCACCTCATGCAGCTCGGTCATGTACGTTTGGTAGGAATGTTTGTCGATCAAGGTGATCAAGACATCCGGATTTTTCTTGAAATGTCGGGATAATTTCTTCGCGGCGGCCACACCGGCGAAACCTGCTCCCACAACCACAATATTCTTTTTACTCATTTGGCAGTCTCCTTTTTATCTATGTTCAGCGCATCCCTGCGCCTAATCACTTATTTAAAATAACCACTTTTATAAGTATAGTGTATTTGTGAATAATTGTCCATGCAAAACCTGAAAGTAGTATGAAAAAGTTCCTACATGAGCATTTTTTCATCTTTTTCACTTTGTTTTCTTCCTCACGCGTCGACTTAAAACCTTTCGCATTGGAGAGGTTCCCGCAATAAAACGCTAGTGTTTCTCTTCCCGGTAGACCAGTGAAGCCTCATACCACGCTTTCGTCAATTTACTTTGGGATGCCTCCTCCAGTTGGAATTGACGGATCGTCGAAACATGCTCCAACAAGTAATTCGCCGCCACCCCGACCGCGATCCCGGAGAAGATGCCCGTGATGGAAAGGATCGGCAAGTAGAGCATGACACTGAACGATTGTGCAATCAGGCTCGCCATCGCCAACTGGCCGACATTATGCAGAATTCCCCCCGCCGCACTGATGCCGATCATGCTGACCCGCTTCGGCCCCAAGAGCCGGACCAAAAGCATCCCGCCATAACTCAAAAAAGCCCCCGCAAAACTGTACAGGAAGGTAGATAACGTCCCACCCAACAATGTCGAAATCAACAACCGCATCCACACGACCTTCAGACTATCCTTATATGGCAGCGTAAAGATCGCCAATAATGTAATGATGTTCGCCAACCCCAGCTTCGCACCCGGCGCAAACGCGAACGGAAACGGAATCGCCCGCTCCAGCAACGTGATGACCACACCCTGCGCAGCCAATAATGAAATATAGATCAAACGTTTATTTTTATTCATAGCCATGTCCTTGCTTTTTTGTATTCGTATTCAAAGTGTAGCACAATTGAGCCAAAGAAATGAACTACGGACCTGTTTTTCGGCAAAAGAAAAAATACCCCGCCGGAAATCATTTCCGGCGGGGTATTATTCGGATATCAATCTAACAAACGTTTCATTTTTCGATGACATCTATCATAGGCATTCTTAATAGAAGTCACCTCGCAATTCAATTCTTCAGCAATTGTTTGAAAAGTGGAGCCGTTTATGAAACGAATGAACACAGCTTGCTCGAAATCAGACAAAATATCAAAGTAACCCGACGCACTTTCCTTTACCATAACGATTTCTTCAGGAGAGAAGTTCATCGAAACTACGCCTTCAAAGGAGTATTCCGTATGATTGCTGTACTGATTCTCCAAGATCGCATCCAATGACACAGCGCCTTTGTCGATTTTCCGCTTCACGGCACTTTCTTTCCTGATTAAGCTGAAAATGTGGTGCTTCAGTGTCAATTTGTAGAAACTCGCAAACTGCAGGCCTTTTTCGGGAACATAAGACTGAACCGCCTTATGCAGTACCATACGGGCCTCCTGCCAAAAATCCTCCTGTTCCAAAGAACGTAAGTAATAAGCTTTGTTGAACTTTTTCACCAGAGGCAAAAACCTACAAAAAAGTTCTTCAAAGTACATAGGGTGCCCTTGTTGGATCAGTGCCACCAATTGTTCCGGGCTGTGTTCCGATAGTTCCATTTCTTCATTCATTATTTAATCCCCCCAATTACATTTTGGCAATGTATTATGTATCTCCGGAAATCCATAATATATTGCCTAACACCTATTATACCGATAAAGAAAGCGCTGTCAAACATTTGTTTGATTTTTTTACTCACTAAATTTCGTTCCCATATTTTAAACCTTTGAAATCCATATTAATTTCCGCATGCTCCCTCTTCGATTGAGCAAGTACGTGGTAGTGATACCAATCACCTTATATCCTACAGAGCTATCGTAAGTACATCCACCAACCGCAACAATTCCTGCGGCGATTCCACCACATACGTTGCCGAAACTTCCTGGCCAATCGTTTTGTGGTTCCGGAAATTCACCCAAATCGTTTTCCAACCCGCCGCAGTTGCCCCAATTACATCATTATCGAAATTGTCCCCAATGTAATATACGTCGTTTTTTGATAATCCCATTCTTCTTTCCATTGCTTCAAAGATTTCTTTACTGGGTTTGGAGACACCGGCTCCTTCCGAAACCAGCATATTTTCAGGAGCGATCCATTTTTCAAGACCCAATTGATTGATTTTCCTGAGTTGGTTGTCGTTGGCACCGTTTGTGATGATGCCAACCTTGGCGCCTCTTTGGAGCAGCAGTTCAAAAATTTGTGGAAATTCTTCGATCAGTTTGATTTCGTTCTGAAAGGTTTCGTAGTCCAGTTGGAAACGCAGCGCCTCCTCTTCCGTTATCCAGATGCCCAGCTCCTCGAATGCCTTTGAAATTCGGTAAATGTGCATCTTTCTCAGGTTTGTGATTTCATAACCCGTCGATTCAAAAGCCTCATCACTGTATTTCCTGCTCAGCTTATACAGTTCTTCTATCTTCACTTCATCCTTGAATCGGCTAAAGTGCTTTTGGAAAGCCCGTTTGAAGGGTTCTATATTGATGGCTATTCCCCACTCATCTTGATCCCTTTATTAGAAGTTGTCGAACTGGAAAAGTTATCAGATGACTCCATAGTTGTTTCTTTGGTTTTACAAAAAGGACTGCCTTCAACCATTTTTGGTTTAGGGCAGTCCTTTTATGTTTGATTTTCTATTTTATCCTTTGGCAACCCGTTCCTGGATCACATACACGTTCGTGCTGTATCTGCCGTTTGCCGCCGTATCTTTTCGGATTGTCAGATATCCTCTTTCAATCAAGTTTTTCTGATGCTTCCGGAATCGTTCCTCGCTCATATTCAGATCCTTGCTGATTTCGCCGACCGTGGGGAAGCTTGTGTCCCCGGCCCCGATGCATGCGGCAAAGTACGCATAGATCGCCTTCGCCTCGACCGTCAGCTTCCGGTCACTCATCACACTTCTCGGAACAGTTCCATACCCCATCGAAAGTACATCAATCACCTGTGTTGTCTTGTCCATCATTTTCCCTGCTTTCCTTTTGTTTGTTTCGACCGTACCACTGACACCATGAAGGTGAATCGCTATCTTGGTCTCTACTAATAAAGACGGAGAGGAGATTGAATGTGTAACCCCAAAAAAATTTATATCTGTCAAAAGAATCATCTTCTGATTTTAGATTAATAGAAGCTTGGTTTTGCGTAGTCCGTACCCGGTTCGCCCAAGCCCAAACTCTCGCGATGATAATCAGCTTTGCCCGTAAGCAAATCCGTCACAAATTGAGCTACTGCTTGTCGCGTTACTTGTGCTTCGGTAAATGGTTCCCCTTTGCGCGTAACATGAACAGAAGTATTCCCCGCTTGGTTGTACAGCCATGTGATACGCAAAATCACATAGTCCAGGTCGCTGGCTTCAACGAGGTCAGCGGCTGTACGCAATTTCGACTGCCAAATTTTACCCATACCGGCACGATACCATTTCTGAAATCTACCAGTAACTTCTTCATACAGGTCAGGAACGCTGGCGATAATGAACCGCTTGACTCCGACTTCATCCAATATTTTAAGCAACGGCTTAATAATATGATCCTCAGCAACAAAGTTGAGATAAACTGCATCCACATCGGTTAAATTAGCTTTGATCGTCGCTGTGTCTTCAAAAGCCCCGTCTACTAATTTCACACGTGAATTGGTGATGGAAGCTAGCCGGGATGTCACATTGCGCCCATACAAAGTTAAATCAAAATCAGTTTGCTCCAATAAATTTGCCGTCACCATTCTGCCGATTTCGCCGGCAGCACCTAAAATCATGATACGCATTATTTTGTTCCTCCTTATATAATTACAGGTTGCTGTTCGTTTTTTAAATGATAGTAATCAATTTCCCACATTTTTTCTGCATTCTCTCCAGTTAGTTCTCCGCTTAGAGCCTTCGCAAGATGGTCATCGTACGTATCGATTTTGTATTCCAGAATACGACGGACTTTGCTTAATTCCTCCATTTTTTCGTTAATTTTTTCTAATTGGTCATTGAGAATTGCTTTTTGCGCAGCCGAAACATCCTGTACTGCACCCAGTTGGGCTAATTTGGAAAATTCAATGAGGGCTTCCATTGAAAGCCCGGCTGCCCGTAAATTTCTGGCAAGAAATATCCAGTTCATATCTCCAGTCTGATAGTTCCGATAACCGTTTTCATCCCTCTCTATCGGTGGAATTGCCCCGACTCGCTCGTAATATCTGAGGGTATCGATCGATAAATGAAAGATTTCCGCTACTTGTTTGCTGTTCATTTAAACCCCACCACCTTTTGCTGTTATTTCTGCCAGCCAATCCAAAATTTCTTGTTGGCTGTTTTCAATGTCATTTCGGGAAACCGATAAAGCATCATTCACAACAGTTGCCTCTGGAATTTCTTCTTGGATTGTTCTTACCGTATTTGCCAGGTCGCTCCCCCCATGAACGGTATAAGGAATAACTGTTTTGCCAGTAAAATCATGACTTTCCAAAAACTTCTGGACCAGTGGTGGAAGTGTTCCCATCCAAATGGGATAGCCTAAATATATCGTGTCATAATTGTCAAAGTTTTCTACTAAACGGGTCAGTTCGCGATCGGGTGCATCATTAGAGCTGACTTCATCGATAATTTGTCTTACATCATCGGGATAAGCTTCTGCCGGCTCGATCAAAAAGGAATCTGCTTCGAGTTCTTCACTAATCCAGATTGACGCCTGCTCCACTAGCCCAAGGTATTCGCCATCATTTTGCAAAACGCTGGCGCCACTTACCACGTCCAGATCTGTCCCTACTGGATAAGAAAAATAAGCAACCAATGTACGTTCCGAACCGCCATTTATTGATTCTGTTGAATCACTGGCAGTTCCGAATTCGCTTGTGGAATCAGCTTCATTCTCTGCTTGATTTGATCCATTGTCAGTACTGCAGGCCGCTAAAGCAAAGATTGATGCTATGCCGATTAATAATCTTGCGGATTTTTTCATCATCTCACCTCTTCATTATTTCAGTCCTATCCATACATCCAGGATTCATTTCACTGTACAGTATGGTGTGCACTCCATAGCAAGAAATATATAAAAATAAGTAAAATGCTTGCTATGGTCTTAACTCCACGGTTTACAATAAGTTTATCAATACAATCAAGAATGAATGCAACTCTTGAATCCTGATTATACTTAATAATGATAGGAGAGAATGATTATGACAACACACGATGTTCAACGCATTTCCAAACAAATTTGGGATGCAAAGCTAGCAAATGATATGACCGCAGTTGCAGGATTTATTGCTGACAACGCGCGCTTTGTTCATATGGGAATCACCTTTGATAAGGCTGGGGAACTTGAAGTATTTAATGACAAAATCTTTATCTTCAAAGCGGTTGATATTGCAGAGGAATACGTTGTGGACTATGGCAGCACCGCCATTATTTTCAAAAAAATGATCTTAACAGCAGCAATCGGGGGAAATGAAGTACAGAATCCTTTTGTCCTCTCTGAAGTCTTCACAAAGACTAAAGATGGCTGGAAATTAGCTGCCGAAACTTATACCCGGATAGCAAGTGATTTTGAAGCTTACAAAATGTAAAGAGATCGGATCGACTAAGGATACTATTTCTAAGCGGAGGCGATGATCAATGAAGGGACTGACGAAAATGCATGTTGGTTTCCTGGTAGCAATTTTGCTGCTGGGCACTCTTTATTTCTGGATGAGGAACCAGAGTCAAAAGAATACCGAAAGCATCGGTAGCCAAGTCAATAGGATACAGACCACCGACGTTCCGAGCGCTTACTTCGAAAGTCCCAATGAAACCGGTCGCGTTGTTGAGGTTCAGTATGATAGCCTGGATTACACACAAGATACCCCTTCCGAAATCACTAAGACTGCTTATGTTTATCTGCCGGCAGGCTATGATGAGGCTGATCCTGAAAAACGGTATAACATTCTCTACCTCATGCATGGTTGGCACATGACTGCGGGTGATTTTTTCAACTACTCTAACTTGATCACTATTTTGGATAATATGAATGCAAATGGCGATATAGAGCCAACGATTATTGTTACGCCAACATTTGATGCTGAAAATCAATCACAAGATTTTAGCCGCTCAGAAGATGAGATCCGTCATTTTCACCAAGATTTCAGAAACAATCTCGTTCCCTATATCGAAAGCAACTATCATACCTACGCACAGGGAACATCAGAAGAAGCTTTCCGAAATTCACGTGCGCACCGTGCTTTCGCAGGTTTTTCCGGCGGTTCCGTGACAACGTGGTCCCAGTTCATCCACAACCTGGATTACATCAAATACTTTGGTCCGATGAGTGGCGACAGCTGGGAAGTGGAAGTATATGGCGGCCGCGATAATTCCGCCCAAACGGTAGATGTGTTGGAAAATGCTGTTAGGGAAAGCACATTCGAATCCGATGATTATTACATTTATGCAGCAACCGGTACCGAAGACTTTGCGAATGATCTGATTACGACGCAGGTTAAGGAGATGCGCACACGCCCAATTTTTACTTCTGAGAACGTGACCATGGCCATCAACGACGGTGGCGTTCATGATCTGGTAGCCGTTCAAGAATACATTTACAACATGCTCCCGCTTTTCTTTGAAAAATAGCAGCGCTCTTATTAAATAAGGAGGAAACAATGCGATATACAACTTTAAATAATAATAAGATTATTCCTAACCTCGGGACAGGAACTTATCGGATCAGTCCAACAGATGCAGAACGTTCCGTGGAACATGCTTTGAAAAACGGGTATCAATTGATTGATACGGCAAATATCTACATGAATGAAAAAGCTGTTGGACGTGCAATCAAAAAATCAGGCATCAATCGAAGCGAGATTTTCTTGACCTCCAAAATCTGGCCGACAGAATATAAATATGCAAAAGCCAAGCAAGCAATTGAGGAAACCCTGAACCGTTTAGGCGTCGATTACCTTGACCTCATGCTGTTGCATCAACCGGTAGGCGATTATCTAGGCGCTTGGAAAGCTCTGGAAGAGGCTGTAAGCACTGGGAAAATTAAGGTTATTGGTCTTTCTAACTTTACAGGACATGAATTGGACGAGGTTATAAACAAAGGGACTATCAAACCAGCTGTTGTGCAGGTGGAATGCCACCCTTATTTCCAACAAAAAGATTTAAAAGCAAAACTCGCTAAGGACAATATTGCGCTTGAAGCTTGGTACCCACTTGGGTCAGCTGACAAAGACTTGCTTGCCGAACCCATCTTTACTGAATTGGCAAGTAAATACAATAAATCCGTTGTTCAAATCATCTTGCATTGGCATGTCCAAAAAGGAAATATTGTCATTCCAGGTTCTAAAAATCCGGCTCACATAGACAGCAATCTGGATATTTTTGATTTTGAACTGACAGCAGCCGAATTGGCGCAAATCGCCCAACTCGATAACGGTAAACGCTTCTTCAATCTGCCCAAATGGATGCAACGCATCTTTTTGCTGACACGTATGAACTACGATAAGCAAGCATAGAAAGTTTTTAAAAAAAATGAAACTTTTCTCTTGCTATGGATTGAACTCCACACTTTATACTAATCATTATCAAACAAAGAAAGAGGTATTCACATGGAATATACAACACTTAATAATGGAATCAAGATGCCTATGGTTGGTTTTGGCGTTTTCCAAATTCCAGACCCAGCAATTTGTCAGGAAGTCGTCGAAGAAGCTATCAAAACAGGTTACCGCCTCATTGATACAGCGCAAGCCTATGGTAACGAAGAAGCAGTAGGCAAAGCCATCAAGGCATCAGGCGTGCCCCGCGAGGACCTCTTCATCACAACAAAACTTTGGATTGCAGACATGAGTTATGAAGGCGCTAAAAAAGCTTTTGCTGATTCCCTTGCAAAACTTGATTTGGACTATGTTGACCTTTACCTTCTTCATCAACCTGTCGGGGATACTTTTGGCGCATGGCGTGCGCTGGAAGAACTTTATAGCGAAGGCAAAATCAAAGCTATCGGTGTGTCTAATTTCAAGAATGACCAATTAGCTAACTTGTCAATTTTCAACAAGGTAACGCCAGCTGTGAACCAAGTTGAGTTGCATGTCTTCCACCAAAAGCAGGCTGACCAAGACTACATGGCATCTAAAGGTATTCAAATTGAAAGTTGGGGTGCTTTTGCTGAAGGCAAATTTGACGTCTTCACCAACCCAGTTTTGAAAGAACTCGCTGACAAATACGGCAAATCAACTGCGCAAGTCATGCTTAGATGGCAATTACAACGTGGCGTCGTTTCACTTTCCAAATCAGCAAATCCAGAACGTGTGCGCCAAAACTTCGACATCTTTGATTTCGAACTAAGCGCAGATGATATGGCAAAAATTGCTGCAATCAACACAGATACCACCGTATACGCTGACCACCACGATGCGCAAACAATTGAAAACTTAGCTGGTTATATCGGAAAATCATATTAATTTGAATTAAAGTCATTAACTTAGTGAAAAGGGGCGAGAAATCTCGCCTCTTTTTTTATTGCCTACCCTTCGGATGAGCAGGAGGAATCGCCTTGGTAAAACTTGTCGAAAAGTCAGATTGCGGTCGAAAGCTAGAAGGATGGCGGGAGTACGTTTACGGTTTTTCTGCCTGATGAACTAGGTGCATAAGCACGAAGATATATGAACGTTACAGTTATAAAAATAGGAATCAAAATAGACACGGACTCGTGCTTTTTTGATTCCTGTTTCACTATAAGCAATGCGTGTTTTTCCCACATCAATTAAACGCCTAGCATCGCAATCGGAATCACATGTACCCCATCCGATTCTCTCGTGTATGCATAAGGCCCTGTATTCAGCAACACCTTGGTTACTTGGAACTCATCCTTCACTGTATCCTCAAACCAGTTTAAGTGCTCTACATACTGGTCTTTCGCATCGGGATCGGCTTTTACTTCGAACAAGATCAGCGCATTCCCTTTTTGCAGAATGAAGTCGATTTCTCGCGTTCCTTTTGCGTCCCGAAAGTGATACAACTGTGCATCATTCGCATCGGCATAAACAATCAGGCTCTGATACACGAGGGACTCCAATAGTTGCCCTATCAACGTTTGATTGAATTTCCCGACGTGCTTGGGCACTTTGTAGGTTTCGAGCTGTTCGCGACTCACCCCAAGCAGACTCAATGCAATTGCGGGGTCAAGCATGAAATGCTTTGGCGCTTTCGCTAAATTGGGATAGAGTTTTCCGATTGCTAAAAACGGCTGTACTTCATCAATGATGTACAGAATTTTTAGGGCCTCACGATAATTGTTGGCTGTAGGCCTGCTTGGCGCCTCGCTATTATTGGCCATAGCTGCATCGATGATGGTTTGGAAATTGGTTGTCGTACCGATGGACGCGGCATAGGCTTTCATCCAGGCGAGCAGACTCTCCGGTTTCTTGACCGTAAAACCATTCTCGCTGAACTCATGCTCCACGATGTTCGTTGTGTAACTGCCCAACAGTAATTTTCGCGTGCGTTCCGCTTTATTTCGGATACCCGGAAATCCCGATTTAAAAATTTCATCCAAGTAATGCGTGATGTTCTTATCCGTCTTCCCGTTGATCTTATCCGTATTCGATCCGTTAAACAAATGAGAAATCCGGATATATTCGTCGGACATTTTTCTTTCCTCAATTGAGTAGGGCCGCATTTTCATCCTGACAATCCTCCCTGCCCCACTATGGATCCGGGAATTGACTTTGATGCTACTGCCTGTGAAGAGTACGCTGCCTGCAGGCAATCCCTTATCAACTTGGTGTCTGACGAACGTCCATATCTCGGGGAGCAGTTGCCATTCATCCAATACAATCGGATGCTCTTCTCTCAAAATGATTTCAGGATCACCCTTCAGGAGCATCCGAGTGGCCTCGTTATCCAGGCTGAAGACGGTCTTCGCCAGATGCGAACAAGTTTCTGTTTTTCCTACAGCTTTTGCGCCTTCTATCAAGATGGCCGGCAAATCCTCGAAGTAGCTTTTTAAGGACTCGTCAATGATGCGTTTTTCATACATACGAATCACTCACTTTACGTTTTTGTAGGTCTTAACTTTACAAAAATGTTATCACTAATTTTACGTTTTTGCAAATCCAATTTTACAAATTTTCCGTTTCAATTTTACGTTTTTGCTGATTCAATTTTACAAATTTGTCGATCTCTACTTTACGTTTTTGTACCAGCATTCTCTATCCGCCTATGACAATGACAGAGATTTCTACGGAAAAGCTTGACTTAGAGTTAAGGTTAACCTGTATAATGCGCTTATGTTCGGATTTTTCCGAAGACGGTAGGTTGAGTAAGAACTTGCTTGCTAAAAGATGTAACCGCAATCAAAAACCACTTTTCGAAGGAGAATGATATGAAAAAACCAAATCTAACGTTGCTGGTCTTCAGTTTGATGAGCTTTGTCCTTGCCATGACGGCTTTTATCTTCAGCGGAATCTTGGACAAGGTGGCCGTTTCGCTGGGCATCTCGGTGGCCGAGTCCGGGTTGCTGAACACGATGTACTCCTATGGGGCCGCGTTCGGGGTGCCGATTACTTTGATCCTGTTCAGGAAGGTCGAACGCAGCCGGATGCTGAAACTCATGCTGTTTGCGACGATCTTGACGACATTCGCGCTCATCTATGCCCAAAATTTTGTGCAGCTGCTCATCGTCCGGTTGCTGATGGGGATTTCCGCCAACAGCTATGGTGTATTGGCCATTTCGACGGTCTTAGCGCTCTCTCCCAAGGATAGACAAGGGCGTTCCTTGGCTTTCTACATCATGGGTAGTTCCTTGGCGCTCGTTATCGGCATCCCATTGACGCGCGCCTTATCCTCCATCCTGGATTGGCGCAGCATTTTTTGGATATTGAATGCCATGATGCTGTTGTCCCTCGCTTATTTCATGAAATATTTGCCGAAAGCGGATCACGAGGCCACAAAACTGGATCTGAAAAACGAGCTACAGTTCTTTAAGGACGGGAAAACGTTGCTGCTGCTTGCCTATACGTTGATGATGTTCATGGGATACAACGCCTTCTACACCTATGCGACACCGTACTTGCTGTTGCTTTTCCCTTCCATCGAGCCGCTGATGAGCCTGATACTGGTTGCGCTTGGCCTTGCCAGTTTCACGGGCAACCTGCTCGGCGGCCATGTATCGGATGCCATCGGATACGCCAAGTCAATGATGCTCGGGGCTGTGCTCCAAACGGCAGCGATGCTATTGATCCTTGTTTTCCAACCGTCGAAATGGTTAAGCGTGCTCTTCATTATCATATGGCTGATGAGTGCCTGGTTCACCGGCCTGCAGCTCAACACCGGCATCGCCCAAGTGACCGATAACAAATCCAGTTTTATGCTCAGCATCAACGGTTCCTTGATCCAATTGGGCGGTGCGTTCGGCGCCAGCTTGGCTGCCGTCGTCATCAACCTCAGCGGTATCCAAAGCATTGCCTTTATTGCCCTCCTGACCAGTCTGGCGCTCGTGCTGATCCAAATGGTTTCGATGAAAAAATATCCTTGAGATCGGTTTGATGTACGTTGAAGATTCCGGGATTAAAAGACCTCCGAAAAAAGACAGGAACTAACCTCAACTGGTAAGTTCCTGTCTTTTTGCCTATTCTTACAGCTCCTTTGAGCAGCAGAAGCTGATGTGGTGCTCACTATTATTACTTTAGAGTGTGCATCTGGAGAGTGGTCAGCCAAAATTGCCGAATGCAGGCCACCTATTCGAGAAATTTACTCTTGTACGGGGCCGCAGCCGGGGTCGGTAAATTTGATGGCGTTCGACAGGTTATTGTCGAACGCATCAAAAAGAACGCAAATGAAAGCTGTCATTTGCGTTCCTGAAAGTAACCTGTAGAGAAAGCTAATAACTCCTTCGGCATGATTACCAAAAATATACGTTCCTATGTAATTTTATTTAAATTTAACCGCGGTTCCATATGCAATCACTTCAGCTGCGCCCTGCATGATTGCAGAGGAAGCATACCGAATGTTTACCACTGCATCCGCTCCTAGTGTGGTCGCTTCGTCAACCATCCGCTTTGTTGCTATGGCCCTGGCCTCATTCATCATTTCATTATAGGCTTTAAGCTCTCCGCCAATCAGCGTTTTAAGCCCTTGTGAAATATCGCGCCCTAAGTTTTTGGACTGAATCGTACTCCCCTTAACCAGTCCCAACATTTCAAATTCTTTTCCGCTTATATAATCAGTATTTACTAAGATCATCGTCATCATCCTCCTTGATTTCATTCACTCTTTCTATTAACAAGTACACCATCAGCACAATCAATCCGCTGGGGACAACGATCAACAGTATTTTCATCAGCAAAGGGATGTCACCAGAACTAGCCAGTCCCAGCCACATGTAGAATATAAAATAGGAAATAACCAAAACTGTAATCACTATTGGGGCAATCATTTTTTTCGTTTGTTTTTTCAATAGCATTACCCACTTTCTGCATCTTAGAGAAATTATTTAAATCCTCTATACAGTATACCTTACCCAAAGCGAACATATCCAATTTTCCCAGACATACAATTATGCCAAATAGAATTTCCCACGTTGTGGCCGGATTTTAGGACGGATTTCGGGGCCGCTATTGTAAACTCAATTCCACAAATAAGAGGCCGCCTCGCAATTAAACGAGACGACCTCTTATTTGTGTTCATTATGAGCGTGTCTTCACTCCACCATATCCTTGTAGATTTCCCGCAGGATCTCCAGTTGGTCATCCGACCAGGTGCCGCGCTGGCGTTGGTCGCGGAAGCGGCGGCTTTCGGTCTCCAAGGCTTTTTTGGAGCGTTTGATGTCCTTGTAGAGTTCCATGGCGGAGATGCGCTGGGCGCCTTTCGAAAAGACGAGCTGCTGTTCGGCCAAGTCGCTGGTGGCGACATAGACTTCGGTCAGCACGTTGCGCAGTTTTTTGACGACGCCTTCGATGTAGGTGTCGGCGGTCTCCCCTTGTGCGGTAAAGATGACCTTCACCCGGTATTTAGAATACTCTTTCGTGATACCGGGAACGAACTGGGCATCAAAAACGCACCAGACTTCGTTGCCTTCATAATTTTGATAATCGGACAGCGCCTGCAGCAGTTGATCCCTGGCCTCTTCGATGAGGTCCTGGTTCTTCAGCTTCACCAGTTCCGGCCAGGCGCCGATCATATTGTAGCCGTCCACTATCAGGATTTCTTTCTTCAACAGGATCTTCACCTCGCTTTTTCTGGTACGCAGACGCTACGAATCGGATCAAACGTGGCGTTTGCGGAAAACTTCGTACATCATCAGTCCGGCTGCAACGCCGGCGTTCAGGCTTTGGACATGGCCGACCATCGGGATGGTCAACAAGCCGTCTGCGGATTCCTTCAACAGGCGCGAGATGCCTTTGCCTTCGTTGCCGATGATCATGGCCAACGGCAAGGTTGTATCCCATTGGCGGTAATCCTGCCCGGACATGTCGGTGGCGTAGATCCAGACACCGCGCTCCTTCAATTCTTCGACTGTGCGGTGCAGATTCGTGACGCGCACGACCGGCACATGTTCGATGGCGCCTGTCGATGCTTTGGCGACTGTCGCCGTCAAGCCGACAGCGCGGCGTTTCGGAATGATGACTCCGTGGGCACCGCAGGCATCCGCAGTACGCAGCACGGAACCCAGGTTATGCGGATCTTCGACACCATCCAGGATTATGAAGAAAGGATCTTCGTTCTTGGCGGCAGCCGCTTCGAACAAATCATCGAGCACGGCATACTGGAAAGCGGCCGTGGCGGCGATGACGCCTTGATGGACGGCATTGTCGGACAACGTGTCCAGCTTGGACTTCGGCACCGCTTGGATCTGGATCTTGCGGTCCTTCGCCAGCTTGATGATGTCGCCCAATTTTTCTCCGCCCAATCCATCTTGGATGAACAGTTTGTTGACGTCGCGATCGGAGCGCAGCAATTCCAGTACCGGGTGGCGTCCCATCACGAAGTCTTCGTTTTCGGGTGTTTCTTTTTCTTCGTCATCGCGTCGTTTTGGTTTTGGTTCCGGTCTGCCCTTTTTCGGGGCAGTGCGGGTGTCTTTGAACGCGCGGTTCGGTTTATTTTTCATAATTGTTTTCCTCGACTTCTTGGATACACCAACGGATCAACTCTTCAAGCCGTGCTTCTTGTCCGGAAAGATGCAGATAGCCCATCAACGACTCGAATCCGGTCGCGATGCGGTAGGTCGTTACGTCCGCATTTTTGGCGATCGTATGGCTCTTGCTGTTGCGGCCGCGACGGTACATGTCCACTTCTGCTTCGCTCAGGAAGCCCTCTTTGGCAAGCAACGCGTGCATCAGCTTCGCTTGGGCCTTGGCCGAAACGAAGAAAGTCGCCCGACGGTGGAGCTGGTTGGGTTTGGTGTGTCCTTTTTCTAGTAAATGCGTTCTGATATAGGTCTCATAAGCGGCATCGCCGACATACGCCAAGGCAAGACCGTTCAATAAGCTCCAATTTTGTTCTGTCACTATGCTCTTCTCCATCTAGTGCCCTGCGAAGTGTCATCCAGGATGATGCCCTGATCTTTCAGGTAATCGCGGATTTCATCACTGCGGGCGAAATTTTTGTCTGTTCGGGCTTGCGTCCGTTCATCGATCAGTGTTTGGATGTCATCATCCAACAAAGCCTCTTCCTCCAGCACGACGCCGAATACGCCGGCCATCGCTTTGTACAAAGCCAACGCTTTGGTGATGACCGCTTCAGAAACGGCTTCGCCTTCTGCGTAGATGTTCAATTCCTTGGCGAACTGGTAAACGATCGTCATGGCGTTGTCCGCCTGGAAATCGTCGTCCATTTCGGTAACGAACTGTTCCTGCAGATTCTGGAACAAAGCCAGTTTTTCCGCATCGTCCGGCAGTGCCGCAACGGCATCCTGCAGGCGGTAATGGGCGTTCTGATAGGCGATTTTGACCTTATCCAGGTTGATCTTGGCTTCTTCGATGGCTTTGTCGCTGTACTTGACAGGACGGCGGTAGTGCGCTGTTCCGAGGAAGAAACGCAGCACCTGCGGATCGACTTCCTTCAGGATATCATGCACCGTCACGAAGTTCCCGAGCGACTTGCTCATCTTTTCAGCGTCTTCGCCGATCGTGACGAAGCCGTTGTGCATCCAGTAGTTCGCGAAAGTTTTGCCGGTTTTAGCTTCGCTCTGGGCGATTTCGTTTTCGTGGTGCGGGAAAGTCAGGTCATGGCCGCCGCCGTGGATATCGATGGTGTCGCCCAAGTATTTGGTCGCCATCACGGAGCATTCGATATGCCAGCCCGGACGTCCCGGACCCCAAGGCGATTCCCAGGAAACTTCATCCGGCTTCGCTTCTTTCCAAAGCGCGAAATCGAGCTGATCCTCTTTCTTGATGTTCTCTTCAGCATCCAAGCGTTCGCTGGCGCCGACGATCAGATCTTTGATCGATTGATCGCTCAATTTGCCGTAGTCCTTGAACTTGCCGGTGCGGTAATAGACGTCGCCATCAGCCGCATAGGCATAGCCTTTTTCGATCAATTCGCCGATGAAGGCGATGATGTCCGGGATGTTTTCCATCACGCGCGGATTCAGCGTCGCTTTTTCGACGTGCAGCGCCGCTGTGTCTTCATAGAAGGCTGCGATGAACTTTTCAGCGACTTCCTTCGCGGAAATGCCCAGCTCTTTTGCCGCGCGGATGATCTTGTCGTCCACGTCGGTGAAGTTCGAAACGAAATTCACGTCATAGCCGCGGTATTCCAGATAGCGGCGGACGGTATCGAAAGCCACTGTGCTGCGCGCGTTGCCGATATGGATGTAGTTGTAGACGGTCGGACCGCAGACGTACATGCCCACCTTATTCTTTTGGATCGGTTGGAACTCTTCTTTTTCGCGCGTCAGGGTATTGTAGATTTTTAACATTGCGCACTCCTTTCCAGCTTCGAAAAAAGGGCTGACGCCCTTTTTCGTTTGCTACTCATTCTGTTGATTTCTGGATTTTTTGTTTTCTTACAGCTTATGGTAACGGACGATTTTTGCGGGTATGCCGACCGCTGTGACATCAGGCGGTATTTCGCTGACGACGACAGCCGATGCCCCGATTTTGGCATTGTCGCCGATTTTGATCGGCCCCAACACCTGCACATGGGCGGACAACAGCACGTTGTTCCCGATGGTGGGATGGCGTTTGCCGGTGTCTTTCCCGGTGCCCCCCAGCGTCACGCCATGGTAAATCATGACATCATCGCCGACTTCGGCTGTTTCCCCGATGACGATCCCCATGCCGTGGTCGATGAACAAGCGATGTCCGATCGTCGCTCCGGGATGGATTTCGATTCCGGTTAAGAAACGCCCGAGATGCGAAATCACCCGGCTGAAGGTATACCATTTTCGCTTATAAAAAAAATGAGCGATATCATATATAAGGATGGCATGTAACCCCGGGTACGTCAGAACGACTTCCAACGTACTCCTCGCAGCCGGATCATGATCTTTTATGGTTTGAATTGTTTCGCGTAATCTATTCAAGTCATTTCATGCTCCTTTTTGGATTATCCATCTATTATATAGAATAAGCTCACTTTTACTATACTTTTTTGTGGGTCCTACATCTTTTCCAATACGCTGTTCAGGTGGGCCAAGCTCTTCTCTCTGCCCAGCACTTCGATGGTCTTACCAATTTCAGGCCCGTGCATTTGGCCGCTGACGGCGACACGGATAGCCATATAAAGGTTCTTGCCTTTGATCTTGGTTTCTTTTTGGACTGCCTTGATGGCTCCCAGAATTTCGGCTTCTTCGAACGGCTCGATGGCAACCAATTGTTCCTTGAATGCGGCAAGCACGGTCGGCGCTGTTTCGGCAGCCATGATTTCCTGCGCTTCTGCGTCCAGGTTGATTTCATCAGCGAAGAACATTTCCGATAGGTCAACGATCTCAGCAGCATAGCTCATTTGCTCGTGGTACAGACCGATCAGTTTCTTCGCATATTCGCTGTCGGCTTCGCTCGGGTTTTCCGGCAATTTGCCGGCAGCCACCAAGTGCGGTGCGGCCAAAGTTACGATTGCATCCAGGTCGGCGCTCTTCATGTATTGGTTGTTGATCCATTCCAGTTTCTTCTGGTCGAAGGCGGCTGGAGATTTGCTCAGGCGTTCCGGATCGAACATCTTGATCAGATCTTCTTTCGAGAAGATCTCATCTTCTCCGACCGGTGACCAGCCCAACAACGTGATGAAGTTGAACATCGCTTCCGGCAGGTAGCCCAAGTCTTTGTATTGTTCGATGAACTGAAGGATCGTTTCATCGCGTTTGCTCAGTTTTTTGCCTGTTTCGCTGTTGATGATCAACGTCATATGCCCGAAAGTAGGTATCTTCCAATCGAAAGCTTCATAGATCATCATTTGTTTTGGTGTATTGGCGATGTGATCATCCCCGCGCAGGACATGGGTGATGGCCATCATATGATCATCTACCGCAACTGCAAAATTATAGGTCGGGAAACCGTCGCGTTTGCGGATGATGTAGTCCCCGCCGACGCTACTGGCTTCGAATGTGATTGGTCCTTTGACGATATCATCGAATGTGTAGGTGTTTTCGATTGGCACACGGAAACGGATGACCGGCGTGATGCCTTGTGCTTCTTTTTCAGCTTGTTGGGAAGGCGTCAAGTTTGCGCATTTGCCGCCGTAATGAGGCATTTCGCCGCGTGCTCTTTGCTGTTCGCGTTCCGTTTCCAACTCTTCCTCGTTGCAGTAGCACTTGTAGGCGCGGTTGGAAAGAAGCAGTTGATCGACCAACGGATCGTAGATATGCTGTCTTTCGGATTGACGATACGGGCCGTATTTACCTGGTTTGTCCGGACCTTCATCCCAGTCCATCCCTAACCATGCCAAGTTTTGCAGTTGGCTTTCTTCGCCGTGTTCAAGGTTGCGTTTTTGGTCCGTGTCTTCGGTGCGGATGATGAACTCGCCGTCGTTATGGCGGGCAAACAGGTAGTTGAACAATGCTGTACGGGCGTTTCCGATATGCAGGTTACCGGTTGGGCTTGGTGCATAACGTACGCGGATTTTCTTTGTCATATGAAGTATCCCCTTTTCTGTGGAGCTGGTTATGTCGTGCTGGATTTTCTATTTGATGCCTTTTTGTGAATGCGCAGGCTTCGCAAAGATCATGCGGCCGGCAGCTGTCTGCAAGGCGCTCGTGACGACGACTTCGATCGTCTCGTTCATGTAATGCTGTCCCTCTTCGACGACGATCATCGTGCCGTCATCCAGATAAGCCACCCCTTGATTGCGTTCCGTTCCGACTTTGATGACGGTGACGACCATGTATTCACCGGGTATGACGACCGGCTTCACGGCATTTGCCAAGGCATTGATGTTCAATACCGGAACATTTTGGAACTCGCAGACTTTGTTCAGGTTATAGTCGTTCGTGATGACGATGCCGTCGATCAGTTTTGCCAAACGGATCAGCTTGCTGTCGACTTCAGGAATCTCTTCGAATTCGCCGTCGTAGCTTTCCACGACGATGTCCTCTTCTTTTTGGAGTTTGTTCAGGATGTCCAATCCCCGTCTGCCCCTGACGCGCTTCAGGCTGTCGGAGGAATCCGCGATATACTGCAGTTCTCGCAAAACGAAGTTCGGGATGACGATGACGCCTTCCAGGAAGCCGGTTTTGGCGATGTCGTAGATGCGGCCGTCGATGATGACGCTCGTATCCAAAATCTTGTATTTGCGGAAAGTATCATCCGCTTTGCGGTCGAGCATCTGTGTTTCTTCCTGCTTTTTCGGTTTCGGCGCGAACAGTTTACGGAATTCTTCGATCCGGGTAGTCCCCACACGGAATCCGAAGTAAGCCAAGATCAAGGACAAAATAGCCGGCAGCACATCGTTGATGACCGGAATCCTCAGTGATGTCAATGGGATGCCGATCAGCCAAGCCAACACAAGCCCGATGATCGTTCCGATCGAACCGAACAGCATGTAGCTGACCGATAAGGTGCTGAAATAATTTTCTATCTTTTGTATGATGTCCAAAATCAATTTCATCAATAAGAATGACAATAAATAAAATATAAGTGCTCCAACCCCAAAATTAACAAAAACATTGTTGAAAAGATTGTTTCGTATGCCCGCTAATTCCCACAGGTAAGGCAGTGCTGTGATACCAGCGCTGCCGCCCACCATCAGGAAGACGGCCGTAATGATTTTCCGTTTCAAAGGCTTCCCTCTCTTTCCTTCTGTCATCAATTTTTATTCGGAAATACTTTGCGCAGCGTCTCTTGAAGCGTTGCGACAGGAATGATCTGGATCCCTTTCGGGTGCTTCCAGCCAGCCATATTGTTCTTCGGCAGATACACCTTCGTGAAGCCCAATTTTTCAGCTTCGTTGACGCGTTGCTCGATCCGGCTGACTCTGCGGATTTCTCCGGTCAGGCCGATTTCGCCGATAAAACACTCTGTCGCGGAAGTCTCGGTGTCCCAATAGCTTGAGGCGATGCTGACCGCCACTGCCAAGTCGATGGCCGGCTCATCCAGCTTCACGCCGCCTGTCGATTTGAAGTAGGCATCCTGGTTCTGAAGCAGCAAGCCCGCCCGTTTTTCCAGCACGGCCATGATCAGGGAAACCCGATTATAGTCCAAGCCGCTCGCAGTCCGGCGGGCATTCCCGAAGACAGTCGGCGTGATCAGACATTGGATCTCGGCCAAAATCGGGCGCGTGCCCTCAAGCGAGGCAACGACTGCCGATCCGGATGCTCCGGCGAGCCGCTCTTCCAGGAACAGTTCGGAAGGATTCCGCACCTCGCGCAAGCCGCCCTCGATCATTTCGAAAACACCGATTTCATCGGTCGATCCGAAACGGTTTTTGACGGCGCGCAGGATCCGGAAAGCATGATGCCGATCGCCTTCAAAATACAGCACCGTATCCACCATATGCTCCAGCATCCGCGGTCCGGCGATGGCGCCTTCCTTCGTCACGTGTCCGACGATGAATATCGCGATGTCGTTGCTCTTCGCAATCCGCATGAATTCGGCGGTGCATTCACGCACTTGCGTTACGCTGCCGGCCGTGCTCGTGATGTCCGGATGGATCATCGTCTGGATCGAGTCCACGATGACGAATTCCGGCTTGATCCGCTCGATTGTGCTGCGGATCGCGTCGACATCCGTTTCCGGGTAGATGTAGAAGTCGGTACCCTTGACCCCTAGCCGCTCCGCCCTTAATTTGATCTGACTCGCGCTTTCCTCTCCGGAGATGTAAAGAACGCGGTGACCGCCTTGGTTGATCTGCGCCGAAACCTGCAACAGCAAAGTGGACTTGCCGATGCCGGGGTCGCCCCCGATCAAAATCAGCGAACCGGGCACGATGCCTCCGCCCAGTACATGGTTGACTTCTTCCATCTGCGTTTTGACGCGCGGCAGATTTTCGGTCTTGATGTCCTGGATGGCGATTGCTTCAGGTACATTCCCGCTGAAATTGGAACGCTGCTGTTGCTTCACTGCTTTCGTCGCTTCCCGCTCTTCCTCCATTTGGTTCCAAGTGTTGCAGTTCGGGCAACGTCCCAGCCATTTCGGCGACTCGTACCCGCAAGCCTGACAAACGTATTTCACTGCATTTTTTTTTGCCAAATGAATCTCTCCTTCAAGTGTAAACCAACTTATCTTATTTTATCACAAAAAGCCTATTCTACGTATAACAATACGCAAATACCCGAGGATTTGGCTTTTCTTTTTACGCTTGTCCTGACGATCCGAAACCGCCTGTGCGTTCCGATCCTTCTGCTTCATCCTGGTCGGCTTTCAGGAACTGCAGGAATATGCCCTGACCGATGCGATCGCCCTTGCGGATGACTTTGTCGCGCAAGCCGAAATTAAGGAACTGGAAGTAGATATGTCCTTCATTGCCTTCATTATTGTAATAATCCGCATCGACTATGCCCACGCCGTTCGGCAGCACGATGAAATTTTTCAGCGGATTGCTGGAACGGTTCGTCAATTGCAAGTACTCATCTTCCTGCATGTAGGCTTTGATCCCGGTAGGCACCAATAGCGGACGCAAAAGTTGCTCTTTCTTTTCGAGCGCCTCATCTTTGTCGCTGCTGAAGATTTCTGTAAGATGTGATCCCGCGCTTTGCACGACCGTCTTCCAGATCGCCGGCAAGACGATTTCTTCGGCTGCTTCAAAATCGTATCCCGCTGCGTGTTTCGTTGCACGCTTGGGTAATTGGATGTTTTTATCGGCATAACTGCTGATGACTTCAAACCCTCTTTTGTTCATGGATCAAAACCCCTTTTTCTCTCTAGTATCGCTTTATCGATCTGTCCTGCATCAAAGAACCATTTTACCAAAACAAAGGCTGTTTTTCACGGTTTAGTTGTGCACTTGCTCTTTGCTGACTCTGCCGGAGCGAGCGCTATGCAAACTATAGCAAGGAATTGAGACTTTTTCATGACCAATTCCTGAGGTTTTTCTAAAAGCTTTCCGCATCAAGAAAGCGCCTTCGGCAAAGTGCACAAAAACCCGGCGTCTTTTTTGGGCAGTTTCCCGTGGTTATGGAATCCGCTTTCAAATAAGATAAGGACATAAAAGAAAACCAAAAAAAAATCAAAAGGCAGGTACAAATAAAATGGTAGAGATCCAGTTGAACAGCATCCATAAAAAATATGACAATTCCCAAAATTATTCAGTCACAGACTTCAATTTGCATATCCAAGATCGCGAATTCATCGTCTTTGTCGGTCCTTCCGGTTGCGGAAAATCAACGACACTTCGTATGATCGCCGGGCTGGAAGACATTTCGGAAGGCGAATTGGTCATCGGCGATACAGTCATGAACGACGTTGCGCCGAAAGACCGCGATATCGCAATGGTGTTCCAGAACTATGCACTATATCCGCATATGACTGTATTCGACAACATGGCTTTCGGTCTGAAATTGAGAAAGTACAGCAAAGATGAAATCAAAAAACGCGTTGATAACGCAGCCGACATCCTGGGCTTGACGGAATATTTGGACCGCAAACCGGCAGCTTTATCCGGTGGTCAAAGACAGCGTGTCGCTTTGGGCCGCGCAATCGTGCGTGATGCGAAAGTCTTCCTGATGGATGAGCCTTTATCCAACTTGGACGCAAAATTGCGTGTGGCCATGCGTGCTGAAATCGCAAAATTGCACCGCCGCCTGAACACGACAACTATCTACGTAACCCATGACCAAACTGAAGCGATGACCATGGCGGACCGCATCGTCATCATGAAGGACGGCTTTGTGCAACAGATCGGCAGCCCGAAAGAAGTCTATGATACGCCAGTGAATGTATTCGTAGCCGGATTCATCGGATCGCCTGCCATGAACTTCTTCAACGTAACCTTGCAGGATGGGGTCATCACGAACGGCGAAGGTCTTAAATTGACTTTACCGGCCGGAAAACGCAGAGTCTTGGAAGAACGCGGATACAACGGCAAAGAGTTGATCTTCGGCATCCGTCCGGAAGATATCCAAAGTGAGCAGATCGTTCTTGATACCAACCCGACTTGGGCCGTCAAAGCGGAAGTGGTCGTATCCGAATTATTGGGTGCTGAAACCATGCTTTACAGTAAAGTCGGCGGAACAGAATTCATTTCCCGTGTGGACGCTCGCGATTTCCATTCGCCAGGCGAAGTCATTGATTTGGCCTTCAACATGAGCAAGTCCCACTTCTTCGACAAGCAATCCCAAGACGTGATCGCCATCCCTTAACCAGAGGACGGTCAGCATCACCTGAAACACACTTACCAGTTCTAACCTACCCTCCCCCCATAGAAAAAGGCGAGCCTTCATCGGCTCGCCTTTTTCTTATGGGGTTTGGTTGGCCGGAGGAGCGTGGCAGAATGTGGCCTCAACTTCGATGAAGACCCCCTCACCGGAGAAGGCCGGCAACAATCGGGCGCAATTCCGGCGAAGCCGTCCTTGCCGGAGAACAGCTCAAAATGTGGGCTGAACTCCGGCAAAGCCTCCGTTCACCGGAGAAAATCCCCACATCCACGGCACAGTTCGACTGGCGGCCATTTCTGAAAGAATCTACCCTTCCACCGCGGTCTCATCGAAGGCTTCAGCTGGAGAGATGCCGTCCTTCACCCAGACCGAAATCGAACCGGCATTGACAGGGAAATGCCCATTGCCGTCCTCGCCGATTACGACTTTATCTTCACGGTTGCCCGTGTAGTCAGCGAAAGTCTCGCCAGCATACTGTTCGCCCACGTACATGTCCTTGAAGCCTTCTTCACTGTTGGAAAGGACAGTTGCCAAGCCGTACGGATGCTCTTCGTTTCCGAGACGGGTCCAGCCTACGCAGTTGCCGTGGTCGAAGTAGTCGCGCTGTTCGCCGTAAGCATGGTTGGCGCGCAGATAGAGCAGTTTATCCAGGAACGTTTGCTGGCCATCGACCGGATGCGGGCCTTTGATGCCGTAGTAATCTCCATAGAACAAGCAAGGGAAGCCTTGTTCGCGCAAGAGTGTCACGCCGTAAGCCAAGGGTTTGAACCACGGCTCGACAAAGGACTGCAAAGCTTGGTCGGGTTGTGAGTCATGGTTGTCGACAAACGTAACCGCATGGGTCGGATTTTTGGCGACCAGCGTCTGCTTGAACATCTCGCGCAGATCGTAATCCTTGCCCTGCTGGGATGCGACATGGAAGTTCTGATGCAGGGCCACATCGAAAAGATCGAATGTGAAGTCGGTCGCTTCCAAATATTCCTTGATCGCGCCGTATTTGTACTTCCAATATTCACCGACCACGTAAAAATCATCGCCATGCTGCGCGCGGATCGTCTCCACGAAATCCTTCACGAACTGATCATTGATGTGTTTGACGGCATCCAAGCGGAAGCCGTCGACGCCGGTTTCTTTGATGTACCAATCGGCCCATTTTTTGACTTCCTCAACGACTGCAGGGTGGCCGTAGTCGATGTCCGCATACATCAAGTAATCGTAATTACCGTACTCGCTGTCTACACTTTCATTTTCCGCCCAGCCTTTTTCGAAGCCTTTGATCATGTAGATAGCTTCTTTGCCATTCTCGTTGTTGAAGTCCGTCCCAGTGAAATGTTCCCAAGACCATTTGAAATCAGAATATTTGTCGCCACGGCCCGGAAAAGTGAATTTCGTCCAACCTTCGATTTCGTATGACTTGGACTCCTTTTCCTGACGCTTGTCGGGATTCACTTCATAAGCAAGGAAGCGTTCCGTCTCGTCCGCGCCGGCCTTATGGTTCAGGACGACGTCGGCATAGACGGCGATCCCTTCCGCATGCAAGGCTTCGATCGCAGCCAAGTACTCTTCCTTGGTTCCGTATTTTGTGCGTACGGCCCCTTTTTGGTCGAATTCACCCAAATCATAGAGATCGTAGACGCCGTAGCCTGTGTCATTCGTCCCTGTCGCTTTGTAGGCCGGCGGAGTCCAGACAGCCGTGATGCCCAATCCCTTCAGATGCTTGGCATCCTCCTTCAGGCGATTCCATAATTGACCATCATCATCCAAATACCATTCAAAATATTGCATCATCAATCCATTTCCTGCCATGCGATCACTGCCTTCCGATTATTCTAGATTTGTTGTAGTCTACAAAATGCTTTTTGCTATCCTCATTATACATGCTTCGTTTCCATTTGCCTTTTGGGAAGGCTCAGGAGCACCGCATTTCTTGTTGCCGAGACGAAATGCTTGCATCTTGAATCCGGCGCCGGTATACTGACATTAAGTTAGCTGATTGCTGATTTCTTTTTTTGATTATATATCTCGAATTAGGAATATACGAAACAGAATGCACAATGAAATGAGGAACTGATCCATGAACACATTAAGAGGAATCCACCACGTCACCGCCATCACAAGCAGTGCTGAAAAAAATTATGCCTTCTTCACGAACATCCTGGGCATGCGCTTGGTCAAAAAAACCGTCAACCAGGACGACATCCAGACCTATCACCTTTTCTTCGCCGATGACCGCGGCAGTGCCGGCACCGACATAACTTTCTTCGATTTCCCGGGCATCCCGAAAGCCGTCAGGGGGACCAACGAAATCTTCAAGACCGGCCTGCGCGTCCCTTCGGATGAAGCCCTAAACTATTGGGTAAAACGTTTCGACAAATACAATGTCAAACATTCCGGCATTTACGAGCAGTTCGGCCGTCGGGTGATCGACTTCCAGGACTTTGATGAGCAGCTCTATCAGTTGGTTTCCGATGAGGCTGATACCGGCGTGGCTCCCGGCATCCCTTGGCAAAAAGGCCCTGTTCCCAATGAATACGGCATCCGCGGCTTGGGACCGATTTTCGTCCGCATCGCTGACTTCAATTTCTACAGGCAAGTGTTGGAGACTGTCCTAGGCTTCCGCCACGTTGCTTCCGAAGGCGAAACCCATCTCTTCGAAGTGGGCGAAGGCGGAAACGGCGGCCGCATGATCGTGGAGCACAACGCTTCGATGGGCCAAGCCCAGCAAGGTTTCGGCAGCGTCCACCACATGGCCTTCCGCGTGAAGGACCGCAAAGAACTGGAAGACTGGATCGCGCATATGGGATCCTACCGCTTCCCGATCTCCGGCTATGTCGACCGCTTCTACTTCGAATCGCTCTACGCCAACATCGCCCAAGGCATCCTGTTAGAATTTGCGACGGACGGCCCCGGATTCATCGATGATGAAGAGCCCTACGAGACATTGGGCGAACGCTTGGCCTTGCCGCCGAAATTCCGCAACAATCGCGAAGAAATCGAAGGCTTGGTCCGCCAATTCGACACCGTCCGCAGCACGAAGACTTTCGAAAAAGAATATTTGGACTGAGAACAAAAAGCAGGAGCCGCCTCGAATCAACGAGACAACTCCTGCTTTTTTTGCGTCTTAAACAGATTATGCTTCCTTCAGCACCAGACAAACACTCTGATAATCCCCCTGCAGGGCATCCTTCAGGTAGAGCCCTCGGTTCATCAGCTCATCCCCGCCGATTGCCCCTTCATACCCGCTGACGGTGTAGAATTTAACAGGGTCCAAGCCTTTGAAAAGCACTTTTTTCTTCTTCAGGTTGGCCCGATCGAGGACGCGGTAGTAGAAATAAAGCGCCTCATCCTGTTCCGGACTGACGAAGATCCAAGCCGCTTCGTTCTGCGTTTCGAAAGGACTGAGGATGCGATGGAAGACACCGTATTGGACGAGCTTGCGGTGTTCCTTGTAGAAGCTGATCTGCTCCTTCATCTCCTGCTTCTCGGCTTCGGAAAGCGTCGTGACGTCGAGTTCGTAGCCAAGATTGCCGGCCATCGCCACATCCCCGCGCATCTTCATCGAAGCCTTACGGTGCGTCTGATGATTCGGGATAGCTGAGACGTGCGAACCCATGCTCGAAATCGGCATGACAAGGCTGGTGCCGTATTGGATTTCCAGTCTCGCCACCGCATCGGTATTGTCACTGGTCCAAGTCTGCGGCATATAGTAAAGGATACCTGGGTCGAAGCGTCCGCCACCGCCTGAGCAGCTTTCGAAGAGAATCTGCGGATATTTCGTCACCAGTGCCTCCATCACTTCATAAAGACCCAGCATGTACTTGTGCAGCACTTCCCCCGGCAATGCGCCTGGAGCCGCCGTACCGATTTCGGTCATGTTGCGGTTATAGTCCCATTTGATGTAGTCGACCGGGACGTCATCCAGTATCGCCATCATCTGCGCCAGGATGTTGTCGCGGACTTCCTTGCGGCTGAAGTCGATCACGTATTGGCTGCGGCTGAGCGATTTTTCCCGGCCTGGCGTATGGATGCACCAATCCGGATAGGCGCGGAAAAGTTCGCTGTCCTCGGAAATCATTTCCGGTTCGAACCAAAGCCCGAACAGCATCCCTTTCGCCTTGATGTTCTCCGCGAGCTGCTTCAAGCCGGACGGCAATTTCGCGGTATGGACATGCCAATCACCCAACGAAGAGTAGTCATCGTCACGTTTGCCGAACCAACCATCGTCCAGCACGAACAGTTCGATCCCCAAAGTGGATGCTTCATCGGCCATCGCTTCGATTTTGTCAGCTGTGAAATCGAAGTAGGTGCCTTCCCAGTTGTTGATCAGGACCGGTCGCTCCGCAAATTGATGTTGCCCGCGAATCAGATGTTTCTGGTAGAACGGATGCAGCGTCTGCGATAGGCCATTCAACCCGTTTTCGCTGTATACCAATACGACTTCCGGTGTCTGGAACGCCTCTCCAACAGGTAAATGCCATTGGAAGTGGGTTGGATTGATGCCCATCTGGACGCGTGTCTGCGCGTAAGTATCGACTTCGACATTAGCTCGGAATTCGCCGCTGTAGACGAAATGGAAACCGTAGACCGCTCCCTGGTCTTCCGTCGCCATTTTCTCGGCCAACGCCACAAAGGGTTGATAGGCGTGACTGGTAGTGCCACGCTTACTGTCAAGCGTGTGGATGCCGCGGACAAGTGGGGTACGCACAATTTGGCGTTCCCTTCCCCAAGCACCCGGCAACTGGATCATGTCAAAATCAGCATCCGGAAAATCGATGGACATGCTCAACGCTTTGTTCAGATGGATGTCTTCAGCTCCATTGTTGCGGAAACTTGCTGAACGTGTCAGTACCGGATAGTCGCGGAACAAGGTGTAGCTCAGAACGACTTCGACTTTTGTGACGGTATCTTCCATCGTCAGCAGCAAGGTTTCCGCCGGCTCTTCTTTTGTTTCGTAAGTATGCGGCAAGCCTTGCAATGGCTGTTTGCCGGTTACGATTTCATGGCTCTTATAAGTCAGCAGGCTGACAGTCGTTTGATCCGGATACAGGCACTCGAATGCTGATTCGCGGAAATCGCCACTGCCATTCCCCGGAAATTCCTGTGGCAAGGTCGCAAGCGAAAACACACGGCCGGGCACCTCGAACGGATTGGGCGCAAAGGCATTGTCTTGGCGCGGATAGTCAGCCACTTGCGAAAAACTGTTGAGCCGCTTTCCCCAATACTGATGGGACACATATTTTTCTTCTTCCAGTGCGATCACATAGCTCACTGATTCGTTCTGTAAATGAAAATATTTTTTTGTTTCATCAAATGTTATCGTCACAGTCATCACTCCTTGGCTCTCTTCATTTTTCTAAAATATTTGTTCATCTCCTGCCGCAGTGCGGTGTAGGATCGAGAATTTGTTCGTAGGCAGGTCGACCGTCAGACTGGCCGATTCTTCGGCAGTGACCCACGTCAAAGTGAAGGCACCTTCGTCGAGCATCGTTATCTCCAAGTCGCCATCGAACGCTTTGGCCGTGTTGCGGAAAGCCAGCAAGCGGAACAGATCTTTTACGACCGGACGCTCGATTTCTTGATTGATTTCATCCAGGCTATAGTAGTGACGGTTGATGTTGCGGCCTTCTTTGCTGTTCTCCAGCAGTTCCAGATCGTTTTCGCCGGCCAGCAAGCCCACGTAATAGATCTGCGGAATGCCCGGCGTGAAGCACTGGATCGCCCGCGCCAACAGATAGGCGGCATCATTGTTGCCCAAAGCCGAATAGTAGGTGCAGTTGATCTGATAGATGTCCAGGTTGTTGTAGGCTTCCGAGCTGTAGATCCGCTTCAGGTTGGCGCCCTTTTCATAAAGGGCTTCAACAGCGAAATCCACTTCTTCCTGGGTAAGCAGATCCTTCACGTCGACGACACCGATGCCGTCATGCGTATCCAAGGTCGTGAACTGGTTGCGCGGGCAGATCTCCAGCCAGTGCAACAGCTTCTCTGCTTTTCCGCTGTAAAGGGCATGCAGCACCAGCATCGGCAAAGCGAAATCATAGACCGGGTAGCCTTTTTCTGCAATTTTTTGTTGGATCGTATAATGCTCATGGATTTCGGGAAGGACCGTCACACCATAGGGCTTCAAGATTTCCACTGCGTATTCCAGCATCTCCCAAATTTCGGGTTCTACGAAGAAGCAGTTCGTATCCAATTCCTTGATGGCATAGGCGAATGCATCCAGGCGGATGATCGAAGCTCCTTTATCCGCCAAGAAACTAAGCGTATCCTTGATGAACTGGCGCGTCGCTTCGGTCTTCACGTTCAGATCGATCTGCTCTTCCGAGAACGTGCACCAGACTTTTTCCGATGTGCCGTCTTTGAAGTGAGCATCCACGAAAGGCGCTTTGGGTTTACGTTTGTAGATCAGATCGATGTCCGCTTCAGTCGGTCGGTTCTCCGGCCAATAGTCGTTGTAGCGGATAAAGTAGTCCTTGTAAGGGGACGCGTCCTTTTTCTCAAGGAAATCCAAATAATAAGGCGATTGCGCGGAAATATGGTTCAGCATGAATTCATACATCATGTAGTATTTTTCGCTGATGCGCTTGATGTCCCCCCAGCCGCCGAACCGTTCGTCGACTTTGGTGTAGTCCATCGGCGAAAAGCCGCGGTCTCCCGATGATGGGAAGAACGGCAGGATATGCACGCCGCCGACGACCCCTTTCAGATGGGTATCCAGTACATGTTCCAGGTCCTTCAGGTTATTTCCCAGACTGTCCGGATAGGTGATCAGCATTGCTTCGTTTTTTATCTTCATTACAGTTACCTCATTCTCAAATATCGTTAAATTGCGTTCCGCTTTTCTGTTTACTTCCCGCCGGTTGTGGCGATGCCTTCGATGAATTGTTTTTGGAATATGATGTACAGGATGACCATCGGAATGATCGCGATGACTGATCCGGCCATCAATTGCGGATAATTAGTCGAGAATTGCCCTTGCAGGCTGGCCAACCCGGCTGATAGCGTCATTTTATCCTGAGACATGTTGACGACCAAAGGCCACATCAGATCCTTGAAAGCGAACAGCGATGTGAAGATGCCCAGAGCAATCAATCCGGAACGGGCCAATGGCATATAGATACGGTAGAACACTTGCCAAGTAGTCGCGCCATCGATCGTGGCGGCTTCCATCAGTTCATCAGGTAATTTTATGAAGAACTGACGCAGCAGGAACGTTCCGAAAGCGGAGACGATGCCTGGGATGACCAAAGCTGGGATTGAGTTCAAAAGACCCAGATTCTGGACCAATAAATATTGCGGCGTCAGATAGATCTGCGCAGGGATCATCATCTGTGTCAGGACGATACCGAAAAACAGATTTTTTCCGGGAAAATCCAGTTTCGCAACCGCAAAGGCCGCCATGGCGCTGAAGAGCGTCGAAGTCAACACCCTGAAGACAATCATCAAACCGGTGTTGATGTAAAAACTGACGAACGGCAAGGAATTCCATACCGCTTTGTAGTTCTCGATCTGGAATACTTCCGGGAAAATTTGCGGTGGTATCTGCGTAGATTCGCTGATTGTTTTACCTGAGGTCAAGACCATCCATAAGAACGGCACGACCATCAGCAAAGATCCGATGATCAGCACGATGTGGATCAGTGCTGTCGTTTTATTCATTTTTGTCTGCATGTTTATTCACTCCTAGTCGTAGGTGACCCATTTTTTCTGTGCCAGCAGCTGGATGCCGGTGATCGCCATGATGATCAGCACCAACGAGATGGCGATAGCCGAACCGTAACCTTTATCGTTGAGCACGAACGATTCATTGAAGAACATGTATACTAATGATTGCGTGCTCTTCAGCGCCAAGTTCGTGCGGTCGAACATCATGAAGATGATATCGAACACCTGCAGCGCACCGATGACACTCGTCACCGAAACGAAAAACAGTTGCGGCGACAGCAATGGCAGCGTGATCGAGAAAAATTGTTTCAACGGTCCGGCACCGTCAACGACAGCCGCCTCATAATATTCTTTAGGTATTTCCTTCAGCCCTGCCAACAACAAGATTATGTTGTAGCCGACATTCGTCCAGATGCCGACGATGATGATCGACCAGATCGCCACTTCCGGATCGGTGATCCATAAGATATTTCCGGAATAACCGAGTTTATCAAGCACTGCATTCAGCAAGCCGTATTCCGAGTTGAACAGCCAGCGCCAAACCATGGCTACGGCAGCAGGAGCTGCAATCATCGGCAAGAAGAAGATCGTCCGGTACAATCCGACCGCTTTTATCTTTGTATTCATCAATACCGCAAAGAACAGCGACAGGATGATGGTGATAGGTACTTGGATCCCGGCGTAGAAAAAAGTATTCTTCAACGATTGCCAAAATTCAGGATCTTGCAGCATTTTCAGATAATTGTCCAGCCCGACGAAGGTCGACGTGCCGAACGTGCTCACGCTCTGGAAACTCATGTACAGCGATTGGAACAACGGGATGACATTCAGGATCAAAAGCCCGATCAAGGTCGGAGCGATGAAAAACCAGCCCCATAACGCCATTTTTCTTTTACGTTGCGCAGGTGTCACCGTACCTACCGTTTTTTCTTTAGGGATTGCTACATCCGATTTCATCATAGTTCACCTCTATATATTGAAAGCCACTTATGGGAGCATTCCCGTAAGCGGCCTTCTATTTTTGTTATTTTTCGTTCGCCAAGACTTCTTCAACACCTGTGACGATGTCTGCAGCGACTTCTTTAACAGTAGCTTTACCGTCAAATACCGGCATCAAAGCATTGTTTTCGACATCTTCCCAACGAGCTGTTTCTGCTGAGTAAGGCTTGATGTAAGCATTTTCCATTTGGTCCACATAGACTTGCATATTGAATTGGCTGTATGCTTTTAGGAATGTCTCTTCAGTTCCTTCATAAGCCGGGATAGCTGCGCCGTTCTCGCCTTGCAGACGCATCGCTTCTTCTGTTCCCAGGAATTCAACGAATTTCAGGGCTGCTTCTTCATTTTCAGTTGAAGCTGCAACGGAGTTCGCCAAGCCATTGAATATTGTTGCTGCTTGTTTGCCTTGCGGTAATGGCGCTACATCGGCATTGGCAGCCGTATAGTCATTGTTGGCCATCTCTCCTGTCATCCAAGAGCCGAAGAAGCCCATTGCACCGCGTCCTGATTGGAAGAAGGATAAGTTTGTGTTTTCAGCAAATTGGCTTTGTGTCGGCGAAACGCCATGTTTTACGCTCAGATCCGCATACCATTGCACGGCTTCGATCGTTTCATCCAAGCGGAAGCCGGATTCAGTCTTGTCATCGGACAATACGTAGCCACCATTTTGGAAGATGAAGTTGTGGTAGCCTTCTTGTCTGTTCAAAGGAGCCAGGATACCGTATACGCCGTTGTCAGGATCGTTCAGCTTCTGAGCGGCTTCCAGCATTGTGTCCCAAGTCCAGGTTTCATCCGGATAGGCAACGCCTGCCGCATCAAACAACGTTTTGTTGTACCATAACCCAATCGTATCGTAATCTTTCGGGATGCCGTAGACTGCCTCGTCAGCAGAATACAATTCGACCAATTCTTCCGGGAAATGATCTAATGAAGTCACTTCGCTGTTTGCGTAGGTTTCCGACAAATCCATCAGGACGCCGCCTGTAGCATATTTCGCGATTTCGTTGGAATGCATCCAGAATACATCCGGCATGCTGTCTCCTTTTGCGCCCGCTTCCAATTTGGTCCAGTATTGATCCCAAGGTGTCACTTCAACCTTTACGTCTATGCCTGGGTTATCCGCTTCGAATGCTTCTGCGATCGCTTCCATTCCCGGTTGTTGGATTTTGTCCCAGATGCTGTAAGTGATGGTCACATCACCGGAACCGGCTTCTCCATCGGAACCGTTTCCGCATGCACCTAAAACAAGTCCTGATAACAATACTGTAGCCAATGATACTTTCTTCCAATTCTTTAACATCTCTTCTCCACCTTTTCTTTTATCTATAAAATTGTATACTCGAAAACCAAGAAACTATTGAGCCATAGAGAAATTGCACCTGAACCATTCAAAATCAATCGTTTTGCAAACGTTTACTTGTTTTGATGTCATAATAATACCAAATACAGGAGAGGGCTGATAGATATTCAGCCGTACAAAAACATACATTTTTGTTGATTACTAAAAACTATCGATAAATACTATACAGGCACCGAGCTATACAGCAATCCTTCCCGGCTTTCCCACTCCTTTCGTTTCTGGTAGCTGACTTGTTTTAAATTATAGGCACTTGAAAGCGTATACCATATAGTGCAATGTTTTACATATCAGTCAAAATGTTGGATGCCGAACGCACAAATAAGACCGGACCTGCCGGAATCGACGCAACATCGTTCCAAGCGGCCCGGACTTTTTTTATCCTACTTGCCTGATTGCCTTATTTGGTTTTGACTTTTTTGACGTAAGCCCTTGGTGACAGTTGCATCTTGCTTTTGAAGATGCGCGTGAAACTCAAAGGATTCTGATAGCCGACCTTTTCGGCGATTTCAGCGATGCTGAGGTCCGTCGTTTCCAGGTACTCCCGGCTTTTCTGGATGCGGAAATCAATCAGATACTCATGCGGTGTCCGGTTTGTCGTTTTATGGAAAACGGCGGTCAAATAAGAGTCATTCAGAGACAATTCCTGGCTGATGTCGCCGATCCGAAATTCGCTGTCCTGATACCTGTCTTTGATGATTTCGATGGCCCTTTTCGTGTATTCGACACCTTTATTGATTTTCTCGATTTGTTTGATTTCAGTGCCATCCAGGTCATGTGCCAGCATGCTCAAAAAGAGGTACAGCTGCCCTTGCAGACGCAGCCGGGACAACGTATCGAACGGATTAGCCGCCATGATTTCCTGCAGCATTGCCTTCACTTGCCCGAAGTTCTTCACGTTCCCTACCGGATGCGAAACCTGGAAACCGATGGCCGTCAGTAATGCTTCCAGATGCTCGCCCTTCATGCCGATCCAGTAATATTCCCAAGGATTCTCTTCATCCGCTTGATAATAGGTCATTACGTTCGGATAGATGATGAAGAATTGGCCTTCCTTCAGATTGAACCGGCTGTTGCCGATCTCGAAGTAGCCCTTTCCCTTCATAATGATATGGATCAAAAAATATTCCCGGACGGTCGGCCCGAAACTGTGGTTGGGAGCGCACTCCTCTTTTCCTTTGGTTGTGTAATAAAGGTCCTTATAATAGATTTCTTCCTTGAAAAAATCCTCATCCATTTTCATCACCTCGGTCCTTGTTTCCTTTTGTATCTACTGTTCCCATTATAGAATGGTCTCCCTGCTATAGCAAACCCGCTCTTTTAGCGTATGTGTCAATCTTTTCTATGCAAAGTTCAGAAACCTTACTTGTAGTGCCAATTTGAAATTGTTTTAATATTGTCCCTGAAGCTTTGGCGCGCGTCGCTTGCCCTTCCCTCCGGGAATACAGTGAATCAAAAAGCGTAATTCACTGTATTCCCGGAGGATTTGAAGAAAATTCTGATTAACTCGCAAATATTTTCTTCATCATTCCCATGCTGCAGGTCGCGTTCATCGCTGGTATACCAGCCTGTCTAGCGGGTGTCCTCTCTCTGCCAGAATGTTTCTTTAACGCATTTCTGACTGCGAATTTCAGTTTTACCGCTAAACTTTCCGGAACGGTACGTACTGGCTCCGTTAACGCTTTTTCTAGGGTTCCCATCTTCTTACCTTCAATGATGGAGACCATCGCCCGAGCGCCATCATGGCTCCAGTATTTCCCATTACCTTTCATTCGGTAGCTGTAAGGTCGATGATTACTTTCACAGCTTCCAATTCCCCGGATTCCTTTGCAGGATTCGATTTCTCTTAACGGACGAAGATACGCCCAGTTTCTTTCTAGGTAGGCTGCCAAAAGTCGTAACTCCTCTTTTTGATCTTTCTCCTGTTCTAGCGAGATTTTACTTTCAATCGTATCCAACACAATCGCAATCGAATCCCAATCATAGGACCATAGGGCCTTTTTCAGCGGCAGTTCCATCTCTGGACACCAAGAAAGACGGCTCTTAATCTTTTTGTGAACGTGATAGCGATCCACCTGATGGATATGTTCCTTACACACACCAATTGCCATGGCACAGTCCTCTGCCCGATAACCTGAGCCACCATCGGTGTTCGAAATGACTACCGTATTTTTGAGATCGTAATGACTCCCTAAATAAATCGCTGCTTTCTCCCATGCATCTTTCGCTGATTTCAACGATGACACAAATATCGGATTTTTCAGTTTCTTTCTTTTCCCGCTTGTTGTGACGCCTTCTGCTATTTGGACTCGGTGGATCTCTTCTTTTCTTTTCCCCTTGCCTTTAATGACGATCCCATCGCCTTCTACCAAGAGAAAAGGTACTTCTTTCTGTTCTTCGGGTAAGGCCACTTCGTATTCTTCTAAGTTTTGTTTCTCCCACTGCGCTTGCTTTTCTCCTACCGATTTCACAATATTGCCCACTGTTCCATGGCTCATGCTGAACGAAGTCAGTTTAGTGACGGCTTCGGCCACACCGCGGTAGACGCTGCCAGTCACAAGTTCGGCCACTTGCTTTTGTAAAAGGGTAGAGTAGCGCTCGCTTTTATTGAAGCCACAGATGTTATCCAGTGGGAAAAAGCTCTTTTCACCTTTCTTCTTTAAACGTCTACGCATAAACTCGACTGTACCGAATGTGAAAGTAATCGTGCGTGAATCCCTGTTGGCGATACGCCATCCTTCCGCTTTAAACGGAACGTACAACTCGCTATCCAAGGCCTCTAAGGCCTCCTTCATGAGTTGACTTACAAGATCTGAGAAATAAGCCTGAAGCGTAGTTTCTGCATCAAGCACATGATTTGAATCCTTTATTATGTGGTGAATTTCTGCTATAATTTTTTCCATGAAGACCTTCCTCTACACTAAATTGGCTACCAACCTTTAGTTGTATTGTAAGGTCTTCTTTTTGACTATTTCAACAAAAGAATAGTTTTGCATAGAAAAATTATACACTTAGCTTTTAGCTGTAACTCCCTCCCTGCATTAAATTCAACCCTTTCGCAATCACACATTCTCTTGTACAATGAGAAAAGCAGTCCAAGCCCGCTCTGCCTCGAAAGAAATTTAGGAAATCTGGCCCTGAATGAGCATCGCAGAGCGCAATGGGTCAGATTTATCTAATTTCCGAGAGGCAGGCTTGGACTGCTAGCCATCATTATTGGATGCAGGGAACACTTTACAAAAACTTTGAAACACCAACGGTGATGCACTTTTGAATTCAAACTATTTTATAATTTGCATTAATATGAGAAAAGATTGCCCGTACCAGGCAGATTCCTAACAACCTAGATAATATCCCATACCTTTGCTATAGATTTGGAGGCACCACCCTTGAAAAAAACAATATTCTCTGCGCTGCTGCTCCTTCCGCTCTTTCTGCTTTCCGCCTGCGGAACCGCACTACCGGGGGAAGAAGTCATACAGAACCTGATCAACCGGTCCGCCGGCCTTGAAAGCTACCACCAGTTCGTTTCATTTACGACAACTACCACCAAAGAGGATCTGAATGGCGTAACAACTGTAAACGAGCAGTACACAACCGCCGACGCGACGCTGTTCCCGGAAGAGAAGACCGGTTACGGAAAGCGGATTGACAAAAGCAGCGACTATCCCGCAACAAAATCCGAGTTCTATGTGACCCCGGAAGTGGGTTATATCCGGACCGATGATACCGACTGGACCGCTTATGCCACCCCCGATGTCCCGCTTGCAAGTCTGCAAGTCTACCCGCTGGAGACGTTTATCGAACTGAGCCAAATCATCGAAGAATACGGCACCCTTGAACTCAAAGGGGACGAGTATTTGCTGAGCTTTTCCGGCAGCGATGATGCTCTGAACAAAGAGCTCAACTACCTGTTCCAAACCCTGCCAACGGAACAAACAAACTACGAGATCGCTATCCATTTGGATGCCGAAAGCTTCTATCTGACCGAGTTCCATTACCGTTCCACAGCCATTCATCCGGATCAGAAGACAACCGTCACGACGGAATTGACAGGCGAGTTCGACCTGTACGATAAAGCCCAAAAGTTGAAGACTGTGCCTGATTTTGATGCCGCAGATACGACTGCTGAAACGGCGGATTCTTCTTTTTGATGACCATTACCTCAGTAAGTCAACCAACACCCTGTCTTCAGGGTGTTGGTTGACTTACTAGTGTATTATCCATATAATACACCTATACATATATTTTTTACCCCCTGTGTATTAACCATTTAATACACTCGATCGGGAAAGGCAGGTGGGAAAAGTGATTTTTGACAAAAGAAGTCCGGTCTATGAACAGATCATCGAAATGCACAAGCAGAAAATCGTCAGCGGCGATTTCCAACCCGGACAAGAAATACCGTCGCGCCGGGAATTGGCTACACAATTAAAAGTGAATCCGAATACCGTACAACGTGCCTATAAGGAAATGGAGGGGCTTGGTTTGATTTATACAGATGGAAATTCTCTCAGCAAAATAACGGACAGTCAATCGAAGATCCAGACATTAAGGCAAGAGACACTGGAAGATGCCCTGCAAGCGTTCATCGAAACGGTTCGGTCAATCGGGCTGGAAGATGAGGCGGTCCTGAACTTGATCAAAAAGCGCTTGAAGGAGGTGCATGTGAATGATTGAAATCAGGAATCTGGAAAAAAAATACGGCAAACGAACCATTTTGGAAGATGTCAGCTTTACCATCAAAAAAAATGAAGTGACTTGTCTGACCGGAATGAACGGTACAGGCAAAACGACCCTCATGAACTGCATTATGGGCTTAGTTCCACGCAACAACGGCTCGATTACGATCGACGGGCAAGACATTCATAAACAGCTATACGAAAAAGTCTCATATATCCCTGACTCACTGACGATGCCCCGATGGATGACGATTGCGGAGTCGATGAAGTTTATGAGTACCTACTACCCGAATTGGAATGCCGCCAAAGCGGATGAATTACTTTCATTTTTCCGTCTGGAATCGGATCTGCAGCTGAAAAATCTATCCAAAGGGAACAGCGCAAAGGTGAATTTCTTGCTGGGGCTTTCCCTGGACGCGGATTACTATTTGATGGATGAACCTTTTTCCGGCATCGATGTCTTTGCCCGGGAGGATATTCTGGAGGTCTTCACTAGCAAATTCGTGACGGACAAGGGCGTCCTCATCGCCACTCATCATATGGATGAAGTAGAAATGTTGTTGGACCGGATCGTTATGCTGCGCAGCGGCCGCGTCGTCAAAGATTTTTATGCAGAAGACATCCGCCAAAACGAAGGCAAGGCAATCATTGACGTGATGCGGGAGGTGTATCAACCATGAAAAAATTTATGGAACTATGGACATTTGAATGGAATCGCGCAAAACGGTTCTACGGCTTCCTGTTGGCTTTTGTGACGGCTTTACAGGCTTATGCAGTCTTCCACGAATACAATTTCTGGAAAGATGGATATGAAAATTATCGGCAACAGGGCTACGCTGCAATGCCCGAACAATATCTGCAGGAATATGGGAACCTCACGGTCGCAGCTGTTACAAGCAATTCATTCTTTGTCTTTTCGGTCATGACGGCCGTCTTCGGTCTGCTCTTCTATGCCGTCTTCATCTGGTATCAGGATTGGACTGGAAAAAATCGCTTCTCTTTTCGCTTACTCAGCCTGCCCGGCAGCCGCTTTGCCGTGTATGCATCGAAATTCGGGACCATTTGGCTACTGATCACGGGACTGCAAGTTTGGCAGATCGGGCTTTTGTATCTTGAAGAGTTGGTCTTTTCCGGACTCATTCCTACGGACATCTATCGGGACATTCCTTTGCAGATGGCATCAACCAGCTCTTCTCCATTAGCCTTGGCTTTACCAAGTCTCTTTTCCAATTATCTGCTTTTTTACACTATCGGCTATACAGCGCTCACTTTGGCGTACACGTTCATTCTGATGCACTTGAGTGGACGTTGGAAAGGGGTATTCTTGGCAACTGCTCTCGCGATCGGCCTTATTGCCGCTATGCTTCTCTTCCTGCGTACCGGCATCACGACACGCTTGTATGCGGAAGAGAAGTATTGGATGACGATTTCCGGGAGCCTTATACTTTTCCTGTCCGGGACATGGGCCAATTATCGGTTGCTTGAAAAACGCATCAGCGTATAGAAGGAGGACAAAATGAGAAAACAAACGATTTTATTGCTGAGTCTCCTCCTGCTTATCGTTCTCGGAGGGTTTTACACCCAGCCGCTATTGGCAAAAGAAGAGCCATTACGCGTCGTGTTCGAGACAACTTCCGGTGATGAAGCAGCATTGGAAGGCTTGACCTACTATGGAACAATCAGCAATCAGTGGGAGTCGACGACATTCAGTTTGGATCGTTCAGGCTTACGTCATTCCGAAACAAAGCGGAATGATGTGTTCTTCCAGGATAATGCAGACAGCGCCGTACTGGCATGGCGTGCCGACTACCGTTCCTTTATGCGCGGCAAAAGTTCCTTCTCAGGAAATTATGCAGAGACGGAAGACCATTTGTATTATGCAGTGGAAGAAAATGACGGGTTTTCGTTGGAGATATTGGATAAAGCGAGCGGAAGCGTTTCGGAAATGCTGCTTAACTATCCGGAAAAAACGCAAAAGACTTATTATTCCGTGAGCCGTACTTATTTTTTGGACGGCAAAGTAATCATCGAATACAGTCGATATGGGAACTATTCTGATTATCTCGGCAGCGATATCGTGATCTATGACCCGACTAGCGGCTCATTGGAAGAGCACTTTGTCTTCGAAATGCCTGAAGGTATCTCCGGCTACCAGAGCATTTCGACGGCTACTTTGACGCAGGACGATAAAGAAGGCATCTTCGTGATGATCCGGACCGAAGAAACCGATTTGGAAGCGACCGAATATGCGCCGCCGGTTTTCTCAACAGCGTTCAAGCGCTACGACTGGGATACGAAGCAATGGACGGACCTTCGCAACGTCGCTGATTTCTCCAATGATGCCCTGCCGTATGCGATCGAGGATGGCATCTTCTATCAGCTGCATCAAGCGGACGGCGATTGGACGCTCCAATCCCTTGATCTTATGAAGGATGAAGTGTTGGACAGCATCCCGCTTCAGGGCACCTCTGAATGGGAACGCAGTCCCGATTCCGATTTGCAGATTCTTGTTGCTGATAACCAAGCGATACTGACACAGACTTATCTGGAGCCTGACCGGAATGCGCAGTTGGCCGCATTCGATATCGCGACCGGTGAAATGCTTTACAGCGGAGAAATAGCAAGCACGTTCGGAACCGACAAGGAAACAGACAGCCTCTACTTTGAAAGGATTGTCTACGAGCCCTAAACAAAAAAAGAACAAGATTCCAATTGGAGTCTTGTTCTTTTTTCGCTTTAACAGAGATTGGCTTTGTTTAAGGCAATTTTTTGCCTGCGGCTTTGTAGAGGTCATACCACTCGGTGCGGCTCAGCGCCACATCGGAAGCTTTGCAGATGGCCGCGATGCGCTCAGGATTCATGCTGCCGACGATCGGCTGCATTTTGGCCGGATGACGCAGCAACCAAGCGATTGCGATTGCTTCACGGGATACGCCCTTGTCTTCCGCAATCGCTTCGATTTTTTCATTCAGCTCCACATAATCGGGATGATCGAAGAACAGCCCTTTTTTTCCGTTTCCGGCTTGGAATGGCGACCATGGTTGGATCGTCATATCCGTGATGCGGCTGTACTCCAGGACGGAACCATCATGCACGAGCGATGGATTGTTCATCATATTCACGTTGAAGCCTGCATCGATCATCGGCGCATGCGTCAGGCTGAGTTGCAATTGATTGATCAATAATGGTTGTGTGACGACTTTCTTCAGTAATTCGACCTGCATCGGATTTTGGTTGCTGACGCCGAAATGGCGCACTTTCCCTGATTTTTGCAGTTCTTCAAAAGCTTCCGCAACTTCCTCAGGCTCCATCAATGTATCCGGCCGGTGCAACAACAAGGCATCCACGTAATCGGTCTGCAGACGTTTCAGGCTGCCTTCCACCGATGCGATGATGTGTTCTTTCGAGAAATCGAACATGACACCCGGTACGATGCCGCATTTCGTCTGTAGCATCACGCTGTCCCTCGCGATGCCAAGTTCCTTGAAGGCTTTTCCGAAGATTTCCTCCGAAGTCCCTCTGCCGTAAATATCCGCATGATCGAAGTAATCGATGCCGTTGTCCACTGCCGTGCGGATGACCGCAGTCGCTTCTTCATGCGTCAAAGCGTTCATGCGCATGATGCCAAGCGAGATTTCTGATGCAAAAAGTCCTGAATTACCAATGTTTATTTTTTTCAATGGTCATACCAGCTTTCATTTCGGATTTTTTTGAAAACGTTTCAATAAAAACAGTATAGCATTTTTGCTGGCCATTCGTGAAATGAAGCGCACCAAAAAAGGCTACCGGATATCCCGGATAACCCCAGTGAGCTTAATTTCCCGGCGAGAGCTGCCTCACCGGGTTTCCGACCTGCTCCGGGGTGCTGGTTCCCGGCGAGGGCCGCTTCACAGGGTATTCGGTCGGCCATAGGGCGCTATTTCCCGGTGAAGGCCACCTCACCGGGTTTTCAGTCGTCCGCGGTGTGCTTGGTTCCCGGCCAGCACCAGCTGGGATCAGGACTCCAGAATTTCAGATATAATAGCGGCCATGCGCATTTCCTTTAGGCTGATAGCTTTCTCTGAGAATCCGATATATGCGGTCCTTATCGCCTGAACCGCACCAGTCCAGCATGCGATTGGTAGTCAATTTTTCATCAGGGAACAAGAGACGAAAATCCTCAATGTTTCTTTTAATTGCTTTTTTGACATTCATTCTTTCACCACATGTCTGACACTTTATGAAGTGTCCATGGAAAGCTTCCGCAACAGTCCCGCATGCCGGACAACCGATCCCTTTACGCAGGTCTTCATAACAATATACTGGTTTCATGTGCGGTGGATAATCCGGATTATGCAACTGCAGCAATCGCTCAGCTAACCGTCGCTGTTCAAAAGATAGTGTCTCTTTCATTTGCAAACTTCGAAAATGAAGGGGAACCTGACTAGGCAAAAGATAATTCCCATCACCTTTCGCCTCCAACAAAGTGAATTCGGGATTGATGTAGACAACATAAGCCTCCACCTTCATTTGACACGACAGGGACTGAAGCAGCAATTCCAATTTCACTTTAGTCCGCTGCAATTGCACCCATGGATTTTCCAGATATACACCGGTTGATTTAAGTAATTTATCATCAGCCCATGTATGAACTCCCTCGTAATTCTTAACTTCGTACAGTCGTATTTTGTCAGTACAAATCAACAGCGTATCGACTTGAAAAGAAGATTTTCTGAATTCCAACTGCAAATCATTCAGTACCAAGCAGTGCGAAGATAATGGTTCCGTAAGTCCATCTAACCCGTATTCCCCATCGAAACCTTTATCTAGATGAAGGTGGTAATAGTGGTCATCACTGCTCAGGATCATGCGATTGGACAGAACCTCATAGATGCGGAGAAGCTTGGGTTTCATGCGTTCCTTGTATGCGATAGCGCTCACTCCATTATATTTATTTACTACCATAAACATACGTAATATGTTGCCAATTGCGCTATAGGAGAAGATTTATTTCAATCTTTGTTCATTAATAGGCCAAAATACCTGGACTTAAAAATTCTTTGGGAGAAAAAATCCCGGCGAGGGCTGTCTCGCCGGGATTTCGATCGGCCGCGAGGCGCTGGTTCCCGGCGAGGGTCGCCTCACCGGGTTTTCGGTCAGCCGCGAGGCGCTGATTCCCGGAGAGGGTCGCCTCACCGGGTTTTGGCCACCCCCAGCCAGGCGCCATTCTGCCGTCACAACAAAAAAAGCTAGAACTTGCCCAGCCCCAAAGTTCAGTAATAAAACTGTCTTTGAATGCTGGCAATAAGTCCTAGCCAATTCTTGATTATTTCACGCTGTTTTATTCGTAACCATTGGCCCAGAGAACCTTTTCTCCGACTTCGAGCGATTTTTGTACATCAATGATTGTTTGGTTGGAGCTGCCGCGGAATTTCAGAGTCAGATCCCGTTTGGACAGTTCGAAGCGGCCGTCGACGAGCACATCCATCAAGCGTAGCAATTCCTGCTTATCCTCGGATTCTCCAGCCAGTTCGTCCCAGTAGTAACCGGTCCAGCCCCAGATGTCCTTGGTCCGGCCGAACTCTGCCCGGATCCGCTGCGCAAGCCGCAGCGCGACCTTCGTGTTGAGGAAAGGTTCGCCGCCCAAAAGCGTCAGGCCTTGCACATAAGGCTGACGCAGATCGGCCATGATCTGTTCCTCAAGCTCGTCGGTGTAGGCAATCCCATAGTCGAAGTTTTGGACAATCTTGTTGTAGCAGCCTTCGCAGGCGAACAGGCAGCCGCTCAGATAGATGCTGCAGCGCACGCCTTCGCCATCGACAAAGTTGAAAGGCTTGTAGTCCGCCACTTTGTCCTTGCTGTATTTCTCTGCCAACCATTCTTGCGGTTGCGGGTTTTTCACTTCACATCACCTAACTGTTCTGATTACTGTTCTGACTTGCAATCCGCATGCAGATGTTTGACGCGGGCGGAAATCTCTTTGTGGCGACCTTTCACCATCGGACGGATCTGTGGGTTACCGAGATAACCGCATGTGCGTTTTACGACGTCGCATGTCTGCGGATCGGTATTGCCGCATTCCGGGCATTGGAACCCGCGCTCGGTAGGATTGAAGTCCCCTTCGAAACCGCACTCCAGGCAGTGATCGATCGGTGTGTTCGTTCCCAGGTAGCCGACTTTGTCGTAGGCGAAATCCCAGACTGTTTCCAACGCTTTCGGATTTTGTTGCAGGTTCGGGTATTCGCAATAATGGATAAATCCGCCTGAGCAATATTGCGGATATTCCATTTCAAAGGCGATTTTCTCGAAAGGATTCGGATTCTTGCGGACATCGTAATGGAAGCTGTTTGTATAGTATTCCTTATCCGTGATGTCGGAAATGATGCCGAATTTCTCTGTGTCCATGCTGCAGAAGCGATCGGTCAAGCTTTCGCTCGGAGTCGAGTAGACGCTGAAATGGTAACCGTATTGGTTGCCCCAAGCATCCGTTTTTTCCTTCATCTTCTTGACGATGTCCAAAGTGAAGGCTTTCGCTTCCGGATTCGTTTCCCAATCTCCACCGTAAAAGACGGTAGCCGCTTCATACAGCCCGATGTAACCTAGGGAGACTGTAGCGCGTTTGTCCTTGAACAGTTCGTCGACATTGTCCGTTTCGCCCAGACGTTTCCCGAAGGCTCCGTGCTGATACAGGATTGGTGCGTTCGTAGGCGTCGCTTCTTTGGTGCGCTCGACACGGTAGACAAGAGCATCCTTACAGATCGCCAAACGTTCCTCGAAGATGTTCCAGAATGCTTCCGGATTCCCTTCCGACTCCAAGGCGATTCTCGGGATGTTCAACGTCACGACCCCAAGATTCATCCGACCGGAATTGACTTCGTTTCCGTTTTCGTCTTTCCATCCCTGCAGGAAGGAACGGCAACCCATCGGTGTCTTGAAACTGCCTGTCAATTCAACGATTTTATCGTACATCAGCACATCCGGATACATCCGTTTCGTGGCGCAAGTGATGGCCAATTGTTTGATGTCATAGTTTGGATCTTGTGTCTCCAAGTTCGTGCCTTTTTTCAAGGCGAAGATCAATTTCGGGAAGATCGCTGTGCGTCTTTCCTTGCCCAATCCTTTGATGCGCACTTGCAGAACTGCTTTTTGGATTTCGCGTGCAAACCAATCCGTCCCCAACCCGAATCCGAGTGTGGTGAATGGTGTTTGTCCGTTTGAAGTGTAGAGTGTATTGATTTCGTACTCCAGGCTTTGCATAGCATCGTAGATGTCTTTGCGGGTTTTTTCTTCGGCATAAGCGATTTGTTTCGCTTCGCCTTCCACCCAATCCTTAGCCGTTTCCAGATGTTTCTCATAGTTCAGGCGTGCGTATGGTGCCAACACTTCATCAACACGGTCTGCACTGCAGCCGCCGTATTGGCTGGAAGCGACGTTCGCAAAAATCTGCGCCATTTGGGCAGTCGCTGTGTTGACTGAACGCGGGCTGTCTACTTCTGCATTGCCGATTTTGAAACCTTCACGAAGCATATTCTGGAAATCGATCAGAACACAGTTCGTCATCGGTGAATACGGTTGGTAATCCAGGTCATGATAATGGATATCGCCTTTCATATGGGCGTTGGAAACGTGTTTCGGCAGCATTCTCAGTCCGATTGCTTTTGCAGCCACTCCTGCCGTCAAGTCACGGATCGTATTGAAGACGCGGCTATCCTTGTTGGCATTCTCATTGACGATGCTCTGATCGGCATTCATCAGACTTTGGATGCGCAATTCGATGTCCTGTTGTTGCAGCTTTTTGACTTTTTTCGTCAATTTATAGGTATTGTAGGCTTCCGCTAACGGCAGATTCCCCATTTCAGCAAGTGTCGCTTCAACTTGATCATGGATATCATCCGTCGAAACACTTTCCGTTTCTGATGCAATCAGTTTGTCTACGACCAAAGCCACGACAGCATCCACATCGTAATCTGCAGCCGCTTCGTTCTGTTCAGACAAGAAACGCTCCGCCTTCTTGATCGCTTTATATATTTTCTTGGCATGAAAAGGAACTACCCGTCCATCCGCCTTCAACACTTGGATATTCACTTCTGCGTCAGCGACTTGAAGATTCGTGCTTTCATTTAAGAAATCCGTTGGTAATGAAGCCATATTTTTCCCACTCCCTAGTTAAAAATTAACCGAACATGCAAAAAAAGCTAATAAAAAGTAAGAGGTCGTTACAAAATGAGCAAGCTTTCCTTGCGGGACGCGCTTCTCAAGTCATATACCTCCACTTAAAGTAGTCTCTGTTTCGATTCACTGTATATACTATATATCATCCACACATAAATTTCCACCACAATATATAGTGTTTTATAGCAAAGTACACCTAGAGCAATCAGACACATTTTGTTCTGTTGGTCAATAAGAAAATGCCCTGAAAATGGAATGCTTGCTATTTCCTTAGCAGACTCCCGCTTACATAGTCAGAACAGAAACAATAGCCAAACAAACCCAGCTGATCCGTTTTGATTTCCGAACAATGCCCCTAATATTAAAAAAAATGTTAAAAAACATATAAAGTACATAAAATCAATAGAATCTGCTGTACTTTGGAAATAAAAGCGGTTATACTATGACTTGTCACAAATGTAAGCGATTCATTCTTTTTTTCGGATCCATTATCCGGTTTTTTGTGCCGTAAGGATGTCAAAAGAATGAGGAGATAAAAAGGGGGGAAATGCTAGTGTGGAAAAATAGAATGTTGCCTGAAATATCCAAAATTGCTAAATTTAGAATACCGGTCGGAGAAGACCTATTTTTGAGACAGTGCGCTTCTTGGCAAAACCTTTTCCATCTGCCTTCATCTTATCGCTACCCGACTGGAAACATACAGGGCTACATTACACGATTGAATTGGACCGATGAATTTATCATTCTTGAAAAAGAACATAATGAAGCATTCGAATATTTTATTATCGATAGAAGAATTGAATCTGTAAAAGGCCCTTTTTCCAAAGAAGGGTTCGGGAAGGCACTAAAAGAGGAAGCGATTGAGCTGCCATTGATCGAATTATCGGAAATGGACTGGATCATCAACTTTTAGAAGATACCAAAAAATAAAAAAGCCGTAAGGGGCGCATGTGATCATGTTCCCTTTACGGTTTTTTGTTGTGAAATTTCACTTTTCGTCGGATTTCCCTGCCAATGCGACCTCTTTCTTGTCAGTGATTCTGACATCCGCCATATTCCCTACTCTCCCATGTCAGGTTTATTTTAATCATATTGACCAAAAAAACACAAATCCATCCAACATTACTGCAATTAGATGAGATTTAAGATTAAACCTCTCATCGTTTTAACATTTAAACGCTTGCAAACGTTGGTTTGAAAGATATGTAAGATTATATAACATGGTTGGTAAGCAGGATATAGCCTCAATAAAATTATTTCTATAAACTAAGGCTATGCTAAAACAAAAGGAGGAATTATTATGTTTTCATCAGTAGATACATTATGGACCTTGCTGGGAACGGTATTGGTATTCTTTATGCAAGCCGGTTTCGCAATGGTCGAGACGGGATTCACTCGTGCCAAGAACGCGGCGAACATCATCATGAAAAACCTCATGGACTTTGTGCTCGGATCGTTGGGATTCTTCCTCATCGGATACAGCATCATGTTCGGGGACGATATCGCCGGCATCATCGGAACACCTGCCTTATTTATGGAGGGACTTGATTCCACCATTCCTGGAACCGTACATTTCATGTTTCAAAACGTATTCGCGGCAACTGCAGCCACTATCGTATCCGGAGCTGTTGCGGAACGGACAAAATTCAGCTCTTATCTCGTGTACTCCTTCATCATCTCCTTGTTGATCTATCCTATCTCAGGTCACTGGATCTGGGGCGGCGGTTGGTTAGCTCAAATGGGCTTCATCGACTTCGCTGGATCCACAGCCGTGCATATGGTCGGAGGCATCGCTGCACTTGTCGGTGCTGCTATCGTCGGTCCGCGTATCGGAAAATATAAAGATGGCAAAGCACAAGTCATTCCTGGACACAACCTGACAATCGGTGCACTAGGCGTATTCATCCTATGGTTCGCATGGTTCGGATTCAACGGGGCTTCAACCGTTGCGGCAACAGGAGACGAAACCCTTGCCTTGATCGGTACTATCTTCTTGAATACAAATTTATCCGCAGTTACAGCTACTCTGGTCACTCTCTTATTCACTTGGAAGAAATATGGTAAGCCCGATGTTTCAATGACGCTGAACGGTTCATTGGCAGGTCTTGTAGCCATTACTGCAGGCTGTGCGGTCGTATCTCCCTTCGGCGCTATCGCCATCGGATTCATCGCCGGATTTGCCATTGTCCTTGCTGTTGAATTCGTCGATCAAAAATTGAAGTTCGATGATCCTGTCGGTGCTTTCAGTGTACACGGCGTGAATGGTGCATTGGGAACAATCTTAGTCGGTGTCTTCGCAACGGATGGCGGATTATTGTACGGCGGCGGGTTCAACATGCTGGGGATCCAAGCTTTGGGTGTCGCTTCTGTGGCAGCCTACACAGCCGGTTCCATGTACATAGTCTTCAAGGTTATCCAAAAGACAATGGGTCTCCGCGTTACTGCTGAAGAAGAAATCGTCGGTATGGACGTCGCTGAGCATGGCTTGACTTCAAGCTACCATGACTTTGTTGCAACGACTGCATTCGAAGATTATGTAACAGACAGCAACAAACCTGCTGGAATCCCTGCTGTCCAAGAAGTGGACCTGACTAAAGTCGGAGCCTTCAAATTGGCTGATTCAGGCTATACGATGAATAAAGTTGAAATCATCGCTAATCCGGATAAACTGGAGCGTCTGAAAGCTGAATTGAACGCTATCGGCGTAACCGGCATGACGGTCACATCCGTGCATGGTTACGGGCTCCAAAAAGGCCAACAAACCTTCTATCGTGGTGCGAAGGCTGAGGGCAATCTTTTACCGAAAGTCCGCATCGAAACGATCATCAGCGAGGTGCCTGTCGAAGAAGTCATCCGTGCTGCCCGCCGCGCTTTATACACGGGTCATGTCGGTGACGGTAAAGTCTTCGTTTCCCCTGTTGCCGATGCCTTCCGCATCAGCAACAGCGATTCAGGCCCAGCTGCCCTGAAATATTATTAAACCGAATAACGAACACTAAATGAAGCCAAGGAGCCGTCTCACTGCGAGACGCGCTCCTTGGCTTTATTTCTTTGCAGCAAACTGTTTCCCGGTTTTTTGTTTGCCTGCGCTTTGCTATAATAAGGACTATGATGGTGGCTCTCCACCAATCGAGGAGGAGGAAAACATACATGTGGGTCATCAAACCTTTTGAAGCACTGACGGCGAGGGAATTGCACCTGATCTATCAAGAGCGAGTAGCTGTTTTCGTTGTGGAGCAGAATTGCCCTTATCAAGAGGTGGATGATACCGACCTCGTCAGCATCCACTTCTGGAAGCAGGCGGAAGATAGGCTGTTGGCATATGCCCGGCTGATCCCGGAAGCGGATAATGTGCGCATCGGACGCGTTCTTGTCCCTCAAGGCGAACGCACCCATGGCTACGGACAAGAATTGATGCAAGTCGTACTTGAGTATGCACAGATGCATTTCCCTGGACTCCCGATCCACGCGCAAGCACAAGCCTATCTGCAGAATTTTTACGCCTCTTTCGGATTCCAATCAGTATCGGATATCTACCTGGAGGATGATATCCCCCACATCGATATGATCATCGATTCGCAGAATAGCCAAACAGAAAGCATAAACCGACAGGAGGAAAAACGTGAATAAGTATCTTACCGCCAGTATACTGGGTATCATCAGCATCGCAATCAATGTCTGGATCATGTATCAGACACGCTACGAAAAAGGCCTGAACCCGATTACAAAGAAAAATCTGGAGAAATTATCCTACGCCCTGATCGTCGCCGCCGTAATGTTCATGACATTTGGTTAGAGAGTGTGATGATTCGCGGTTAGGGGCTGAGCACTAAGCGGTCTAGCCGCAATGGGTCGATTTTTGCCCATGGAGGCTAGACAGATTAGGCGGAATCCCCTGCGAATCAGAACACGTTTAGAGTGTGATGAATCCCGCATTTACCGCATTCCAAAATAAAAAAGCCCACTACGGGCTTTTTTTATTTGATTCATTAATTACCATCCAACCAACCTATAACACTAAACCTGGATCCGCAGATCTTTTCTGCCGTAGATCAGATAGCTTAGACCCAATACCAACATGCTTCCGATGATACAGATGACCATGTACTCCCAGGAAATCCCCTCTTCCAGCAAGGCCGCTGGATGTGCGTATTCAATCGGCGACAAAACACGCAGGAATTCATAGTCCTCAACCATCTTCGAGACAAGGCCGATCATGTACGTGCCGAACACCAGCAACAACGCGACTCCGCTTGTTGAACGGCTGCTCGCGATGAACGTTGAGAAAAGGAAGCCGATTGAATAAAAGAACAACAATACCAACGACTCCGCGCCGAAAATCAGCGTGATATCTTTTATGATTTCCACAAAATCGGCTCCATCCTCCTTGAACAGATAGATGAACAGCAAAGCCGCACCGTACAGGACGATCCAAAAAATCATAAGCAACACTAAGTTAGCGATGTATTTGCTCGTGACAATAGCTTTTCTGCTGATCGGCTGTGCGTACAGATACTCGATTGTGCCGTTTGTCTCTTCCTTGATCAGCGCCTGGGCCCCTTTCATCGTTGCAAAAATGCAGGCTGCCAAAAAGAGATACTGAAAAATATAAGCAAAAAATCCGGCAGCCTGCAATAAGCTCGCGCCATTCGTGAGCGAAAATGCCTCCAGCATCTCAGGAGGCATCGCATCGAGCTTGGTCGTCAAGATATCCTCCATCCCTTGATTTGCCATGACGGGAAACATGGCCATCATCAGCCCCATGATCAGGACCATAAAGAAAAGCCATACGAATAACCCGCCGCGTTCCTGTTTCCACTCCAATCGGATGCTATTCATGGGATTCACCTCCACCATATAGGGTCATGAATTTTTCCTCCAAATTCTGATTGCGGATTTCTATATCCTCCAAATCCAAGGATGACATATCCGCCAAAATCTGATTCACGTTGTCCTTATACAACAACGAAACCACCCGGTCGGTCCTGGAAAGGACACGGTACCCTTTGGATTCGAAATCCTCCGTTACGATGGCTGAACCGGTAAGCGTCACCACTTTCCCTGGTTGATATCCGGATGCCATATCTTCCACGGAAATGATTTTCCCTTCACGGATGAAGGCCGTACGCGTGCAGAATGCTTCCACTTCCGGCAGGTTATGCGTAGAAATGAAGATGGTCGCGCCTTCCTTGTTGTGGTAGTTCAGCTCTTCAAACAAACGATGCTGCATCAAAGGATCCAGCCCATTAGTAGGTTCATCAAGTATCAAAAGTTCCGGGTTGAAGATCAAGCTGTTCACGATTGCGACTTTTTTCCGATTCCCCAACGACAGGTCCTTCATTTTCTTTTTCGGCTCCAACGCGAATCGTTCTACGTAATAAGCCATCATTTCCTTTATGTTCTGGATATGGTGGAATTTCCCCGTCATCATCAGAATCTCTTCCACAGTCAGATTGCTGTAATAATGCACATCGCTCGGGACGTACCCGATGATGCGTTTCAGGCTCTCGGAATCTTTCTGGGCATCCAATCCGAAAATTCTGGCACTTCCCTTGCTCGGCTTGATGAAATCAAGCAACAGCTTTATGGTTGTCGACTTTCCAGCTCCGTTCGGCCCGATGAATCCGAACCTTTCACCTTGCTCCACTGTGAGTTGGACATTGTCCAAAGCTGCACGCTTGCGGTAAATTTTTGTCAAACCCTTCATTTCGATTGCTTCCACGGTGATCCCTCCTCTGAAGAACTTTACATATACCCATTATACGTTTTCTCGGCTGAAGTTTACAGCAACAGCAGGATTTTTCTTCCCTGAACGACACAAAAGACCGAGACAAATTTGTCTCGGCCTTTTGGGGAAGTGCGTGAATCATCACGCTCTTTTAACGTGTTCTGATTTGCAGGGGATTCCGCAAATCATCGCACCCTCTCTAAACGTGTTCTGAATCCCAGAAATCTCCGTCTAAGCTGATAGCCACATCGCGACCAAAACCGGGTCGCGTTGTGGCTATCCTCTTAGTACTCGATTCCTAAACGGGATTCATCGCACTCTCTTAGTACATGTTTAAGTATTGTTCTCTTTCCCACTCTGTTACTTGTTGGATGTAAGACATTACTTCGATTTCTTTTGATTCGATGAAGTTGTTGCTGATATGGTCGCCTAATGCTTCAACCAACAATTGGTCTTTAGAGAACTCTCCAAGAGCTTCATGCAACGATGTAGGCAAATCCAAAATTCCATTTTCGTAACGGTCTTCAGCTGACATTTGGTAGATGTTGCGGTTGATTGGAGCTGGAGCTTCCAATTTGTTCTTCACGCCATCAAGACCTGCAGCCAATAAAGTAGCTAAAGCCAAGTATGGGTTAGCAGCTGGGTCAACGCTACGCAATTCAACACGAGTGGACATGCCGCGTGATTCTGGGATACGGATCAGCGGTGAACGGTTTTTTCCGCTCCATGCGATGTATACTGGCGCTTCGTAGCCAGGTACCAAACGTTTGTATGAGTTAACGATCGGGTTGCAGACAGCTGTGTATCCGCGCGCATGTTTGATCAGACCAGCGATGAATTGGTAAGCTGTTTCGCTTAATTGACGTTCATCTTCTTTATCGTAGAAAGCATTGCCGTTTTCGTTGAACAATGACATATTGAAATGCATACCGGAACCATTGATGCCGAATACTGGTTTAGGCATGAATGTTGCATGCAAACCGTGTTTGCGGGCAACTGTTTTGACGATCAATTTGAAAGTTTGGATGTTGTCGCAAGCTTCAACAGCATTTGCGTATTTCCAATCGATTTCGTGTTGTCCTGGAGCAACTTCGTGGTGGCTTGCTTCAATTTCAAAGCCCAAAGCTTCCAATTCCAATACGATATCACGACGGCAGTTTTCGCCCAAGTCAGTAGGAGCCAAGTCGAAGTATCCACCTTGATCGTTCAATTTCAATGTAGGTTGACCTTTTTCATCTAATTTGAACAGGAAGAATTCAGGTTCAGGTCCTAAGTTGAATTCAGTGAAACCTAATTCTTTCATTTCTTTAAGAGAACGCTTCAAGTTGTTACGTGGATCTCCTGCAAATGGTGTGCCATCAGGCATGTAGATATCACAAATCAATCGAGCTACTTTGCCTTGTTCAGTGCCCCATGGGAATACTAACCATGTATTAAAATCTGGGTACAAGTACATATCGCTTTCTTCGATACGCACGAAACCTTCGATGGAAGAACCGTCGAACATCATTTTGTTGTCTAATACTTTTTCTAACTGGCTGATAGGAACTTCCACGTTTTTGATTGTTCCTAAGATGTCAGTGAACATTAAGCGTAGGTAACGGACGTTATCATTCTTTGCTGATGCGATGATTTCTTCTCTAGTAAATTTTGGCATTTGTATTCCCTCTCCTTGACTATGCTTTGTGTATTTTTTTGTTTTTTTATAATCTTCCCCAAGGTTTATTTGAATCCCCAGGGTTAAATCCACTTGCGTTAAGAATTTCTTTGTAGAGGATGCGACGGACATCTTCGTCTGTCAAGTTTTTGTGCTTGTTTTCAAGCTCCTCTTCTTGCTGCTTCTTCAGCCTTTCGGTACTGTACATCCGCTTGATTGCAGTGATGTTCAACCCTTCAGCCAAATAGTCTTTGACTTCCAGCAACCGATCGACGTCGTTCAATGAAAACATCCGGCGATTGGTGTCTGTCCGCTTAGGATGAACGAGGTCTTGCTCTTCGTAATAGCGAATCTGTCTTGCTGTCAGATCCGTAAGCTGCATGACTGTTCCGATGGTAAAAACAGCCATCGAACGTCGTAGCTCTTTTTCTTTCATACCAACCCCTCCATCGAAGCTTCTGAGTTGAGTGAACCACAGATGTATCCTTTTTCTTCAGGAGTTAACGCCTGTTGAGAAAAAGGTAATTCTTTTCAGCAATTAATCGTATTTCCTAACAACTAATTGAGTGATTTAATACAACAAGAATACTCCAAATTCTCATGCAAGTCAACGCTACCTTAACATCGCATGTAACATTTTCTTACATGTATATAAACCCTTGTCAGAATAACATTTGAAAGGCATTTCATCTCCCCTTGATAGGCCAATTTCCTCGCATGGAAACAAAAAAAAGAGCCCTTAATGAAAAAAATATTAAAAAAAAATGTGAATGGCCGGCTGAAGCGATGACTAAAAAAGGCCGGAACATAAGTCCCGGCCTCCACATCTATTATTCCCATCAAAAAGCAGTGCCCCATGATGCCTATTCCACTCGGGTAAGCCGGCTGGCCTCCCTTGCCTTCAGGAACAGGGGAACCTGTTCAATGACCAGGTTTGTATTTTCCAACCCAAACCATCTTGCGGGAGATCCTGTCCACGCCTTGATGTTATATTTCAAACTCAAGATGAAGCGGCTGAAAACAGAAAGATCGCTTTCTGGCGAAATGGCCTTGCGGACCAACACAAAGCAGAAGTCGCCGATTTCTTTGTCGTGATAGATTGTGTATGTCTGCTTTTGGGGTTTGATCCTTCCCTCTTCCATCATCTCCTGGATGATTTGGCGCAAGTATACATTGATCCGTTGCTCAATTTTGAAACCCAAACGCAACTGCACTTTGAAGCAGAAGTCTGTACCATAGTCCTCCACCTTATATTCCTGTGTGTACGGTTCGTCGGTGACGGCTACGTTGATGAACCAATACACGTCGGCGCGCTTCGGCCGCTTATCCAATATGGAGTAGAGAATGTCCCGATCAACAGATTCTGCATTTTGATTGCTCGTCAGGAAGACCAGGTTATTCGCATATACAGGCAAGGAATCATCTTCCTTCAGTTTTTTGAATTGGCCGATGAAGTCCGTCATCGGGTATTCCAATCGCTGCAATGATTCAATCTTACTTCCTTTATGCCAGACGAACATGATGGCGAAAAGAATGGCGCCCATAAGGATCGCGACATAGCCGCCATGGAAGAATTTGGTTGCGCTGGAGATGAAGAAGGTCGCCTCCAATGTGCCGAAGAACACGAACATGATCAGAGAAACGATGATATTGAAATTCTTCAAGCGCAGAAATTCGAACAGCAGCATCGTCGTCATCAGCATCGTGATGGTAATCGCCAGACCGTAGGCAGCTTCCATCCGGATCGATGTCTTGAAGTAAAAGACAACCCCCATACATGACAACCAAAGAATGTTGTTCACCAAAGGGATGTACATTTGTCCCTTAGTTTGGGAAGGGTATTGGATTTTCAGATGCGGCAACAGATTCAGGCTGATCGCCTCCGAAACAAGCGTGTAGGACCCGGTAATGAGTGCCTGCGAAGCGATGATTGCGGCGAGGGTACTCAACAGAACCGCAAAGAAACGCAATCCGCCCGGCAGCATTTCAAAAAATGGATTGAAATCTTCAATATGGTAGAGCGCAACGTTTGATTTGGCTTGCATCAACCAAGCCCCTTGGCCGAGATAATTCAACAGCAAGGAAGCCTTTACAAAGGGCCAACTACCGTAGATATTCTTCTTGCCGACATGCCCCATATCCGAGTACAAGGCTTCCGCTCCGGTCGTAGCCAAGAAAATGCTGCCCAAAATCATAAAGCCGGCGTGATTCTGCTCGCTCAGGAGCAGTTCGATACCGCGCATCGGATTGAAGGCAAGCAGTACAGTCGGATTGCTGAGCACTTGCCATAGCCCAAATCCGCCGATAAAGGCAAACCAAAAAGCCATGATGGGTCCAAATGCTTTCCCTATCGTTTTCGTTCCGAGGCGTTGGATCATGAATAAAGCCGAGATGATCGTCATCGTTATCGCCAATATTTTTCCTTGTCCCTCGCCTAGAAAGCCTTCGAAGAACGGGATGCTGCGCAAGCCTTCGACAGCCGTCGTGACCGTTACTGCAGGGGTCAAAATACCATCAGCCAGCAAGGCCGCCCCGCCCACCATAGCCGGAATAATCAGCCATTTTGCGCGTTTATGGACGAGTGTATAAAGCGAGAAAATACCGCCTTCTCCATGGTTATCAGCCTGCATCGCGATAAGCACATATTTGATTGACGTAATCAGCGTGACCGTCCAGATCACCAAGGATAGCGCACCTGTGATAAATGAATCCGACAATGATTCGAGCCCGCCGTTCCCTTCTACAATAGCTTTCATGACATAGAGCGGTGAGGTACCGATATCCCCATAAACGACACCCAGCGCCACAACAACCGCAGCCATGCTCAGGGGAATCTGCGGATGCCTTTCTTTCTGCGTTTCCAATCTATTTTTCCTCCAATGTCCTAGATATCTTTTTTATTTTAAAAACTACCTAATTATAGCTTTTTTTCAAGGGCCGTCAAGCGCTTTCCGAAAGATCAGTCTGCAGTTCTTATCGGTGTCCCCAATCAGGTGAAAAGCCCGGCCATCTCCAATACCGACGCGATGTCCAATAGCCACTCCTCTTTCCCTTTCGGGGCCGTGAACTGAACCCCCAAAGGCAACCCGGCAGCCGTGCGGTGCACCGGCAGGCTGATGGCAGGCTGCCCCGTCAAATTCGCTTGCTGCGTAAACGGGGTCACGCCCAAGCTCTCTTCAAACATGGTCCAGACAATTTCTTTCCTGTCCGCAGCCGACAGCAGATCCGATCTGCGCATCCGCTCCTTCAGTTCTTCGCTTTGGAAAGAGTGATCGATCAGAGGAGCACTCGCTGCTGTAGTCGGCTGCAGCAGCAGATCATAATTTTCATGGAACCGATCCATCGTGGCTGCCGCTTGGTCCCAGAGGCTCAATGCCAACGAGTAGTCGCCTCCGGAGATTGTCCGGCCGTACTGGTAGAGGGACCATGAAACCAACTCCATGTCGTCGGCGGTCAACGGGCGTCCGAGTTTCGCGGCAAAACCTCTCAGCATGGCGTCCGTTTCGGCTCCGTTCATTGCATAGTAGGCCTCCATCAAAAGGATGCCGTCGATGTCGGGCGTTTTTTCTTCCACCTCGTATCCCAACTCTTCCAGCGCTGCCACAGTTTGAAGTACAGCCCGTTTCGCCTCCTCGCTGACGACGGACTTCACCGGCGATTCCAATGAATAGGCGATCCGGAAATTGCGCCGCTTTCCGGATTGAAGTTCCTGGAAATGGCTCCCCGGAAATAGTGGTGTCTGGAACGGCGCTGCCGCTTGGACAGTCTGCAAAGCATCCAGCATCATCGCTGTATCCCTTACCGTCTTCGTCAAGGCGAAGCTGATTGATGCGCCTTGCCAGCCGCGATAAGATCCCGGACCCACTGGTGTCCGCCCCCTTGTCGGTTTCAACCCCACCAAGCCCGTGAAGGATGCCGGAATCCGGATCGAGCCGCCGCCGTCGCTGGCGGTGGCGATGGCTACCATCCCCGATGCGACAGCCGCTGCCGCACCGCCGCTGGACCCTCCAGGAGAATGGTTCCGATTGAAAGGGTTTCTGGCAGGACCATGTATGACGGCATCCGTGATGTTCTTGAACCCGAATTCGGGTGTGCTCGTCTGGCCGATGACGATGAAACCGGCCCTCTCAACCGCTTCGACAAAATGACTGGTGCGGGGAGCGACGTAATCCTTCAGCAACCGCGAGCCTGATGTCGCCGGCTCCCCGGCGAGGTCCTGGCCCAAATCCTTGATCAGGATCGGCACACCGCCGAATAACGTGTTTCTGAAGTCCCTTGTTCTGGCTTCATGCAGCGCTTTTTCTCTACGCGTATGCACGACGGCATTGCAGCCGGGATTCTCTTCATCTATCTTTTTGAAGGCATCCGCAACCAATTCTTCAGGGGATGCTTTTTTCATTTTTAAAAGCCCAGTATAATACAGGGCATCTTTCTGGCGATCCATAATAAGCCTCCTTCTCGTTCTCACAATTTCATATTTCCTTCAATTGTAGGTTGCTCGCCAAAAAAAGGCAACAGTTTGCCCGGGCAAGTGCCGCATCGTTCATGATTCCGTCACCATTCCGTAGGCTGATGACAGTATTATTAAATCGTTTTTAATGACAACCAAACTGAAATATAGTAGAATCCTTCTATTGTACCAATTTTAGGAAGTACGCAAAAACAGGCAGGTCAGATGAATTCATAGGAAATGGAGCAGGACACGATGAACGAAAGATATAAGGACTTACAATTGGCGGAACAGGGCGCACGACTCAGCATGGTTGCCTATGTCACTCTCTCTTTCGCAAAACTTTTCATCGGGAATGCCTTCGGATCGGCCTCTCTGAGTGCCGATGGGCTGAACAATTTCACGGACGTCATCTCCACGGTCGCTGTCATGATTGGCTTACGGATCGCCCGCCGACCGGCTGATGAGGATCATCCTTATGGCCATTGGAAAGCCGAGACGATAGCTAGCCTCTCCACTTCCTTCATTATGCTTTTGGTCGGCCTGCAGGTGCTCTTCTCAAGTTTTTCGAAACTGACCGGAGGAGAGTTCACCACACCTGATATCGTATCCGGTGTTACCGCCCTGATTGCAGGGTTTATCATGATAGGTGTCTACATATTCAACAATCGACTCGCAAACCGCATCAACAGCATCGGTTTGGCCGCTTCCGCAAAAGACAACCTGAGCGATGCCCTGACCAGTTTTGCGGCGGCAATCGCCATTTTCGGCTCCATCTTCGGTCTGTATTGGTTGGACGGCGTCATGGCTGTCATCGTAGGGGTCGTCATCATCAAAACGGCAATCGATATCTTCCGCGAGAGTGCTTTCTCCTTGTCCGATGGTTTCGAAACGAATTATTTAACCGAATACCGACAAGCCATCCTCGACATTCCTGACGTCCAACAAGTGACGACCATAGCTGCGCGCAGCTATGGAGCAAATGTCTATGTTGATGTGACCATTCTGCTGGATGCGGAGCTGACAGTGCTGCGCAGCCATGAAATCACGGAAGAAGTCGAGGAGCGCTTGCGCAAGGCATTCAATGTTTTCGAAACAGATGTCCATGTAGAACCTCTAACACACTGATGTTACAAGTTTTATAGGCCGGGCATCATTTTGATGGTATAATAACAGACGGATTTATACAGATTATTTTGGCGGACGCAGCTGTCATCAAGATCTGTCCGTCTTTTTTTTTGGAAAAAATACATTTATTGGGAGTGACTTATGAAAGAAGAGAAACATTACGGCTTATTCACCGCTGTATCCATGATTGTCGGCATCTGCGTCGGATCAGGGATCTTTTTCAAAGCCGATGATATTTTGGGAGCGACCGGAGGAAACGTAGCATTAGGGATTTTGGTTTTCTGTATCGGCGCGTTCAGCATCATTTTCGGGAGCATCACACTGACGCAATTGGCTAACCGGACGGAAAAAACCGGCGGCGTCGTCGCTTATTTCGAGGAGTTCATCTCTGATAAAGCAGCGAGCGCGTTCGGCTGGTTCCAATTGTTCGTCTACCTTCCGACGATCACCGTCGTCGTGAGTTGGGTATCCGGCATCTACACCTGCATGCTTTTGGGTCTGCCGAACACATTGGAAACACAGACACTGATCGGGACGGGTTACATGGCGTTCTTCTTCTTGTTGAATTATTTTTCGCTCAGATTGGGCGGCTATTTCCAGAACCTCGCCACCATAATGAAACTGATCCCGCTGATTGCCATCGCTATTGTTGGGGTTTTTTGGAAAGAACCGGCTCCGATCGTTCCTCCCGAATTGGCTGTTCCGATCACGAACGTGGGCTGGGGTTGGTTGGCTGCATTGGCGCCGATGGCCTTCTCCTACGATGGCTGGACCATCGCAACAAACATCACGCATGAAGTAAAGAATCCCAAACGGACGATGCCATTGGCTTTGACCATCGGACCTTTGGTTGTGTTGGCCATCTATTTGACCTATTTCAGCGGCTTGGTCTCCATCGCCGGCTCCGAATACATCTTGGCGGTGGGCGATGAAGCCACCACAACCATCGGTATTTCCTTGCTGGGCGAACGCGGCGGCAGCATCATTCTTTCCTTTGTATTGATCGCTATCTTGGGCGTAACGAACGGCGTAATAATGGGTATGCTGCGTTTGCCTCAAGCACTGGCAGAAAAAAACATGCTGCCAAACAGCTCTAAGGTAAAACGGATCGATCCAAAGAGCCTACTGTCCCCGGCAGCCGCACAAATTGCCTTTGCGGTATCCCTTGTGTGGATGGTGTTACACTATTTGAGCCAAAAATCCGGGATTCTGGGTGGCGGAGATGTCAGCGAAATCGCGATTGTCTTCAGTTATATGACTTATGTCATCCTTTATCTGAAAGTCATCAGCATGAAAAAAGAAGGTGTCATCACCAGTTCTTTCTTCGGTTCGATCACGCCGGTATTCGCGATCATGGGCTCTGCCATCATTCTGATCGGCGGCATCGTGTCCAATCCGACTTATGTGCCGATTTTCATCCTGTTCTGCTTCGCGGTTTGCTTCATCGGCTATAAATATTACGAGAAAAAAATTACGGCATAATAGTGAAGGGCTGTCTCCAATTGCGGGGGGCAGCCCTTCTTCGTTGCCTCAGCATTTGGAGGGTAGCGTAAGGTGGAATCGAGCGCCCAGCTCCGGTCAGGATGTCGCTCCCCGGAGAAGGGAGATAACCATCATGGTATACTCCTGCGAGGCCTTGCTCGCCGGAGCTAACGCTCAAACTGCCCGGAAAATAAGAAAGTGGAGCTGCCCCGCGATGGGACAGCTCCACTTTTTGAGTGCATTTAGTTTTTGAATGAGTGGATCGGTGCCGGACTGCGTCCACCACGATTGATGAAGTCAGCAGAGCTTTCTTTGTGGACCGGCATTACCGGAGCGCGTCCAAGCAGGCCGCCGAATTCAACGAAATCACCCACACCACAGCCGATTGCCGGAATCACGCGGACAGCGGTCGTTTTGTTGTTTTGAACACCGATTGCGGCTTCATCAGCGATCATGGCCGCGATTGTCGTTGCAGGCGTGTCACCAGGGATGGCGATCATATCCAAACCAACCGAGCAGATGGCAGTCATCGCCAGCAACATATCCAAACTGATTTGGTTTGCTGCCGCAGCATCAATCATGCGGTGGTCTTCCGATACGGGAATGAACGAACCCGAAAGTCCGCCGACATGGCTGCATGCCATTACGCCACCCTTTTTGACTGCATCATTCAATACAGCTAGAGCAGCGACTGTTCCGTGGGTACCGACTACACCCAAACCGAATTCTTCAAGGATTTCACCGACAGAGTCGCCGACTGCAGGTGTCGGAGCCAAAGCCAAGTCGACGATGCCGAAGGGCACGCCCAATTTTTGGGAAGCGATGTTCCCGACCAATTGACCCATGCGGGTGATCTGGAAGGCTGCTTTCTTGATTGTATCGGCAACGATGTCCATCGGTTCGCCTTTTACTTTTTCCAAAGCACGTTTGACGACACCAGGGCCGGAAATGCCGACGTGGATTTCACAATCTGCTTCTTCCACCCCATGATAAGCGCCTGCCATAAAGGGATTGTCACCTACTGAGTTTGCGAATACTACTAATTTCGCACAACCGAATCCGTTTCTGTCGGCTGTTTTTTCCGCTGTGGCAAGTACGATTTCACCCATCAATTTCACAGCATCCATATTGATGCCCGCTTTAGTGGAGCCGATGTTCACGCTGCTGCAGACCTTATCCGTCACTGCTAGAGCTTCCGGAATCGAATCAATCAGGATTTTGTCGCCTTTGTTGTAGCCTTTTTCGACCAATGCAGAGAATCCGCCGATGAAGTCGACGCCGACTTCCTTCGCCGCAGCATCCAATGTTTTTGCGTATGCCACGTAGTCCGTGTCATCGCTTGCGCCAGCAATCAAGGCGATCGGTGTGACCGAAATCCGTTTGTTCGTGATCGGAACGCCGTACGTATCTTCGATTTCCTGCGCTATGCTGACCAGGTTCTTCGCTTTGGTGGTGATTTTTTTGTATATTCTTTCACGAGCTTTTTCGCCATCGCTGTCGATGCAGTCCAATAAAGAAATCCCCATGGTGATGGTACGGATATCCAAATTGTCCTCTTCGAACATTCGGATGGTGTCCAAGATATTGTCAGTTCTTAACATTCAAATGTCCCCCTAGATCCGATGCATTGCATGGAATGTGTCTTCTGCCTGTAAACGGATGACCAAGCCTTGTTCTTCTTCAACTTTTTTCATCGCTTCTTTTACTTCTCTGACTGAATTTTTTGATTCATTCAATTCGACCATCAAAATCATGGTGAAGTATTCATCCATGATGGTCTGTGAGATATCCAAAATATTTACGCCCAGACGCGCCAATTCCACCGCTACGCTCGCTACGATTCCGGTATGGTCTTTACCTGTTACGGTCATGATTGCTCTCATTTTTTTCGCCCCTGCTTCTTTAGTTTTTTGTCGAGTCCATTATACCATTTTAAGCCAATATGAAAATCCAATTAAAATTTTTATGTTTCCTATTCTATCACATCTAAAGGGAATGACTACTGTTTTTTTGGGAAACACAAAACAGTAACCGCTCTCTAATTGGATTTTTCTGTGTTCTTTCCCGAAACACGAAAATTGTTGCAGATGCTGCATTAAATCTATCGTTTTTTGGGAATAATTGCTACACTGGATATAAGCAAGTTCCAATCAAATATCAAGGAGGTTTTCCTATGCAATTGATTCATTTTTCAGAAGACGGCCAAAGCCGCATCGGCATCAAGACGGAGCAGGGTTTCCTGAACGTCGCCAAAGTGGCTGTAGCTTTATCGCTGCCTTTCCCTTCCTATATAGACGATGTGCTGAAGGATCCGGAACAGGCTGCCCAATTGGCCGCCATTCTGGCCCAAGCTGAAACGCTGACGGATCCAGCCTACTATGTTTCCATGGATGAGGTCACATTCCTGCCCGTCCTCTCCCGTCCAGGCAAAATCCTCTGCATCGGCAAGAACTATGCCGCCCATGTCGCGGAAACGAAAAGTGAAGCCCCGAAAAAACCGCTTGTCTTCAGCAAATTCACGAGCGCTTTGGCTGCCCATAAAGAAGGCATTCCGATTCCGGTGAACACCAGCAAGGTAGATTACGAAGTCGAACTGGTGGCAGTCATCGGCAAAAAAGCTTATTGCGTCTCCCCGGAAGAAGCTCTTGAGCACGTAGCGGGCTATACAATCGGCAACGACGTGACCGCACGCGACTGGCAAAAAGGCTCTCCGCAATGGTTATTAGGAAAGTCCCCGGATAAATTCGCGCCGCTCGGACCGGTCTACGTGACCGCCGATGAGATCGATCCGAGAAATCTGGACATTTCGCTTAAACTGAACAACGAGGTTCGCCAGAACAGCAACACGAAGCATCTCATTTTCGACATCGCGACAATCGTTTCCTACATCTCCCAGCACTTTGCGCTGGAACCCGGCGACATCATCTTCACCGGAACACCGGACGGGGTCATCCTTGGTTACCCGGAAGACGAACAAGTCTGGCTGAAACCCGGCGATGTCATCGAATCCACCATCGAAGGCATCGGGACATTGGTGAATACTTTCCGATAGAAAACAGCCAAAAGGCCGCCGCATCATCCTGAACAGGATCATGCGGCGGCCTTTTCTTTCCTGAAATGGATCTGTTTAAAACGTCGGTTCGGTCCCGACCGCCTGCAGTTGGAAATGCATCATTTCCATCGCCTGCAGTAGCGCCTCGGCTGTATCCAGAGAGGTCAGGCACGGCAGATTGTTGTCCGCGGCTTCGCGGCGGATGAAATAGCCGTCGGTTTCCTCGGTCTTGCCTTCGGTCATCGTATTGATGATGAACTGGATCTCTCCGTCATGCATGCGTTTCAGGATATTTTCCCTTTTCGCCTCGCCGTTTTGGAGGATCGTAACCGGTACTTGCGCCTCCAGCAAGGCTTCCCCAGTACCCTTTGTTGCAAGCAAACGGTAGCCGACCGCAACCAAGCGTTTCGCCAGAGGCAGGATTTCGTGCTTGTCCTTGTCCGCAATCGTCAGCAGCGCCGTACCGTACTCGGGGATCTCAATATTGGCGGCCCGGAAAGCTTTGTACAGTGCTTTGGAAAGGATGACATCTTTTCCGATGATCTCCCCTGTGGACTTCATTTCCGGCCCCAGAACGGTGTCGACTTTCTTCAGTTTGTTGAAACTGAAGACCGGCATCTTCACGTATACCCCGGATTTGGACGGAACCAACCCGGTCCGGTAGCCTTGATCTTTCAGTTTGATGCCCAGGATGCCTTGCATCGCCAAGTTCGCCATCGGGATGCCGGTCACCTTGCTCAGGAACGGGATCGTCCGGCTCGCGCGCGGATTCACTTCGATGATGTAGACGACGCCTTCGCTGATGACGAACTGGATGTTCACCAAACCGATGGTGTTCAGGCCTTGCGCCACGCGAATCGTGTAGTCTTCGATCGTTTGGATCAGTTCAGGTGACAAGTTTTGCGGCGGGTAAACAGCGATCGAGTCGCCCGAGTGGACGCCGGCGCGTTCGATGTGTTCCATGATGCCCGGGATCAGGACGGTTTCGCCGTCGCAGATCGCATCGACTTCCAGCTCTTGTCCGATCAGGTAATGATCGACCAGGACTGGACGTTCCGGACTGGCCACGACCGCTTCACGCATGTATTTCTCAAGGTCGGCTTGGTTGTAGACGATCTGCATCGCCCGGCCGCCCAATACGTAGGACGGACGCACCAAGACCGGATAGCCGATTTCGTCGGCAACTGCGACCGCTTCTTCAACGGTCACGGCTGTTTTGCCGGGTGCTTGCGGGATATCCAAGTCGCGCAACAACTGTTCGAACAGCTTGCGGTCTTCAGCGCGGTCCAGATCTTCCAGGCTCGTGCCCAGGATCTTGACGCCGTTTTTCACCAATTTGTCGGCCAGGTTGATGGCCGTTTGGCCACCGAACTGCACAACGACGCCCAACGGTTGTTCCAGGTCGATGATGGCCATCACGTCTTCTTCGGTCAATGGTTCGAAATACAGCTTGTCGGAGATCGAGAAGTCCGTCGAAACGGTTTCCGGGTTGTTGTTGACGACGATCGCTTCATAGCCGGCTTCCTGGATTGCCCAGACTGCATGCACAGTTGCGTAGTCGAACTCGACCCCTTGCCCGATACGGATCGGACCGGAGCCCAAGACGATGACTTTTTCGCGGTCGCTCGGGAAAGATTCCTGTTCCATCTCATACGTGCTGTAGAAGTACGGTGTGAAGGATTCGAATTCGCCCGCACACGTATCCACCATCTTGAAGACAGGGACGATGCCGTTGGCTTTACGCAACGCGTAGATGTCTTCCGAAGCCATGCCCCACAATTCAGCGATGATTTCATCGCTGAAGCCGTATTTCTTCGCTTCGCGCAGGATTTCCAAGTCTTTCGGTTCAGCTGCCGCCACTTCCTTCTCCAAGTCGATGATGTGCTTGAATTTGTACAGGAAGAAGTAGTCGATTTCGCTCCATTCATGGATCGTTTCCGGTGTCACGCCGCGGCGCAACGCTTCTCCCAGGCAGAAAAGACGTTCGTCGCAAGCGACTCGGATGTTCTGTTCGATTTCTTCCATCGTCACGGTCTGGCCTTGGTCTTTCGGCAACGCCAGATGGTTGACGCCGTATTCCAAAGAACGGACGGCTTTCAGCATCGATTCCTCGAACGTACGGCCCATGGCCATAACTTCGCCTGTCGCTTTCATCTGTGTGCCGAGGGTGCGGTCGCCCTTTTCGAATTTATCGAACGGGAAACGCGGGATTTTGGATACGATGTAGTCCAAAGCCGGCTCGAAAGCCGCGTAAGACGTGCCCGTGACCGGGTTCTTCATTTCATCCAAAGTCAGGCCGACAGCGATCTTCGCCGCCATTTTCGCGATCGGGTAACCGGTCGCTTTACTCGCCAAAGCCGAAGAACGGCTGACGCGCGGGTTCACTTCGATGATGTAGTAGTCGAACGAGTACGGATCCAATGCCAACTGCACATTGCAGCCGCCTTCGATTTTCAGGGCGCGGATGATCTGCAGGGAGACATCGCGCAACATTTGGTACTCTTTGTCGGATAAGGTTTGGGAAGGCGCCACGACGATTGAATCGCCTGTGTGGACGCCGACCGGATCGATGTTTTCCATGTTGCAGACTACGATGGCGTTGTCGTTGCTGTCGCGCATCACTTCATATTCAATTTCCTTGAAGCCGGCGATCGATTTTTCCAACAGACATTGTGTCACCGGTGAGTAGCGCAAACCGTTGGCCACGATTTCATGTAGGTCAGCTTCATTATGGCAGATGCCGCCGCCGGTGCCGCCCATTGTGAAGGCAGGACGGACGATCAACGGATACCCGACTTCCGCCGCGAAGCGAAGTGCCTCGTCGACGGTGTGGATGATGTCGCTCTCCGGAACCGGCTGATTCAATTCCGCCATCAATTGACGGAACAGATCACGGTCTTCGGCTTGTTGGATGGAAGTCAGTTTCGTGCCAAGCAACTCGACCTTGTACTCGTCCAGAATGCCGGCTTCGTCCAACTCCACCGCCATATTCAAACCGGTCTGGCCGCCCAACGTCGGCAACAAGGCATCCGGACGCTCTTTGCGGATGATGTTCGCGATGAACTCCAACGTCAGTGGTTCCATGTAGACTTTATCAGCGATCTCAACGTCCGTCATGATCGTGGCGGGATTAGAGTTGACCAGGATGACTTTGTATCCTTCTTCTCTTAAAGCTACGCATGCCTGCGTACCGGCATAGTCAAATTCCGCGGCTTGGCCGATGATGATAGGTCCCGAGCCGATCACGAGGATCGTCTTGATATCTGTTCGTTTAGGCATGCTTTACCGTCCTTTCTTTAAGCTTCAATTGTTTGAAAAACTTCATCCATCACTGCAACAGCCTTGTCGATTTCCGCGCTGGTCACATTCAGCGGCGGAAGGAAACGCAATACCGTATCATGCGTGCAGTTGATGATGACGCCCTTTTCCATGCACTTCGCGACGATGTCGGCTCCCTTCATCGCCAGTTCCATCCCGAGCAGCAAGCCTTTGCCGCGCACATCGAGGATAAAATCATATTTTTCCTTGAATGCCACTAATTTCTCTTCGAAATAGCGGCCCATCTCATTGACGTTCGCCAGGATATTCTCGTCTTCGATCGCTTGCATGGTTGCGAAAGCTGCCGCACAGACAAGCGGATTGCCGCCGAAAGTTGAACCATGATCGCCCGGTTTGAAATGGGAAGCGACAGCATCCTTAGCCAACAGCGCGCCGATCGGAACGCCATTACCCAAAGCCTTCGCCAACGTCATCACATCCGGTTCCACACCGTAGCCTTCGTAGGCGAACCACTTGCCGGTGCGGCCCATCCCGGTTTGGACTTCATCAAAGATCAACAGGATATCCTTTTCGTCACAGAGCGCACGCACTTGCTCCAGGTAGGCTTGATCGCCCACGTAGACGCCGCCTTCGCCCTGGATCGGCTCCAAAAGGATTGCGCATGTCTTTTCCGTAACTTTGGCGGCCAAAGCCTCAAAGTCATTGAAAGGAACATAGTGGAAACCTTCCAGGAACGGATCGTAATCTTTATGGAATTGCTTTTGGCCGGTCGCCGTCAACGTCGCCATCGTACGGCCGTGGAAGGAATTATCCGCTGTGATGATTTCGTAGCAGCCTTCACCGTGGACTTCGCGTCCGTATTTGCGCGCCAATTTGATGGCCCCTTCATTGGCTTCCGCGCCGCTGTTGCCGAAAAAGACCTTATCCAAAACGGAATTCGTGATCAGTTTTTCCGCCAACTGCACTTGCGGCTCAATCCAATAAAAGTTCGAGCAGTGGACCAGTTTGGCCGCCTGTTCCGCTATCGCAGCCGTCACTTTCGGATGATTATGTCCTAACGCGTTCACGGCGATGCCTGCCAGGAAATCCAAATATTGCTTGCCGTCCGCATCCTTCAGGTAGCTGCCTTGTCCTTCGACCATACAGATGGCTCCGCGGTTGAAAGTATTCATCAAGTAGGCTTGCCCTTTTGTTTTTATCTCTTCATTCATTATTCCAGTACCCCTTCCTTCTCACGATCGATCATCGTGCCGATCCCTTCGTCGAAAAACACTTCCAACAAAATCGAGTGGCGCAAACGGCCATCGATGATGTGCGCTCCGTCCACACCGCCTCGCAATGCGTCGATGCAGCAGTCAACCTTCGGCACCATTCCGCCTGAGATGACGCCATCCGCTTCCAATGCTTCGATCTCATCAAGCGTGATCCGAGAGATCAGGGAATCCTTATCATGGTAATCGCGGAAAATCCCTTCCACGTCAGTCAGCAGGATGAATTTATTTGCCTGAACGGCCTTCGCTATAGCGCCGGCTACATAATCGGCGTTGATGTTGTAGCTCATCCCGTCCTTGCCCATACCGATGGAAGAAATGATCGGGATATAGCCGCTGTAGATGAGCGAATCCAGCATTTCCTTGTTGACTGCTTCCACTTCGCCCACATAGCCGATGTCGATTTTTTCGCCGTTCTTTTCCAGATATTTTTTGCGCGCTTGGATCAGATTGCCGTCTTTACCTGACAAGCCGATGCCTTTGCCGCCGAGCTGGTTCAGGGTGCCGACGATATCCTTGTTGACTTTGCCCGCCAACACCATTTCGACGATTTCCATCGTCTCTTTGTCCGTCACGCGCAGCCCCTGCTCGAAGTGGCTCTCGACCTTCAGTTTTTTCAGCATATCGTTGATGGCCGGTCCGCCGCCATGGACAAGGATAGGGTGCATCCCCACCGATTTCATCAATAATAAATCCTGCATGACGGCTTTTTTCAGCTCTTCATTGATCATGGCATTGCCGCCGTATTTGATGACGATGATCTTATCGCGGAAACGGTTGACGTAAGGCAGTACTTCGACAAGCATTTCGGCTTTTTCACAATTGCTCTTATTCATCTTCATCCCGCTCAACTCCTGTAATCCGCATTTATTTTCACGTAGTCGTAAGAGAAGTCGCATGTCCACGTGCTGGCGGCTTCTGTTCCCAGATGCAGGTCGATCAAAATATTGATTTCATCTGCTTCCAATATTTTTTTCGCAAGTTCTTCATCGAAGACTACGCCCATCCCTGCTTCGCAAAGCTTGATTTCGCCGTTCTTGCTTGAGAACGCGATATCAATCACATCGGCATCGAAGTATTCCGTGTCCGCATAACCGGCAGCCGTGATGACACGACCCCAGTTGGCATCCTCGCCGAACATCGCCGTCTTCACTAAACTTGATGTAGCAACCGATTTGCCGATCGAAACGGCATCAGCCATTGTCTTCGCGCCGGAAACCAGCACCTCGACAAATTTTGTCGCTCCTTCACCGTCCTTGACCAACAGCTGCGCCAATTGGGAGCAGATGGATAGGACACCCGCTTCAACTTCGGCATAGCCTGCATCATCAGCCGAAACAATCAGCGGATTATCCAGTTTGCCGGTTGCAGCGACAAAGACGGAATCGTTCGTGCTCGTGTCCCCATCGATGGTAGCGTGGTTGAAGGTCGCGTCAGCGGCTTTCAGTAACATCGCGTGTAAGGCTGTTTGACCGATTGCGACATCAGTTGTGATGTAGCCCAGCATCGTGCCAAGGTTCGGATGGATCATCCCGGATCCCTTGACCATTCCGCCGATGGTAGCCGTCTTGCCGGCGACTTCAAAGGTGAAGCTGACTTCTTTCGGAACCGTATCAGTCGTCATGATTGCTTTGCTGGCTGCAGCACCGCCGAATTCGGAAACTTCCGGTGCGATTTCCTTGATCCCTTTTTTCATTGTCTCCATGTTCATGAACATCCCGATGACGCCTGTCGAAGACACCAACACTTCTTCCGGTTGGATGTTCAATTCTGCAGAAAGGAGCTTCACGGTCTCTTCCACATCGGCTTTGCCTTGTTTGCCTGTACAGGCATTCGCGTTGCCGCTGTTGATCAGGATCGCCTTGAAACGGTCATGTTGCTGCAGGGCTTGTTGATCGTACTGGACCGGAGCCGCTTTGACTTTATTTTTGGTGAAGACGCCCGCAACTGTTGCCCCATCCGGGAAATACAGCAGCGCCATGTCCTTTTTGCGTTTCTTGAACCCAGCGTGAATCCCTGCGGCTTGCACACCTGCAGCGGCAGTCACACCGCTTTTATGTAATTTCTTTATCATTTCGTCCATTTCCTCCTTCAGTCTTCCGTTATTACGGGAAAAGCCCTATCATCTGTAATCCTGTCGTTTCGGCAAGTCCGAACATCAGGTTCATGTTTTGCACGGCTTGGCCGGCAGCACCCTTCATCAAGTTGTCGATGACAGATACGATGATGACCCGGCCTGTGCGTTCGTCGTAGGTGACACCCAATTGGCAGTTATTTGTGCCTTTTACCGATTTCGTCATCGGCCACATGCCCGCAGGCAGAACCTGCACAAACGGTTCGTCGGCGTAAGCTTCCTCAAAAAGAGCGTGGATTTCTTCTGCCGTATGTCCCCCGGTGACCGTCGCATAGATGGTGCTGAGTATGCCTCGGCTCATCGGCACCAGATGCGGCGTGAATTGGATCATCGTGTCCGTGCCGGCCATCTGCGTCAACAGCTGCTCGATTTCCGGTGTGTGGCGGTGATGCGCTACCCCGTAGGCTTTAAAGCTGCTTTCCACCTCAGTGAAGAGGTTCGCTACGTTGCCGGCGCGGCCCGCTCCGGATGTGCCGGATTTGGAATCGCAGACGATGCTGTTCGGCACGACCCAACCTTTTTTCATTAATGGCATCAAGCCCAATAGAATGCTTGTCACGAAGCAACCCGGGTTCGCGATGACTGTTGCATCCTTGATCGCCTCGCGGTCCCATTCGGGCAGACCGTAGACGGCTTCTTCCAAAAGTTCCGGCTCGGTGTGCGCAACTTTGTACCATTCTTCATAGACCACCGCATCCTTCAATCGGAAATCGGCTCCCAGATCGATGACTTTTTTACCTTTTTCTTTAGCTTTCTTGGCTATCGGCAACGCGTGTCCATGCGGCAAAGCCACAAAAATAATATCGCTGTCCGTCGTCACTTGTTCCAGATCCAATTCTTCACACGTGTGATCGACATTGCCCAACAGGTGCGGAAAAAGATGCTGGATCTTTTGACCCGCGTACGTGCGGGAGGTCAGATGATCCAGAACCACATCCTCGCGCAATCCCAATAATCGGACTAATTCTACCCCCGTGTAACCTGTTGCTCCAATGATACTGACATGAATCATACTTCCCATCCCCCTTTTTAAATTTGTTGCAAAAGCAGGCCAAGCCCGTTTTGCAAAGTCTTGCAGATATACAAAAAAACTTCCGTGCCTATACCAAATCAAATAGATTCAGTATAGGGACGAAAGTTCGTGGTGCCACCCTTATTCTCCAGCATGCGCGCACGCCGGACTCAAGTATTGCTACTTTTGCGATAACGGGGCAACCGGATTAAACTTTATGGTTCACATTCAGCTTATCAACTCAAAGTTCCTGTTCATCCATCGCGGTTGACCTTGCTTTCACCCTCCAAGGTTCGCTTCACTGTGCAAATGGACTACTCTTCTTGTCAAAGTTTTTATTTGTTTTAGATGTTGTTTGACATTTGCATTAAATTTATCATCTGTTTTTCACTTTGTCAATCAAACTTTTGGAATAAATAAATTTCCTAAGGTCGCAGCCATGATTGCCTTGATGGAATGCATGCGATTTTCGGCTTGTTCAAACTGAAGACCATGCTTGCTGCGGAAGGCCGCGTCGGTCACTTCCATCTCGCGCATGCCGAATGTTTCCGCGATTTCCTGGCCATATTGCGTTTTTGTATCGTGGAAAGCCGGCAGGCAGTGCAACATGATCACATCATCATTGCCAGTCTTCTCAATCATCTCCATATTGATCTGATAAGGTGTCAACAATTCAATACGCTCCGCAAATTTATCTTCTTCACCCATCGATACCCATACATCGGTGTAAAGCACATCTGCCGCTTTCACGCCTTGGGCTACATCGGCCGTGATTTCGATTTTGCTGCCGCTCTTTTCAGCGAATTTCTGCGCCATCTCAACCAATTCATCGGTCGGGAACAACGATTCCGGCGCGCAGATCGTGACGTTGACACCCAGGATAGCGCCGGTAACCAACAAGCTGTTGGCGACATTATTGCGTCCATCCCCGACATAAACCAACTTAAGTCCGGCCAACTTGCCGAAATGCTCTTTGACCGTCAGGAAATCGGCGATCATTTGGGTCGGATGCCAGTCATCGGTCAAGCCGTTCCACACCGGTACACCGGCATATTTCGCCAAATCTTCGACGGTTTTTTGGCTGAAGCCGCGGAATTCGATGCCGTCGAACATGCTGCCGAGCACTTTAGCGGTATCTTCAACGGATTCCTTTTTGCCCAATTGGATATCATTTTTCCCGAGATATTCAGGATGCGCCCCAAGATCGATGGCAGCCACTGTAAAAGCGGCTCTGGTGCGAGTGGATGCTTTTTCGAATAATAGGCAGATGTTCTTGCCTTCAAGATAACGGTGCGGGATATTTCGTTTCTTCAGATCCTTCAGATGTGCCGAAAAATCAATCAGATACTCCAATTCTTCCCGAGTGAAATCTTTTTCCGCCAATAAGCTTCTTCCTTGAAATACTTGTTCCAAATTCTGCCATCCCCTTTTAATTATATTCTCACTCTCGTTCTTATGAACAATCATTTCCGAGTCATGATGCGACTATTATTGGACTCATTTTATACCCAATTCTAATCAATTACAAACTTTATTTTAATTATATGTATAGAATAAGGCCCGATTCATCGAGCGAAAGACTGGCCCTTGGCGCTGCCCGAACCAGTCTGTTGGTGAACATTTGTTTGCGAAATTTTAATTTGACAATAGTACTGATTGGGATTATCCTAGAGACAACTTAATTGAATAGTCTTCAGGGACGGGTGAAAATCCCTACCGGTGGTAAAGCCCACGAGCCTTTAAAGCAGATTCGGTTAAATTCCGAAGCCGACAGTCAGAGTCTGGATGAAAGAAGACAAGAACCATTTATCGAATGGCACGCTACGTTTATTTGTCATACAAAAAACGTTTTCGCGCCATCCGTTCATGAATCGGAACGTCAATCCCTGGGTGTAGTCTATGCCCAGGGATTTTTGGCTTTATTTAGCTGGCCTTCCTTTGTCGAGCCCTGAAGCAGAAACTGTTCAGGGCTCTTTATTTTGGAAAAGGGAGGCACACAAAGATGCAAGATAAGGATACACACTTTATGCAAATGGCTCTGGAACTGGCGGAGAAAGGCCGCGGGGCCGTCGCGCCAAATCCGATGGTCGGCGCCATCATCGTCAAGGACGGACGCATCATCGGATCCGGCTACCACGAAAAATTCGGGGAAGGCCATGCTGAAGTGAACGCGTTCCGCTCGGCAACAGAAGATGTGGCCGGCGCGACCATCTACGTGACCTTGGAACCCTGCTCCCATTACGGCAAAACACCGCCCTGCTCCGACAAGATCATCGAAAAGAAAATCGGGCGGGTCGTCATCGCGGCTTTGGATCCCAATCCGTTGGTTTCCGGGCGCGGCGTCAAGAAACTGCAGGCTGCCGGCATTGAAGTGGTGACAGGCGTCCTGGCCGAAGAAAGCATCCGTTTGAATGAAATATTCATGAAATACATCGTCAAAAAAGAGCCTTTCGTCATCATGAAAGCAGCGATGTCCCTGGACGGAAAGATCGCGACCCGGACCGGAGAATCGCAATGGATCACCGGACCTGCCGCTAGGGAACGCGTGCATCAACTGCGCAACGCCCTCACCGGCATCATGGTCGGCGTCCAGACCGTCATCATGGACGATCCGCAGCTGACCTCCCGCATTCCGGGAGGAAAAAATCCGGTGCGGATCATCGTCGACAGCACCTTGCGCATCCCGCTGGAAGCAAAAGTGCTCCAAAACCAGGATGTGGCCAAGACTCTTATCGCAACGACAGAACGGGCAGACCGCAGCAAGGCAGCCCGGATCGAAGAATCCGGCATCGAGCTTTTGACCGTACCCGACAAAGACGGCCAGACCGACCTGAAGGCGCTGATGAGCGCCCTCGGGGAGCGCGGCATCGACAGCATCCTCCTGGAAGGCGGCGCGACTTTGAACTTTTCTGCCCTGCAGGCGGGCATCGTCGACAAAGTGCAAGTCTACGTCGCTCCGAAATTGATCGGCGGGGAAACGGCAAAAACACCTGTCGGCGGAGATGGCATCGAGAAGCTGAGCCAAGCTTTTAGCGTGATCGAGTTGAAGGCCAGCACCGTCGGGGAAGACATCCTCTTGGAAGGCTACATTTCCAAGAACGAATAATAGAGGAAAGTGGGAGGAAATTCATGTTTACTGGAATCATCGAAGAAGTCGGCACCTTAAAAGGCATCCGCCATGGGCAAAAATCTTCCGTCGTCACTGTCGGCGGCAAAAAAGTGCTGATCGGGACAAAAATCGGCGACAGCATTTCCACCAACGGCGTCTGCCTGACGGTAACGAAGCTGCATAAGGATGCCTTCGATGCGGACGTCATGCCGGAAACACTGCAGCGCTCCAATCTAGGCGCCCTGCAGATGGGCGGCCGCGTCAATCTGGAACGGGCATTGCAGCTTGATACCCGCCTAGGCGGGCACATCGTCAGCGGCCACATCGACGGCACCGGATCGATCAAGGAATACCGCAAGGACGATAATGCCGTCTGGATCACCATATCAGCCGGCCCCGAACTGCTCCGCTACATCATCGAAAAAGGCTCGATCACCATCGACGGCGTCAGCCTGACTGTGGCGACGGTCGACAGCGGCTCGTTCCAGGTATCCATCATTCCCCATACCGGAGCGGAGACGATCCTGCTCGAGAAGAAGTTGGGCGACACGGTCAATCTGGAGTGCGACATCATCGGAAAATACGTGGAAAAACTGCTGGGCCTGAGCCCTAAAACACAAACAAAACAAAGCAACCTATCTGAAGCTTTCTTGCAAGAGAACGGCTTTTTCTGAAAGAAATAAGGAGGGAAACATACATGTTCAACACATCTGAAGAAATAATCGCGGACATCAAAGCAGGCAAAATCATCGTGCTTGTCGATGATGAGGATCGCGAAAATGAAGGCGATCTGATTTGCGCAGCCGAATTCGCGACTCCGGAAAACATCAATTTCATGGCCATCTACGCGAAAGGCTTAATCTGTATGCCGATGGATCGGACACTCACCGAGAAACTGGTGCTGACTCCGATGGTGGACCGCAACACCGATAATCATGGGACAGCCTTCACCGTCGCCATCGACCACGTTGAGACGACCACCGGCATCTCGGCCTTCGAACGCTCTTTGACCGTCATGAAGGCAGTAGAGGATAATGCCCAGCCCGAAGATTTCCGCCGACCCGGCCACATTTTCCCGCTGAAAGCAGTGGACAACGGCGTGCTCGCTCGCAACGGCCACACCGAAGCCACCGTCGACTTGGCGCGTTTGGCCGGGCTGAAGCCGGCAGGGCTCTGCTGCGAAATCATGGCCGATGACGGCACGATGATGCGCACAGACGAACTGATCACTTTCGCCAAACAACATGACCTGAAGATCGGCACGATCGCCGACCTGATCGCCTACCGCAAGGAGAACGAACAGCTCTACAAGCGCGAAGGCAAAGCCAAACTACCCACCAAATACGGTGAGTTCGACATCTACACTTACGTGAGCAAGATCGACGCAGACGAACACCACGTCGCTTTGGTCATGGGCGATGTCACGACGGAAGAACCCGTGCTGGTGCGCGTCCATTCCGAGTGCTTGACCGGCGATGTCTTCGGATCGAAACGCTGCGACTGCGGCCAGCAATTGGACGCGGCCATGAAGCAGATCGCCGAGGCAGGCCGAGGGGTCTTGGTCTACTTGCGCCAGGAAGGACGCGGCATCGGGCTCGTCAACAAAATCCACGCTTATTCGCTGCAGGACCAAGGCTACGACACAGTTGAAGCCAATCTGATTCTGGGATTCCCAAGCGATCTGCGCGAATACTACATGGCTGACGAGATGCTGCAAGACTTGGGCGTCAAGGAAATCCGGCTTTTGACGAACAATCCGCTTAAGATAGAAGGATTGAAAAAGCACGGTGTGAAGATCACCGAAAGGCTTCCGATCCAGCTGGAGATCTTCGATGAAACGCAGCGCTACATGGAAACAAAGAAACAAAAGATGGGGCATTATTTGGATTTATAAAAAAACAACCAAACAGGAGGAAAAAAAATGAACATCATCGAAGGACAATTAATTGCACAGGATTTAAAAATCGCTATCGTGGTGGCAAGATTCAACGAATTCATCGGCTCGAAATTGGTGGGCGGTGCCTTGGACGGCTTGAAGCGCCATGGCGTGGCTGAAGATGCCATCGACTTGGCATGGGTGCCGGGCGCATACGAGATCCCATTGGTAGCACAAAAAATGGCGGCTTCCGGAAAATACGATGCTGTCATCACTTTGGGCGCCGTCATCAAAGGTGCGACAGCGCATTTCGATTACGTCTGTTCCGAGGTATCCAAAGGCGTAGCAACCGCCTCCATGAGTACGGGCGTTCCAGTCATCTTCGGCGTCCTGACGACCGACACGATCGAACAAGCCATTGAGCGCGCCGGCACGAAAGCGGGCAACAAAGGCTACGATTGTGCCGTATCCGCCATCGAAATGGCCAACCTGCTTAAGAATTTATAAAAGTTTATGGAAAAACTAATGTTCAAAGGAGTCCGCACCATCATCCTTGACTACGACGGCACCCTCCATGACAGCACCAAGAATTACATCCACGCTTTCAAACAAGCCTATGCTTACCTCGTTGAAGCCGGCCACGCCGCATCAAGAGATTGGGCGGATGCTGAAATCACGAAGTGGCTGGGCTACAGCAGCAAAGCCATGTGGGAAAATTTCATGCCTGACCTAGAAGAAGAAATCCGATCGAAGGCCTCAAAAATGATCGGGCAGATCCTGCTGGAAAAAGCCCAAACCGGGCAGGCTGTTCTTTACGAGGGCGCTCTGGAAACTTTGCAGGCATTGAAGAAGAAAGGCTACCGCTTGGTCTTCTTGAGCAACTGCAGCCGGGCCTACATGGAAGCGCACCGGGAAAGCTTCGGGTTGGACCGATACTTCGACGGCATGTACTGCACCGAAGATTTCAGCTTCATCCCCAAATATGAAATCTTCGAATCGATCCAATCGGTTTTCCCTGGCGGCTACCTGATCGTGGGCGACCGTTTCCAGGACATCGAGGTCGCCGAACATCATCCCGTCAGCACAGTGGGCTGCCGCTACGGCTTCGGTTTTCCCGGAGAACTGGACTCGGCGGATGCACAGATAGACGATATCCGCGAATTGAACGACTTGCTGTAACAATAGAAAGAGGCTGGGATTTTGTCCCAGCCTCTTTCTGCGCTTCCGGATATTAGATACATAAACGTGGAACAACCGACGAATCACTCTTTCACCGGAAATTCCGATTCAACCGGTCCAACAACCGATAAAGCAGCTCCCGGTTGCTCGCTGGAATCGGATAATTCCGGATTTCTACTGCCGTCTGCGTATAGGCGGTGCCATCCAAGAAGGCCACATCGTTCTGGAGAATGCTCTCGATGCTCTCCTTTGTGGACTCGAAATGGAATTGCAGGCCGATCACGTTACTTTTATAGACAAAGCCCTGGTTCGGACAGACATCGCTTGCGAACAGGCGCTCCGCTCCTTCCGGCAAGCCGAATTGTTCCCCGTGCCAATGGAACACGACCATTTCCTCAGGCAAATCGCCGATAGTTGTCGAGCTTATCGTTCGGATCGGCAGCCAGCCTGCTTCCCGGTAGGCCCCCTGAAAAATGTCAGCCCCCAAAGCTTTGGCGATCTGCTGTCCGCCGAGACAAACGCCAAACACTGGCTTGCCCTGGCTGATGAGTGCGCGGATAAGCTGGCGCTCCTCCTCCAGCCAAGGCAGTTCATCCAGGACGCTCATGGGACCGCCCAATATCACCAGGAAATCCGTTTCCTCCGATTTCGGCAAAGCTTCACCCAGAAATAGGCGGTATACCTTATATTCATTTCCGGTCTGTCGGCACCAATTCTCGATTTCACCTGGCCCTTCAAAATCCACGTGCTGCAAAATTGCGATACCCATGCTGATCCCTCCTTAAAATTGTTTATTTCCATCATAATCCATCATCCCGCAACCGTCACCCAACTCTGCGTTATTGAGTGCAGATGCAGGTCGAGAATGTTATGATAGACCTATAGAAAACACTTGATCCAAAGCCATTTCCGAAGGGAGCAAGCACCATGAGAAACCTGGACAAAGAAATTGCGATCATCCAAAAATTCAAAGCCGAGCACCCGAACAAAGCCTACAAACTCTACATCGAGACAAGCGACGACTTCGACTTCCATGACGAAACCGAAAGCGAAGACTACATCGCCGTCCTCATCGCCGAATTGGAGACCGAAACGCCCGTAGAAAATCCGTTTTTGGAAGGCACATCCGCCTATACCTGGGATGCCGAATACGTCATCTACATCGACAAACCAACTACGGCCGACCGGGAATTGATCACAAAACTTTATTACGACGAACTGCTCCAATATGTCTGAAGGGAATCACCCTTCAGGCATTTTTTTGTCCGTTGCGTCTTTGGTTGGCTCCTCCAAGATGCTCTCTGGGGGTTTATGCCCGGCCGCTTTCTCCTCATCGGTCCCACTCCCGCTTGGCTCCGGTTCTTTGGACGACCGCAGCATCTTCTCCACGAGCAATTTGACCACCCGATCCAGTTCAACCATCACGATTCCTCCCCTGCTTTTTTACCATCATAGCACAAAGATTGCGGGAGCTCACCGGGAATTCGGCTAACGGAAATGGGTCGGGTTCCCGGTGTGAAGCCGTTCGCCGGGAATTCGGCTGCCCGAATGATAGGAGCACGCGTCGTAGAAAGCTGGTCATTGTCCGACAAACCGCTGTCCGCCCACTGATACCCACTCTCTTAAAGCGTCAAAACGACATAAAACAGCCTCCAGAAATCCGTATGTTACGGACTTCCGGAGGCTGTTTGTTTTATAAAAGGTGCATCAAATAGATCAGTCGTTCAAGGACTGTTCGGCCAGCCATTGCATCAATGTGATCTCTGTTCCGTCGATCACTGTCGACACTTCATTGTTGTGGACATACACCCAAGAGAAGTGGCCATTGTATTGATAAGGCGTGCCGTCCGCATTTGTATACAGACCGGAAGTGTCCTCGACATTATCAAACAAGGTCATGTACACATCCGCACCGGCAGCCAACAAGCGGTTGTAGGTAGGAATCGTATTGATTGCTGGAGGCAGCACCATGTCGTTTGCGGCGGCAGTGAACCAGATAGGCGTCTGCGCCAGATTCTGGATGTCCGCATCCGAGATCAAAACATCATTCAAACCTTCGCAGACAGGGAAAGCGGCAGCGAAGTAGCCAGGGTAATCCCGCACCATCAGCATCGTCATGTAGCCGCCGTTGGAAGGTCCGCCGATATAGATTCGGTCGGTGTCGACATCCGGATTGTTGGCGACGTACTCTTCAATCAGCGCCATCAAAGCATCTTCGTATTTGGAAGAACCATCCGCTCTTCCGCCGATGCCGTCCATCCAATAGGTCGGTGTCTGCGGAGCCAAGACATAGGCTCCATCGAAGTAGGACTGGATCTCATCCGTAGCCAAAGCAGTCGCTTTGTTTGCAGCCAACGGGATTGTCGCATCCGTTCCGCCTTCCCCGCCTCCGTGCAGCCAGATGATCAATGGATTTTCTTGGTTGTCCTGCGCCGGGCTGTAGTCAGCATAAGTCAATGTGACGTCTTCGAAGGTCGATGCGCCGGTTTCGAAATCTTCGATGATTTCCTTGGTTGTTCCGGCAAATTCCGTGACGACCAGACCGGATACGGAGCCCGCCGGCGTTTCGATAGCCGTCTGTTGCGTGATGGTGTAGGCGTTCGTCGTCCAATCATTGCGACCGGTAGCGACCTGATAGTTCAAAGCAGAGCTCAAGGCCAAAGTCGGACCGTATTCCATTTCCAGCACCACATACTGGCCAGTCTGAACGGCCGGATTGCCGTCTTTGTCGGCCATATAGGCATTGGTGACATTCACGATGCCCGCACCCAGCAAGGAAGGTTCTAAGCGGCTGTCGCTTCTTGAGACATTGACGCTGAATGTATCAGTCGTCACGGAGCCTTGCGGAACCGGCCTGCCCAAGTCCACGATGATCTTCGTCACCGTTGCGCCCCAATCCTTCACTTCGATGACCGTTTCATAGGATGATGGCTGCGTCTTCAATTCTTTTGCCGAAACCTGATCCGCCGTTGCGAACAACCCTCCTAAAACCACCGCGCTCAATGCCGTTACTTTAGCCATTTTTTTCACTCTACCCATCATATTTTTTCCTCCCGATCTATCTGTGTTTTTGTGTTGGATCCTTACAGAAAATGTTGCGTCCGCTCCGGACATTCAGTCCAGATCGGCCTCGTTTGAAGCGATGAACTTCTTGTACCAGTGGAACGACTCTTTTTTGCTGCGTTTCAAGTTGCCTTTTCCTTCATCATGATCGACATAGATGAAGCCGTAGCGTTTGGACATTTTGCCATACATTAAACTAATGCGCTGTCCAATTCTGATGCTTCCGCTTGCTGCTGCGCTTCCACCTCTTGTTTATAAGCAGCTTTGTCCATAACTTTGAAGAACGGCAGATAGACGAAATAGCTCACGCCGATCATAAGTGCTTGATAGACAGCCCATCTCCAGCCGCCCGCCATCAATCCGTTGATGATGACCGGAACACCCAACGGTACCGCGATACCCGGCAGGTAAGGCAGGATGCCTGTCAGCATGCCAAGATAGGAAGTAACTGCGATGATCAAAGGCACCAGGATGAATGGGATAGCCAAAGTGAAGTTCATGATGATCGGCATCCCGAAGATGATCGGTTCGTTGATGCCGCAGATGTTCGGTATCAAGCTCAATTTGCCAAGCACACGGTATTGCTCCGATTTTGCCCGCAGCATCGCCATAGCCAAGCCTAAGGTAGCGCCTGAACCCATGAACACAACCATCCCGAACATGCTTCCGGAAACGATGTTCGGGATTTCCAGACCGGCGTTATAGGCTGCCAAGTTTTCAGTCCCCAGCGGTGTCCAGATCGGCATGAATACACTGTAGACGACCATTGCGCCGTGTACACCGACCAACCACAAAATCTGTGCCGCAAACATCGCAACCAACAGAGCCGTAAAGCTTCCGCCCAGTTTGGTCAACGGTGCAGCCACTACTGAAAAGATGAACGAGTGGATATCACCAAAAGCAGTCAACGTCATCACGTAGCGGATGACCATTGCAAGGACAGCCAACACCAAGCCCGGCACCAGACCGGAGAATGATTTGGAAACAGTAGGCGGTACGCCGTCAGGCATCTTGATGACCCAACCTTTAATTTTAAAAATGGTATAAACTTTCGCGGACAATAACGCGACAAGAAATGCAGTAAACAGTCCCGGTGCGCCCATCCAGGTAGCGGGCAGCGAGGCCAATGTGTTCGCTTCGGAATAATTGAAAGGTGTCACAATCAAAAAGCTCATCAAGGCAAGAATCCCTGCCGGCGTCGCGTCGATGTCATAGGACTCGGCAAACTTCGCAGCGATCAAATAAACAACATAGATGGCCAAAAGGTTGGTCGTGATTTCAGAAGGAATAACCGTAATCGCTTTCAATCCAGCGTTGACCAAAAAATCCTGATACCCTTGAACCGGGAAACTGTTCACGAGACTCCCCAAGGCACCCACGATCGTGATCGGCATCGCTGACATCAGACCATTCGTGATGGCACTGATATATTTGTTATTTTGGATCGCACCCGCACCACGTTGTAAACTCATTTGCACATTCGAAAAATCAGCCATTCTTTTCAGCCCCCTATTTGTTTAATAAATTTAAAGCCTCCGCCAATACTTTTTTGCCGTTCATCATGCCGTAATCCATCGAAGGAATCGTTGCGATCGCGACCGGATGGCCACTGTACTTCTTTTTAAAGCTCTCCTCCATGTAACCGACTTGCGGACCCAGCAGGAGGATGTCGATATTCTGGATCAGCTTATCCACTTTCCCTTCCGCCGTGGCATCGATATTGACCTCCATCCCTCTCTCTTTTGCTGCGTCCTTCATCCGTTCGACCAGCATACTGGTCGAGAAACCTCCCGCACAGGCCAACATAATCGATAGTGTCATGCAATCCCCTCCTGATTCACTTTTTGTGTATGGAACAAATGGACTTCTTCCCTCAGTTGGATCAGGTGCTGCGCCAGATCCCTCACGGTCATGGCATTCATCACATGATCCTGTGCATGGACCATCAGCAGCGTAGTGTTGGTCGGTTTTCCTCTGATTTCTTCTTGGATGATCGTAGTTTGCAGATCATGCGCCTTGTTCAAGGAAGTCCTTGCCTCCCCCATCAGTTTGTCGGCTTCCATAAACTCGCCCTTTTCGGCAGCTTGGATGGCTTTCATGCTGTACGCGCGGGCATCTCCCCCATGGATGATCAGTTGCATGATGATGTTCTCCTCGTCTTCCAAATGAATCCCTCCTGTCCTTTATCCTTTCATTTATCTATATGCAAATAGCGTGCCAACACACATGAACCGCACCGTATCGCGCAACAAAAAAATCTGTGTCGCCAAAACGACACAGATTTTTTAAAATTATGCAATTGTGTGTCAGCCGTTCGCCGTGTAGGACACACTTCGGGCCAAGTAAGCATAGGCGACATGGTTCAGCATGTCCTCGTTGATCATCTCCAGATGCTCCCGGAAATAATCCAGGAAAAGATTCTTGATTTTCGGAACGATATATTTGTCCTGCGGAAAGGAAACCATGCCTTTTTCAAAATGCGGAATCTGTTCCTTGCGCTTGATTTTGCGCAGCATACCGATGATATGGAAGGAAAGGCCGATCTTATCGCTCACAAACAGGGAAGGGCTCATCATTTCGTTCACTTCATCGTTGAAGCGATAAATGCTGGACAGCAGCTCCTCTATTTCGGGCATGTCGTAATACTTCAGGATCGTTTCCTTAATCGAACGATACGTATAGATTTCATCGATGCAGTCCTGAATCCTTTGCAGTCCCGCCCGGTTCATGACCGTATACAGCTCAAAGGTCGGATACTCCGTTTTGATCGCAAAGGTGCTGATGACACAGATGATCTCGTATTCCTTCGTCAATTCCTGAAGGCGCACATAAATGCTCTCCTTGCCGACCAGGTTGATCGGTACGATCGTGATTTCCTTCTCGTCGAAGGAAATCTCCTTGCGGATGATGTCACGGATCGTTACGGCGGTTCCCTCGCCGGTCAGGCAGATCGAAATGATCGCCAACGGTCTGAAATGGAACGAATCCGTGGCTTGCGGCCGCACTTTGGGCTTCTGCACCTGTTCCAATGCCTTCCTGTCCTGATAGATGGCCATATAGTCGTTCACCTTCAGGGTCTCGACGTAGACTTCACGCAGACTGCAACCGATCATCGCTTTTCTGCTGGCCTCGAGGACATGCATGGTGCTCACCAATGGGATGGACTCGGCCTTCAAGGGGAACAGCTTTTCCAGTTCCCCCGCAAAAGTCGTCAGGCTGCCCATATCCACCAGCAGCAGGATATCGTCCATAATCTGATGGTTTTTGATGTAGCGGACCAGCCTTTCGAATACCTGTCGGGGCTCCTCATCCAAGCGCGCATTGATCCCGATGGCACCCTCATGGTTCAGCAGTTGGTTCGCCGTGTCGCAAAGTGCCGACGCAATCCCTGATCCGTGCGCAATCACGATTACCTGCACTTTCGCCAATCTTTCGATCGCATCCATCTCATCGTGCGTCAGGAACATGATGAAGTAACTCGCTTCCTCTTCCGGAATGCGCACACCCAGGTCCGCTTCCAAAATGGCCATACATTCTTTCGCGACACCATACATCTCCGGATATTTGTCGATGATCGCTTCATGCATATCGTTTTTCAGCACATGATCCTGTTGGCTTCGCTTCACAAGGTTGTAGATATGGATCGCCATCATCTGGAACACCTTATCGCTCATCACTTTGCCTGTCTTGATCGTGACATGGCGGAGGATTTTTTCCAGTTCCTTGATGATGTTGTCAGGCACAAGCGCAATCAAATTTTCCTTGTTGCAGAAGCGTTGTTCCTTTTCTCCAGTCAACTTGAAATACGTCTTCAGATCGTGCTCCATCGCTTTTTGGATCTCATCCGCACTGATTTTTTTCTGCTCCAATTCCCTGTAGCGTGTATTCATTTCCCGATAAATGGTGCTTTCGCTCGGCGCGCTGCTGACTTCCGGAACGGTATTGTCGGAAGGAAGATATTGGATCGCCTGTCGGTTCGTCCCTTCGTATTTCGACCACATCTGACGGTGGTCCGCATTGCTGAGCAGACCCGCCCGGATGTAATCCGGCAGATCATTGCTGCTGACTTTCAGATAATTTTCTTTGACTGCCAAGAAACGGGCATAGCTTTTCGCGAAAGCGATCCGGATATCCGCTTTGAATTGCCCGATGTTCAATTCGCATTTGTAATGCAGAAAAGCTTTCAGCGCATTCTTGCTGAAATACATCGGCACTCCCAACTGGTCGACTTCCTGCTGGACGAAGGCATCGAACAGCTGATGGCGTTCCTCGATCGACCTTTCCCTCAAACTCGGCAGATCGATGATGATCGGCAGTCTGCGGATGAATGTTTTCAGAAGTGTGTCCTTCTTCTCCGTCGTAGCGCCGATGATCAGGACATTGGCATGGTGATCCTTTTCGGATTCGCCGAGCGGCCGGAAAACACCGCGGTCGATGTAGGTGAACAGCATCTCCTGCCCTTCGATCGGCAACCGGTGGATTTCATCCAAAAATAGGATGCCACCGTTCGCCTTCTCGAGCAGCCCTGTCTTATTTGTCTCCGCACCCGTATAAGCCCCTTTTGTATGGCCAAACAACTGGCTCATCAATAGTTGCGGATTATGGGCATAATCGGCGCAATTGAACTGGATGAAGGGGGAAGATTCGGCCAGTTTCCCCGATTGGATACCGTATTTGTGCAGCAAATCGGCAAACAACGACTTGCCCACCCCAGTTTCGCCCAGCAACAGCATATGCATGCCGTCCCCTGGATACAGGATGGCAGCCTTCCCTTGCTCGATCTGATGGAAAAGGCTGGGATTCTTCTTCAGGAATTTATCCATGTCCACGATTTTAGGCGTTTCCTTTGGTGCCGCAGCCTGTTGGGGCACCTTGCGTGCGCACGGGAAAAAACGTACCGGTCTGGTTTTTTCTTTGTAGCAGCGTTTTTCCTTATACAGCTGATTCAGATCACGCGAAATATTGCTTCTGTCGCTTTTCAATCTATAGGCGATTTCCTCGGCCGTTATGCCATGCTTCTTTTCCTCGTAAAGCATGCCCAATGCCTCTAGCACTTTTTCAATCCTCTGCAAAAATCATCACCCCTTGGTAAGCGTTTACATTCCAATAACAATCGTACCATATACTTTAATCATGTAAGAATATAAAAATATTAGATTGTAGTTATTATTTGCAGTGCCTGCTAAAAAATTTAAAAACAAAGAATACGGTTATTGCTTTGCATGAATTCCAAGTAAACTAGTAGGCAGCGAGAAGATGATATATAATAGGCTTTATGCTGAGTATGCTGGCGCGATCAATATCATGACCACGCTGGTATGTATTGTAACCATGCCCATCTTTGTCATCCTGTATTATTTATAAAACAAAAAAATCCTGGGAAACAGTGAAGAAAATTACTTCACTGTTCCCAGAATTTCTGCTTAAAGAATTATGGGTAATGAGGGGTTTGAACCCCCGACCCGCTGATTAAGAGTCAGCTGCTCTACCAACTGAGCTAATTACCCCTATCACGTGCTGATCACGTAACAAATGTTATTTTACTCTCTTTTCCAATAAAATGCAATAACTTCACGAAAAAAAGAGTCCACATCCGGATAGTATCTCCGGATGCGGACTCTTTTTTGTATTCATTACTGCCTTAGATGCTTGCCCAAACATTTTCCAAAACGTTCGTTTGGTTGCGGTCAGGTCCCACTGAGAAAGTGGAGATGCGAACGCCAACCGTTTCTTGAACGCGACGGACATAGTTGCGTGCATTTTCAGGAAGTTCTTCCAATGTGCGGCAGCCAGTGATGTCTTCGCTCCAGCCTGGCAACTCTTCATAGACAGGCGTACATTGAGCCAATTCCTTCAAGCTTGCTGGATAATGGTAGATCAATTCACCTTCACCATTTTTATAAGCTGTACAGATTTTGACTGTTTCCAAACCACTCAAAACATCGATGGAGTTCAAGCATAGGTTAGTGATGCCTGAAACGCGTTTTGAATGACGCATAACAACTGCATCAAACCAGCCGATACGGCGCGGTCTGCCTGTCGTTGTTCCGTATTCACGGCCGACTTCGCGGATTTGGCTTCCTACTTCATCGAATAACTCAGTAGGGAACGGGCCATCGCCGACACGGGAAGTGTAAGCCTTGCAGACACCGACAACTTTATCGATCTTGGTAGGGCCCACACCGCTACCGATGGTTACCCCACCAGCAACCGGGTTGGAAGAAGTAACGAATGGATAAGTACCTTGGTCGATATCCAACATAACCCCTTGAGCGCCTTCGAATAGGACGCGTTTACCTGCATCCAATACATCGTTCAAGATAACGGATGTGTCGGTTACATATTTTTTGAGTTCTTGACCATATTGGTAATACTCTTCAAAAATATCTTCGAATTTGATTTCTACAGAATCGAACATTTTTGTGAACTGACGATTCTTTTCTTCCAAGTTGATTTTCAGGCGCTCTTCAAAGATCTCTTTGTCCAACAAATCAGCTACACGGATACCGACACGCGCTGCTTTATCCATGTAAGCTGGCCCGATACCTTTGATCGTCGTACCGATTTTGTTTTCGCCTTTTGAATCTTCCTGAAGCTGATCCAATTGAATATGATAAGGCAAAATGACATGGGCACGGTCGGAAATACGCAGGTTATCCGTGTTGATGCCGTGATCTTTCAAATATGCCAATTCTTTGATCAATGATTTCGGATTCACTACTACGCCGTTTCCGATCACACTGATTTTTTCTGGATAAAAAATGCCGGATGGAATTAAGTGCAATTTGTATGTAACGCCATCAAACTGGATTGTGTGGCCAGCATTGTCTCCGCCTTGATATCTAGCGATTACTTCTGCATTCTCACTAAGGAAATCTGTAATCTTCCCTTTACCTTCGTCTCCCCATTGAGTCCCAACAACTACTACTGAAGTCATTATTTACTCCACCTCATCTTATTTATTCATAACACTATGCTAGTTTACCAATATTACCTATGTCTTTCAATAAAGAATCAAATAAAAGCGCTCATTTCTGAACAATTTGTCCAATATCATTAACTAATTTCCGGCATATAGCTCATCGAAGAAAATTTATTGAATTCCTTTTTGAACAGGAGCTTTACGGTTCCCCGCGCCCCACTCCGGTTTTTTTCGATGATGACTTCTACGACATTGTTCTCCTGCTCATCCCGTTCCGATTCTTCGCCGCCTTCACGTTCGTAATAATCATCGCGGTACAGGAAAGCAACGATATCGGCATCCTGCTCGATCGATCCCGATTCACGGATATCGCTCAATACCGGACGCTTGTCTTGCCTTTGCTCCACGCCACGGGACAATTGGGAAAGGGCGATTACCGGTACTTTCAGTTCCTTCGCCAACTTTTTCAATTGACGCGAAATGTCGGAAACTTCCTGTTGGCGACTTTCGCGGTTATTCCCTTCGATCAGCTGCAGATAATCGATCACGATGAGGCCCAGTTTTCCCTGTTCCTGCAGCAAACGACGGCTTTTTGCCCTGATTTCCGCAATCCGGATCCCCGGCGTATCATCTATGAAGATTTTTGACTGGCCCAGCGTCCCCATCGCCATGATCAGGTTGGACCACTCATCCTCAGAAAGCTGTCCTGTCCTCAGGTGGCCGGCATCGATGTTCCCTTCCGCACACAGCATCCGGTTGACCAATGACTCCGCCCCCATCTCCAAGCTGAAGATAGCGACTACCTGATCCGCCTTGGTTGCGACATTCTGCGCGATGTTCAGCGCAAAAGCGGTCTTACCTACGGCCGGACGCGCCGCCAGGATGATCAGCTCTTCTTTTTGGAGGCCCGCCGTCATTTTGTCCAAAGCGATATAGCCTGTCGGCACCCCAGTGACGTCATCGCTTCGTTGAGCCAATGATTCGATATTCTGCAGCGATGCCGAAACGACATCCGATATGCGGATGAACCCGGATCGGTTTCTCCGTTCGGATACCTGAAGGATGTTCTGTTCGGCGCTGTCCAGCATGACAGCAAGCTCATCACCCTCTTCATAGCCTTTGCGGACGATTTCTGTAGCTGATCGGATCAGATTGCGCAAGATCGATTTCTCTTCCACTATCTTGGCGTAATATTCCACGTTGGCTGAAGTGGGTACCGCGACCGCCAATTCGGCTAAGTACTCCATGCCGCCAGCATTTTCAAGCTGATTCTTCGTATCCAACTCATTCGAGATAGTGACGACGTCTATCGCTTCATTCCGATTGTTCAATTGCAAAATCGCATCAAAAATAATCTGATGATTTTTTCTGTAAAAATCAGATGATTCAAGGTATTCTAAAACATTCACAACCGTTTCGGGATCCAAAAAAATGGAACCCAGAACGGATTGCTCTGCTTCTATACTATGAGGGGGTATGCGATCTTGAAGTGTATCTTCCATTTTATATTTTCACCCTTTAGGTTTTTTCATTCGGACGAGGCAATCATTCCTGGCTACCTCGTCTTTTGCTTCCTTATTGTATCCTAAATCAGCCATATTTACAATTCAGAAAAACGAACTCTTGTTCCCATTTGTAAAAAATTCTGTTGGGTCAGTCCGCCTTAAAAAGGCCGTCAGATTAATTTTCTTCTATATTATAGGAGTTGCCTCAGTGATCCTCATAAGCAAACGAAAAGACAGAGATTGGTATCCCTGTCTTTCGTTTGTGTTTGGAAAATTATTACCCTTCCGTCACTTGTACAGTCAACATCGCTGTCACTTCCGGATGAATTTTTACGGGCATTTTTGTGAAACCCAATGCGCGGATAGGATTTTCTAATTCAATTTTTCGTTTATCCAATTTAACATTATGTTGCTTTTGCAACGCTTCAGCAACCTGTTTCGTTGTTATGGAACCGAACAATCGACCATCTTCGCCAATTTTTGCGGACAATTTGATGATTGATTCATCATTCTCCAGCAGTGCTTTTAATTCTTGGGCTGCTGCTAACTCCTCTGCCTGCTTCTTCTCTTCAGCCTTCTTTTGGCCTTTCAATGCGGAAATAGTGGCGGCATTCGCTTCTTCAGCCTTGCGGTTTTTGATCAGGAAATTAGCGTAGCCATCCGCAACATCTTTGACTTCCCCTTTTTTACCTTTACCTTTAACGTCCTCTAAAAAAACAACTTTCATTTATTATTCCCCTTCCTTGATTTTTTCTGGATTTATGACTGCTTTCAGTTTCTCAACGACTTCATGGACTGTCGTATTCTCAATCTGAGTGGCTGCATTGGATAAATGTCCGCCGCCACCTAATTTTTCCATGACTGTCTGCACATTGTATTGACCCAGACTTCTGGCGCTGATTCCGACTCTGCCGTCTTGGCGTTTTGTGACGACAAATGAAGCATCTACCGCTTCCATCGACAACATCGTGTCGGCTGTTTGAGCAGCTACGACTGTGTCATAGATTTTTTCATCTTCCCCATGGACGATCGCCAGGTTACCATTCACAAATTCCATTGTCTGCAACAAATGGCTTCGCAACAGATAAGTATCCAAGTCCTCTTTCAGTGATTTCTGGATCAGTACGGTATCGGCTCCATTAGATTGCAGATAACTGGCAGCATCAAAAGTCCTTGATCCGGTTCTCAAACTGAAGTTGCGGGTATCGACGATAATCCCCGCCAACATAGCAGTTGCTTCTATCTTATTGATAGCATCCATCTCATTGGATTGATATTCGAACAATTCAGCGATCAATTCCGATGTGGAGGACGCATAAGGTTCCATATAAACCAAAACAGAATCTTTCGGAAATTCTTGTCCGCGTCTGTGATGATCCAAAACAACTATTTTTTTGGACAGATTCAACAGCCCAGGTGCCGGTGTCATGGATGGGCGATGGACATCAACCATCACGATCAGCGTCTGTGGCGTCACCAATGCCATTGCTTGTTCAGGCGAAATGATCCGCTTCGCAATCAAAGGATCTTTGTCTATCTCCTGCATGATCCGGTTCACATCATTGGAAAATTGTTGCGGATCCAATACTATCCAGGCTTCCCGATTGTTCATCTGAGAAATGCGGCGGATTCCTAAACAGGAACCGATAACGTCCATATCCGGATAACTATGACCCATGATGATAACTTTATCGGCATGGATAATAAGCTCTTCCAAAGCTTGGCTGATCATTCTCGCACGGATACGGGTCCGTTTTTCCATTGGGTTAGTTTTACCACCATAGAAACGGGCATCTTCATTTTCGGCCCGCACAACAACCTGATCGCCACCTCTTGCCAAGGCTAAATCAATATTCGACTGCGCCATTTTAGCGACTTCTTTAAAATTGGTTTGCTCAAAAGTTTTCTCATATGAGAAACCCATGCTCAATGTCAACGGAAAATTTTGCTTGTAGGTTCTTTCCCTTATTTGATTTATGATATCAAAATTGTTTTCTTCGATTTTCTTTAATGCACGCATATTGGTCAATGCTATAAAGCGGTCATCATCTACTCGTTTCAGAAAGACATTATTCATGTTTGCCCAATTTGTGAGTTGATTCGTCAGATAGTTGTTTACATTCGATCGCTTACGATCGTTCATGGATTGAACAGCCTCATCATAATTGTCGACAATGATATTCCCAAAAACAAATTTTTCGTCTTTGTACTTCTCTTCAATTTTGGCATATTCTGTTATATCCATCAAATAAATGACGCCAATATCCTCTTGAATGATCATATCAAAATAATGATCTCCCCATTTCACACGGCGTATCACATAATCCTGCGATTCTTTAAAAAGCTGATATAATTCTTCATCAACCACTTTCAGCTTTCTGCCCAGTGTATCTTTCTTGCCAAAATACTTTATTAAATATGGGTTCATCCATTGGATTTCTTCTTGCTTATTATATAGAAGTATCCCAATAGGCATTTTAATTAAAGCCTCTTGTTCACCTTTTTTGATTCGATAAGATAAGTCAGATATGTATTGATTTGTCTCATCAATCAAATACTCCGAAGAATAACTGATGAACCCAACAATTCCAACGCATAAGAGCGTAATTCCAATACCGATTTTCCAGTCTGCAATGAAAGTCAAAACAACAATCACCAGCAATAAGAACACGATAATCAGGAAAGGAACCTTAATCTTGTCAGCCTTTATGAAGTGAGGAAGATTCTTTAACTTTTCCTTTATTTTCATGATAGCTCCTTTACTGAACCTACATTTTGCACTCGTACATTTTAACATATTCAGATAATAATAGCTATAATGCCCTTTCTGACGGGATTAGTTGACATCTCAACGTCAAATTGAATGTTTCACGTGAAACATTTCCCCTGAATAAAGTTCGTATTCCGGATAGCGGACTTTCTGAGCATACCCCGGTCATCGTAATGTTTTCGGCGTTTAAACGTATAATTTCCTCAAAATAAATATGTGCTCTAGAATGGGTGGTGCAAACGTTCCCGCCTATCCAGTCTTCATACACCATCTGGCAAATTGAACTAAAGTGCTGCATTTTTTCTGGATATTTTTTCAAAGCATACCTGCATTTAGATGTGTACTTATCCGCAAACGGATTTAGGTACCGTGAAAATTAATCTCTCAAAATAGTAACCATTCCTGATCTAAATGTAATTATTATTATAGTTTTCACTTAGTTGCAATTGCCTCTACCATCTTTAATAGTTCCACGTGGAACATTTATTGATTACCCCTTCTATTTTTAAAACTCCTGTGTATATTCCATTTTTCTTAATCTATGTTCCACGTGGAACTTTTTTGTTCGATTATGCTGTCTTTTCGATTTGATCCCTTCTCTTACTATTTTTTCAGCTTAACCTCGCTTTCTTTCAATCTATTATTCCAACAACCCTTTTTACGAAAAATGATTTTTCTAATGACTTCTATTACTATTTCACTAATTATTTGAATAATCTAGCTATACGATGTTCTTCTATTTTTTCATAAAATCTGCAGAATCAATTTTCTTGCTTGAAAATTGATTTTCATCCTGTCTATTTTTTTCAGTTTTCGCATTTTTTAGCAGCACATTTTTTTGTGGATAACTCGAACTATCCCCACCCTTTGCAGTTATGCACATTATTCGACGTTTGCCTGTGTATAACTAAATCGAATAGTATGTTCTAACCTTGCTATAATAGGATTTCTGCTATAAAATAACTTTGTTGATAACTTATTAACTTGCTATTATTTATGACAGCTTTGGCGCTGTCGAATACCTGTGGACATCCTGTGCATAAGTCGGTGTGATTACGCTGATTCTTATATATTCGTCTGAACATTTGTTTGATTAGTGTATTTATGAAATAATGTCCTTTATTTTGGATGAATTTTCTATCATTTTAATGAAAATTACCGGATTTTGAAAAAGTCACCCTATATATTCAGCAATTAGTCATTCCTGCCCGTTTGCAAATTCATAACAGAAGTCCGTTGATCTTGATGAGATCCTTCTGTGGATAAAAGAGCAGGGAATAGTTTTCCACATCTTGTTTTTTAATGTACAGTCAGTCCTGAAATAATCTTCATATCCTTTTGTGGATAATAGAAAATACAAATATAATCAGCCTGTGTACAACCTACATCACACGCCAGTGAGGTCAACTACCTCGATGAAATCCATCCCATCAATATAGTATGCAAAAAAAAGCCTATTGCTCTTCCAGCACCTAACTTTAATTTTGATTCATCGCAATTAGCCCAAACATTACGGGGATGTAGCTGGTGAAGCGAGACAATTCAACCGACCAAACACCAAAAAACCGTAAAGCCCTAAGTCTAAATTTCCAGGAAAAAATCGTTATGTGAGCATAACTCACCCAGACACTTGATGGAAACCGCAAAAAAAATGGCGCTTAATTCGAGCGATCATCGCTTCGGCAGGTCCGTTGCAGCAAGGGTGAAGTCATCCGCCGTAAATCAATGGGTGGCGGCACAAGCCAGCGACTTTGGCCATGTGTCATTGATGAATAACTTCAGAATATCCATCATTTCAATTCAGCTGCACCTTAGGAATATACAGCTTAAACGAAAACCTTCAACAGTAAGGATGACCCTATTTGAATAGTGCCAATTTGTTTTCATTTTTTGATGCCATGTATATTTTTTTCAATCCGGGACCTGATCCTATGCATCTATTAATAATTTCGATAGCTATAAATGTAATATCGGCAACTTTTCACGCACAGACGGATGGGTATCTCATGATGCCAAGTCCTTAGTTCATCTGCAATATATTCAATTGAATGAGTCTGATTTCGTGGGGCATCACTATCTGTTTTATAGCCCTTAAGAAAACAGGGGAGGTATGTCGCTGATATGTGTTGTTACGTATCGGGTAACTACTACAGTACGGGGGATAGAAGGGGATGTCTTATTGTTTGCTGGATTGAAAACTGTAGCCAATCCCAAACAATCCAGTTCTGCCTGTTTCAGAAATATATTATTTATGAATGAAGCATACGCATCAGGAGATGGCCTAGATCCGCAGGTGATACTTTTTGGGGATTCCCACTTTCAATTTTTGAGAGCAATACCCACTAAGGAAAATATATTGGAGCAATCCAGAAGTTATTCAGCATCACAAACGGCGATACAATGTTCCACGTGGAACATTGTATCGCCGTTTGTTTTTCTTTTATTGAAATCAGCGAAATTTGAGCCTCTGACAGCATCTGCATTCTTATTAGAAGTATTTACCCATGACTTAGGATGGTTCGTTCTCACAGGGATATAATGGCCCGATCAGAGCATTCTAGTGCCTATCCTTATATCTATCGATGGAGAATACCCAGGTAGAGGGAACCAGCGCTTATGAAAAATACTTTGGAGTATTTCTGTCAGTAAGAAGCGGAGGGTGGGGCGTTTAAATGGAGTGTCCCATGTATTGAGGGATAGTGTTATCGGAATGATCCGGCTCACCCTGATAGATAAATATAGTGTCTACTTGGCTGATTTAGTGCTTGGGCGGAGCCTCTCAGAACGATGCATCAAGCAGTTTGCTTTATCTGACCATACGCTCGTTCGATAGAAGCGGATAGGGCACTTCAAAAAAAATTTGTATCCGGAAGAGGGGGTAGGTGCTAAGATGCAATGCGTGTCCATATCCAGCAACTGTTTTTGGGTACAAAAAAAGGAGCGCTCCTGGAAGCGACTCCCTTAATATTATTCTGCTAATGTAAATGGCATAAGAGCCATGATACGAGAACGTTTGATAGATACAGTCAAAGTTCTTTGATGTTTAGCGCATGTACCTGTTACACGACGAGGTAAAATTTTACCTTTTTCAGATATATAACGTTTCAATAAATCAGTCTCTTTGTAATCTACATGATCAATGTGGTTAGCACAGAAATAACAAACTTTCTTACGTTTGCGTCCGCCTCTGCTGTTACGTTGAAATGCCATGTCAATTCCTCCTTTTCCTAAACTAACCGTTCTGTCCTAAAGACTAGAACGGTAAATCATCATCTGAAATGTCAATTGATTCTCCGTTTGATGAAAACGGATCAGCAGTTGAGTTAAAATCAGAAAAACCGTTTTGTTTCGGAGAAGAGTATTGATTATTATACTGTCCTTGGTTTTGGTTAGATTCAAAAGATTTGCTTGATCCGAAGTTTGCACTCGGAGCTGCTTGATTTGAAGAAGCTGCGCCAGTCTCTCTCGGTCTTTGTTCGGTAGTTGTTTTCGATTCCAACAATGTGAAATTATCTGCAACGACTTCAGTCACGTATACGCGCTGTCCTTGTTGATTATCATAATTCCTTGTTTGGATTCGGCCAGTGATACCGACTAAAGAGCCTTTACGAGTGAAATTCGCGAAATTCTCTGCAGATTTTCTCCAAATGACACAATTGATGAAGTCAGCTTCTCTTTCTCCTGCTTGGTTAGTAAACTGTCTGTTTACTGCAAGAGCGAAGGTTCCGACTGCTGTGCCGCTGGATGTATAGCGTAAATCAACATCTTTTGTAAGTCTGCCGACTAAGACAACATTATTAATCATTCATCTTACTCCTTTCAAAATGTTTCACGTGGAACACTTTACTTAGTTTCTACTTTAACAACGATGTGGCGAATGATATCGCTATTGATCTTTGCTAGACGGTCGAATTCGTCGATTGCTTTAGCATCTGAAGCAGAAATTTTCACGATATGGTAGATACCTTCACGAAAATCTTTGATTTCATAAGCTAAACGGCGTTTCGCCCAGTCTTTTGATTCAATAACTTCAGCGCCATTATCAGTTAAAATAGAATCGAAACGTGCGATCAATTCTGCTTTAGCTTCTTCTTCGATGTTAGGACGGATAATGTAGTTGATTTCGTAATTGCTCATTTGACTGTCACCTCCTTGTGGACTTTGGCCCTTACTTTTGTAAGAGCAAGGAGAGTACCTTTTCAGGATTACTCACATCTAAAGATTGTACCATATTTCATTTTTTATGGCAAGCCTTTTTTTCAGCCTCATTCAAAGAGGGCGAAAAAAACGGAGGAAACTGTCCTGGGACGGTTTCCTCCGTTTTAGCGGTATTAGCTTTTGTATCGAAGTTTTATTCTTCCGAATCTTCTTCATCCAACAGTTCATCCGCGAAATCGCTCAATTTATCGGCCATTTCGGATGTTTCCGCTGCATCTGGTGTATTTGCCTGTTCGGTAGCATCAGCTGCTTCTAAGGCGCTGTTTTCGCCTTCTGAGCCCACTTCCTCATTCAGAGGTGCCACAACTTCTTCATCCTCTTCGCGCTCAACTTTTGCCATTGTCGATACAATGGCTTCGCCATCAAGCTTGATCAAGCGCACGCCCAGAGTGGCACGGCCAGTTTGGGAAATGGCATCCGCGTGGAAACGGATCATGACGCCTTTGTCCGTGATGATCATGATGTCTTCATCGCCAGAGACAGTCGTCAACCCTACCAATTTACCGTTTTTCTCAGTGATGTTGGCTGTTTTGACCCCTTTGCCGCCGCGTCCTTTGATGGCATACTCATCGGCTGCCGTACGTTTGCCGTAACCATTTTCCGTGATGATCAGAACTTCCGACTCGTGTTTCAGCACATCCATGCCGACAACATAATCGTTTTCTCTCAGTTTCACGCCTCGGACACCGGTGGCGGTCCTCCCCATATCGCGGACGTCCTTTTCATCAAAGCTTACGGAATAGCCGAAGTGCGTTCCGATGATGATGTTCTGGTTGCCGTCAGTCAAGGATACTTTGATCAGCTCATCCTCATCCTTCAGGTTGATTGCGCGCAGACCGCTTTGACGGATATTTTGGAATTCAGTGGCGGATGTCCGTTTGACGGTACCCATCCGTGTCGTGAAGAACAAGTAATCCCCGTCTTGCGGGCCACCTTTGACATTGATGATGGCTTGGATTTTCTCGTTGGCATCCAAGTTCAGCAAGTTGATGATCGGCAAACCTTTTGCCTGGCGGCCGTATTCAGGCACTTCATAGCCTTTTGTTTTGTATACTTTCCCTTGGTTCGAGAAGTACAGCAACACATCGTGCGTCGATGCCGAAATCAGCGTTTCGATGAAATCATCATCATGGATGCCCATGCCTTGGACACCGCGTCCGCCGCGTTTTTGGGCTCTGAATTCGCTGTTCGGCAAACGTTTGATGTAACCGTTGTGGGTCAAAGTCAGGACGATGTCTTCCTCTTCGATCAAGTCTTCATCCTCAAGCGACAATACTTCTCCGACCAAAAGTTCCGTGCGGCGTTTGTCGCCGAATTTTTCTTGGATTTCAAGCAGTTCCGTATAGATGATGTCGAAGACACGCTGCTCATTCGCTAAAATATCAGCCAGATCAGCAATCAAAGCCATCAGCGCATCATACTCTGCTTCAACTTTTTCTCTTTCCAAACCGGTCAGACGCACCAAACGCATATCCAAAATGGCTTGTGCTTGTTTGTCGGAAAGACCGTATTTGTCGATGAAAATTTGTTTGGCCGCATCGCCATTGGTTGAACCGCGCAGAATCGCTACGATTTCATCGATGTGATCCAAAGCGATCCGCAAACCGGCCAAGATATGCGCACGGGCTTCCGCTTTTCGTTTATCGAATGCGGCTCTTCTGCGGATGACTTCTTCTTGGTGTTCCAGGTAATGGACCAGAATCTGCTTGAGTCCCAGCACTTTAGGGATGCCTTTTACGATCGCCAACATATTGAAGCCGAAAGATGATTGGAGCGGCGTCAATTTATAGAGATTATTCAGAATGACGCCGGCACTGAAATCCTTGCGGACATCGATGACAACACGCATGCCGTCGCGGTCGGATTCATCCGCCAAGTCGGTTATGCCTTCGATCCGTTTATCGCGGGCCAGTTCAGCAATCCGTTCGACCAATTTCGCTTTGTTGACCATGTAAGGCAATTCCGAAATGATGATGCGTTCTTTGCCGTTTTTCAGGATTTCGACCTCTACACGTCCGCGGACAATGATTGAGCCTTTGCCCGTTTCATAGGCTTTTCTGATGCCTGATTTGCCCATGACGATACCGCCTGTAGGGAAATCTGGGCCAGGAACGGCCTCCATCAATTCGGCAGTCGTCGCATCCGGATCATTCATCAGGATATGTAGGGCGGAAATGACTTCCGTCAGGTTGTGCGGTGGGATATTTGTCGCCATCCCAACAGCGATACCGGAAGCTCCATTCACCAGCAGGTTAGGGAAGCGGGCCGGCAATACATCGGGTTCACTTTCGGAACCGTCATAGTTATCGTGATAATCGACTGTATCCTTGTTGAGGTCACGCAACATCTCCAAGGCGATTTTTGACATCCGCGCTTCGGTGTAACGCATCGCTGCGGCGCTGTCTCCATCGATTGAGCCGAAGTTTCCGTGTCCATCGACCAACGGATAACGGTAACTGAAATCCTGGGACATACGCACCATGGATTCATAGATGGCACTGTCACCGTGGGGATGGTACTTACCCATTACGTCCCCGACGATACGTGCGGATTTTTTGTGTGCTTTATCAGGCGTAACGCCCAATTCGCTCATGCCGTACAGAATCCGGCGATGGACCGGCTTGAGTCCGTCACGGACGTCAGGCAAAGCCCTGGCTACGATAACGCTCATGGCATATTCCAGGAATGAAGTTTCCATTTCATGGCTTAATTCCCTTTGTTCCATGGCTTGATCATTTATTTTTTCAATTTCATCAGACATTTAATTTCCAACCCCCTTTTAGATATCCAAGTTCTTCACGTAGACCGCATTTTCTTCGATGAAGTTCCTTCTTGGTTCTACATGATCCCCCATAAGCATGTTCAATGTTTCGTCGGCTTTGACGGCATCATCGACAGTCACTTGCAGGAAGTGACGGTTCTCAGGGTTCATGGTCGTATCCCATAATTGTTCTGCATCCATTTCTCCAAGTCCTTTATAGCGTTGGATGCTTGGTTTCGGTGATTCAGGAATAGATGCCAAGTACTCTTCCAGCTCTTGATCGGAATCGAGATACTTCTCTTTTTTGCCTTGCTTAACTTGATACAAAGGCGGTTGTGCGATATACACATATCCGGCTTCGACTAAAGGACGCATGTAGCGATAGAAAAGGGTCAGCAGCAACGTACGGATATGCGCGCCATCGACATCGGCATCGGTCATGATGACCAATTTATGATAACGGGCTTTGGCAACATCGAAGTCTCCGCCGAAGCCGGTACCCATCGCCGTAAACAGCGAACGGATCTCTTCGTTGGCAAGGATTTTGTCGATGGATGCTTTTTCTACGTTCAGAATCTTCCCGCGGATCGGCAGGATTGCCTGGAAGAAACGGGAGCGGCCTTGTTTTGCCGAACCTCCGGCTGAATCCCCTTCGACGATGAACAGTTCTGATTCCACTGGATTTTTGCTTGAACAATCGGCCAGTTTACCCGGCAGGTTGCTGATTTCCAATCCGCTCTTTTTGCGGGTCACTTCGCGGGCTCTTTTGGCTGCTAAACGCGCACGGGCAGCCAACATGCCTTTTTCGACAATCTGACGGGCGACTTGCGGGTTTTCCATCAGGAATTTATCGAAGTACGTTGAAAAGAGTCGGTCGGTGATGGTACGCGCTTCGGAATTACCCAGTTTTGTCTTGGTTTGTCCTTCGAACTGCGGATCAGGATGTTTGATGGAGAGGACTAGGGTAAGGCCTTCACGTACATCTTCCCCGCTCAGGTTCTCTTCATTTTCCTTGATGATCTTATTGCGTTTCGCATAGTCATTGATGACACGGGTCAAAGCGGTCTTTGCACCGGATTCGTGGGTTCCGCCTTCATAGGTATGGATATTATTGGCGAAACTCAGAAAGTTTGTATGATAGCCATCCGTATATTGTATGCCAACTTCAACTTGGATATCGTCCTGTTCGCCTTCGATGTAAATCGGCTCTTCGAAAAGTACTTTTTTGTTGCGGTTCAGAAACTCGACGTAACTCTTGATTCCGCCTTCGTAATAATAGTCTTGTTCCACAGGTTCTTCTGGACGTCTGTCCGTGATGGAAATGTTCAATCCTTTGTTCAAGAAAGCCAATTCCCTGACACGGACAGCCAGTTTTTCAAACTCAAAGACGGTCGTTTCCTTGAAAATTTCCGGATCGGGCAGGAAACGGACCTCCGTACCATGCTTATCGGTATCTCCCGTGATGGTCAAATCGGATGTGATGTCCCCGCGTACGAACGTTTGGGTATAAATTTTATTGTCTTTATAGACGTTTACGGTCAATTCAGAAGACAAGGCATTCACGACGGACGCACCAACACCATGGAGACCGCCTGAAACTTTGTAGCCTCCACCGCCGAATTTTCCGCCTGCATGAAGAACGGTGAAGACCGTTTCTACAGCGGGGCGGCCAGTCGTCGCTTGGATATCGACTGGAATACCACGGCCATTATCGGTTACGGTTATGCTATTGTCTTTTTCGATTATTATTTCAATTTTCGTCGCAAAGCCGGCCAGCGCTTCATCGATGGAATTATCCACGATTTCCCAGACCAAATGGTGCAGACCTGCGCCACTGGTGGATCCGATGTACATCCCAGGACGTTTGCGGACTGCTTCCAGTCCTTCCAGGACCTGGATCTGACTGGCATCATATTCTTTTGCTCGTTCCGCTTTGTTCATTTCGTTTTCTGCCATTCTGTTACACACCTTCCATTTCTACTTCACCGTTTTTTATATGGTAGATAGTCGGTTCGTCTATCTTATTCTTTTTTATGCCATCCAAACTGGTTGTCGTCAAAAAGGTCTGGACCTTCTTCTCGATCGCTTTCAGCAGATGGGTCTGGCGTTCATCATCCAATTCTGACAGGACATCATCCAACAACAGGATCGGATACTCCCCCAGGACCTCATTCATGCATTCGATCTCCGCCAATTTGAGACTGAGGACAGTCGTTCTTTGCTGCCCTTGAGAGCCATAATTTTGGACATTGCGCCCGTTCACCTGAAAAATCAGATCATCACGGTGCGGACCGAAAAGGGTGACCGCCTGATCTCTTTCCCGGCTTTTCCCTTGACGGAATGCTTCCATCAGTTTCAAAAAAAGAGCGTCTTTATCCATCTCGTCAGACAACTCGATATTGGATTTGTAGGCGATCGTCAATTCTTCCCGCTCCAAAGAAATCTCTTTGTGCAGCGGTTGGGCCCAAGCTTCCAATTTTTTGATGAACTGCAGACGGTAGACCAACAGATCGGCACCCAAAATGGCCAATTGCTCAGTCAGCACATCCAAATAGACTTCATCCTTGGCTTTGCCGGTCACCAACTGCTTCAGATAAAGATTCCGTTGCTTCAGTATCCGCTGATATTGCACAAGATCATGCAGATAGACCGGGTTCATCTGGCCCAGCTCCATATCCAAGAATTTTCTCCGGTTGGCGGGTGCGCCCTTCACTAAATTCAGGTCTTCCGGGGCGAACAGCACGACGTTCAGTTGGCCGATGTATTGGCTTAGTTTTTTTTGTTCCAGGTGATTGACTTTGGCAATCTTGCCTTTTTTTGAAAAGATGATTTCCAAAGGGAAGGTAGAAACCCTTTTTTGGATCTTGCCGGTTATCTTGGCGGAATCTTCTTGCCAACGAATCATCTCTTTTTCGTTTGACGTGCGCGGACTCCTTGCCAAAGCCAATGCATAGATTGCTTCCATGAGATTGGTTTTGCCTTGCGCATTCTCACCCAAAAACACATTGATGCCATCTGAAAAGGACACGGAAAGAGACGGATAATTCCGAAAATTCTGCAGCGTCACTTCTTTCAGGATCATGCTTCGGACTCACTGTTGTCTTGCTCAGCCTCTTCTTTATCCGATTTTGTTGACTGGATGAAGAAAGTGCCTTCACCCGGGATGTCGATCATCGTACCGGGAAACAATTTGCGGCCTCTGCGGTCTTCTTTTTCGTTATCTACGTAAACCACATATTCTGAAAGGAACCATTTGGCCATTCCGCCGCTGGAAATCAGATTAACATGTTTCAGTAGTTGACCAAGAGTAATGAACTCAGCATCAATATTCACAATATTTTTCAAGAAATTCACCTATTTTCCAATAAAATAAGCGTGGAAAATAAAATCCACGCAACAACGCTCATTAATATGTTTATTATACTATTTTTTTTGATCAATTTCAAATTTTCGCGAAAAAAAAGGCCCTTATTTCAATTTTTTCCGAAAACAATACAAATTAGCTATATGTAAACGAAAGCGCCTATAGGCTTATAAATTTAAAATTCGCGTTTTTCAGTCATTTTATCTTTAGCCGAACAAATGCAGCACATGCAGACTTTCTTCCTATGGGAAAAACGGCTGGTCCGAGCATTTTCATTTTTGGATAAGCAAAAAGCAAGAAAACGATCGGATCGTCTCCTTGCTTTTTGGATTTTACCAATCGGATCAATAAGTCCTTACAGGCGTGATCAATTGGATGAACGAATTATCGTTATCGTCTTCACGATCTGCCGGCACGACTGTGAATGGGCGTACAGCAGAAGTGAAATTGACTTGGACATCCTGTTGGCCGAATGTGCGCAGCGCATCCTTCATGTAATCAGGATTGAAGGAAATGATTAGCGGATCGCCACTGGCGGACTCATAAGCCAAGGATTCTTCCACATTGCCGACCTCAGGAGAGTTTCCTGATAACTCGACTTTGTTTGCGTCGATGGACAGTTTGACGACGTTGTTTTTTCCTTCATGCGAAAGCAGGGAGGCACGGTCGGTAGCCTGCAGCAAATCATAGGCATTCAGGACAATCTGCGTGCTGGAGCTGGCTGGAATCAAGCGGTTTGTATCCGGGTAGTAGCCTTCCAGCAAGCGCGAGTAGAAATAAACATTTTCGGCTTTGAAAAGGACTTGGTTCTCCGTGATCATCATTTCGATGGTCGCTTGATTCTCAACGATCCGTGAGAGTTCCACCAAGCTTTTTCCGGGAATGATGACATTGTATGTTTTTTCCAGCTGTGAGTCCGGAGCCGCGATCGAGATGACGCGCTGACTTAAACGATGGCTGTCCGTAGCGACAGCTGTCAATTTCCCATCTTGGATGGTCATGTTCACCCCAGTCAAGATCGGACGGCTTTCCTGTGTCGACGTTGCGATTACCGTGTGCTGGATCACTTGTTTGAATAAAGCAGTCGGCAAGGTGATGACTTCATTAGAATCGATGACCGGGAAATTCGGATAGTTGTTTACATCTATTCCGTTGATGGTGAAAGATGCTTTTGCGGAAGTGATGTTTGTCTGGAAATGATCTTTGACTTCAATCGTGATTTTTTCATCAGCTAATTTTTTGACGATTTCACTGAAGAAACGAGCAGGCAGGACAATGCCGCCTTGTGTGTGGATTTCGATCTGATTATTCTCTTCCGACACAGGGATAAGCGTCTCGATGGAAATATCCGAGTCGCTTCCGCTCAATACGATTCCATTTTCATCAGCGCTGATTTTTACACCTGTCAAAATAGGGATTGTCGTTCTGCTGGAAATAGCTCTTTGTACGTCAGATAAGTGTTTGATCAAAACCTGACGATTAATGGAAAATTTCATAATAAGGGACCTCCGATGGTTATTCATATAAATTAAATAATATTAGTAATAGTAGTAGGGCCTGTTTATACTGTGGATAAGTGAAATAAGCTGATAAAACCAATCGTTTTCCACCTGTGGATAACGTGTTCGTAAATGGCGTCTTATTTATTGGCTTATCCACAATGCGCGAGAGGATCATTTTTTCAGACTGTTTTGGATCGTCTCGATTTCGCGTTGCAGAACAGGGTCTTTTTTTACGGAAAGGGCAATCTTGTCGTGCGCGTGGATGACAGTCGTGTGATCCTTGCCGCCGAATTCGGAACCGATTTTCGGCAAGGAATTGTCCGTCATCACTCGGGAAAGGTACATGGCGATTTGTCTTGGCACCACGATTCCCTTGGTGCGCTTCTTGCCTTTCAATTCCTCTACGGTCACATGATAATATTTTCCTACCGCTTGCTGGATGGCATAGATGGATAAAGCTTTTGGTTTTTCGGAAGGCATGATGCTCTTCAGTGCGTCCGCTGCCAGACTGGTGGTGATGTCGGTCCCTTGTATCGCTGAATAGGCTTGAACCCGTACGAGCGCGCCTTCCAGTTCCCTGATGTTGGAATCTATCTGCCCAGCGATGTAGCTGAGGGTATCATCCGGGATCTCCAAGCGTTCGCTGTTGGCTTTTTTGCGCAGAATGGCGATGCGTGTCTCCAGATCGGGCGGTGTGATATCAACCGATAAGCCCCAAGCAAAACGCGAGACGAGCCGTTCCTGCAGTTTCGGGATCTCGTTCGGCAAGCGATCGCTCGTCAGCACGATTTGTTTGCGTTCATCGTAAAGCGCATTGAAAGTATGGAAGAACTCTTCCTGCGTTCCTTCTTTGTCGGCAAAAAATTGGATATCATCGACCATCAATAAGTCGACGCTGCGGTATTCATTGCGGAATTGCTCCTGCGTCCGATTCTGGATGGAATTGATGAAATCATTGGCGAACGTTTCGCTGCTGACGTATTTTACCCGTGCGGTTGGCCGCAGTTGCAGCATTTGATGGCCGATGGCGTGCATCAAATGGGTCTTGCCTAAGCCGACGCCTCCATAGAAGAAGAGCGGGTTGTAGATTGTGCCGGGTTCCTCCGCCACGACGAGGGCGGCAGCGTGAGCCATCTGGTTTCCTTTTCCGATAACAAAGGTGTCAAAGGTATACTTGCTGTTCAGTTGGGCATCCTTGAAGAGACGATTGTTGTTGGTGCGTTTTATGGTCGGTTTTGCAATATCGGGCATTTCCTCGTTCTTGATCATAAAAATGGGAGTCAGTTCTTTGCCGCTGAATTCGTAGATGCCTTCAACAATTCTGCTCATCAAATTATTTTGCCAATAATCTTTATGTAAAGAAGAGGGAACTTCGATGATGATATTCGTATCAGTCAGTCGGACCGGGACTGCGCTGTCTATCCAAGTATCGTAGCTGACTTTGGACAGTGATTCTTGAAATTTTTCTTGCAGATAACGCCATAATGAATAGATGTCATCCAAATGGGACACCTCCTTTTAGTGAGTCCTTTTTATTTTAGCATTATATCAAAAAGTTTTCCACAACTCTTTTCAGCTGTGAATAAAACAATTAACCGGTGTATAAATAGTTGTCCACAGGTCCAGGAAGGGTGTGGACAAGATTTGTTGATGAAGCAGTTGTCCACGGTCGGTTGTGGAATGGAATGTTTTTAAAACATGCATTGTTACAACGTTTGATACACTTTTCCACAGGTTTTTCGGGTGGGGTTTCGGTAGAAATACACACGCTGTAGGAATGTGGATAAACCGGGTCGAAGGTGTGAGCAATCAGGGCGATTGCAGAAGTTATCCCGTGGCATTGTGCATTAAAAAAAAGGTTGTGGATAATTTTATTTTGATGAGAAATAATTTTTTTTCAAGAAAGGTATTTTATCTTTCAATGTTTTGTGCTATTATATCTCAGTGAGTTCAATAAAATGAACCAATTTTACTTGACAGGTCACATTCTGTCTCTTTATAATGTTAATGGACTGTCTAAACAGTGAAATATAACCTATTTGAAAGATAGTTTATCAGGAGGTGTAAAGATCAATGAAAAGAACATACCAACCTAAAAAACGTCACCGTCAATCCGTTCATGGTTTCCGTAAACGTATGAGCACAAAAAACGGCCGTAGAGTATTAGCAAGAAGACGCGCTAAAGGCAGAAAAGTTATCTCTGCATAGATCACTGACCGTTTCAGTGGTCTTTTTTTTTAAGTATTTCGAAAAGTGCAAAAATGTCTTTCTTAAATGGAGAGTATGACAAATGTGTCCAACAGAACCGACAGCAGAGATGCCTAGGGAGTGGGTTCATATTTGTGATGATAACGGAGAGAGAAATTTTTCTGTTTTTCTCCATTTGGGGGAGATTTTTTTTGCATGTTATGATTGCAGATTTGAGGGAAGAACATGAGGAAATCTTTTCGTGTTAAGAAAGAAAAAGAATTTCAGAAAGTATTTCATAATGGTGTGTCCAAAGCGAACCGCCAATTCGTGATCTATGTGCTTGATAAAAAGGGGCAACCGCATTTTCGGGTCGGTTTGTCCGTGGGCAAAAAAATCGGCAATGCCGTCGTGCGGAATGCCGTCAAAAGAAAAATCCGCCAGGCACTCACGGAATTGAAGGCAGATTTGGTTCAGGACATTGACTTCATCGTGATCGCGCGTAAACCGGTTGCTGAAATGTCGGCTGCGGAGGTCAAAAAGAGTCTGACCCATGTCCTTAAGCTTTCCAACCTTTTGAAAAAAAAATAAACTATATTATTCCTATTAAGGAGGAGTTCTCTTGTCAAAGCGTAAGCGATTACTTTTTACACTCAGCTTATTTGCTGTTATGATGGTTCTATCAGCATGTGGGACAGAGCCTATCACCTCGGATAGCACCGGTTTTTGGGACCGTTATGTTGTCTTTAATTTTTCCAACATGATCGTGTGGTTGTCCAATCTATTTTTCAGTAATTATGGTCTGGGAATCATTGCCTTTACGATCATCATCCGGGTTATCCTGTTGCCGCTCAATCATTTCCAGACGAAGAGCACGAAAAAAATGTCGGCTGTTCAACCGCAGATAAAAGCGCTGCAGGCGAAATATGCCTCTAAAGATCGGGAAACGCAGGAACATCTGCAGAAAGAAGTTTCCAAACTGTATGCCGATAACGATGTGAATCCTTATATGGGCTGCCTGCCTGTTTTGGTTCAGATGCCTGTCCTGATGGCGTTGTACCAAGCAATCAGCCGGACTGAAATTTTGAAGAGCGGCAGCTTCCTATGGATGAACTTAGGAGAACGCGATCCATTCTTCATTTTGCCGGTAGTGGCCGCCATCCTGACTTATGCTACAAGCAAGTTGACGATGATGTCACAGACGGATGCGAATCCCGCGACCAAATCGATGACGTACACGATGCCGATCATGATTTTGATGATGGGTATCAACTTCCCGAGCGCCTTGTCATTGTATTGGGTAGCAAGTAATGCCTTCTCAGTCGGGCAGACGCTGATGCTGAACAACCCATACAAGGCCATCCGCGAGCGCGAACAAGCGGAAGCAGAAACAAAAGCGCGCGAAAAAGCATTGAAGAAAGCTCAAAATCCTAAAAAGAAAAAGAAAAACTAGTTATACTTTGAAGTAGGAAAGGATGACATTCTATTATGGATAAAGTAATTGCGAAAGATACGACCGTTGATAAAGCGATTCGCAAAGGTCTGGATTTGTTGGGCGTAGACAGCCATGAAGCCGATATCGTCGTAATCTCTGAAGGTAAAAAAGGGATTTTTGGATTCGGACAAAAAGAGGCAGTCGTGGAAATCACGCTCAAAGAAATCAGGGACTTTGATGAAGCAGGCGATATCCAGTTAGCTGAAATCGAAGAGACAGTCGAAGATATCGTAGAAGATCTTGAAGAGGATTATCCGGAAACTGCGGAAAAGATATTGGCTGATCAACCTGAAATCGATACAGTGATTTCTTCCGATGAGGATGAAGAAGCCGAAGAATATGAAGATTATGATGAAGAATCCGGTCGCGATGAAGCGATTGCCGCAGTGACCGAGTATCTTACTTCGGTATCTGAAGCATATGGGGCGCCTGCGATCGTAACGGTCGAAGAGAAGAACAATATGCTGATTTTCCAAATGGAAAGCGAAAAGCCAGGCTTATTGATCGGCAAATTCGGAAAAATCGTCAATGCTCTCCAGATATTGGCGCAAGCGCTGGTGCAACGCTATGTGCGTCGCCGCTTGTCCGTAATCGTTAATGTCGGTGACTACCGTGAGCGCAGAGCTGCCGTATTGGAAAGCATCGCCGATCGTACTGCGGAACGCGTCATCAAAACGAAACAGCCCGTTTTCCTTGAGCCGCTGCCTGCTTTTGAAAGAAAACAGATCCATGCGCGTTTGAGCCAGAATAAACGCATCAAAACCCATTCCGAGGGCAAAGAGCCGCATCGTTATTTGGTTGTTGAGATAGCGGAATAAGTGTACATCCAAAAAACTTCACCAGGGATCAGCTCGATTCCCGGTGAAGTTTTTTTTGTCTTGCCGCTTTTCTTGCTGCCTAGCATTCAGCAGAGGTCGCAAATTATGGGAAGATGGACTAAACTGAAGATAATACAAACGGAAACGAGGGGTAGTATGGAAGAGTTCAAGGCTTTATGGGCGGAAAATATAGATGCGAAAGTGGAAACGACGGTCAGAACATTCAATAAAGAGGACTTGCCTGAAGGGGAGGTGCTGATCGAAGTGCATTATTCGAGCGTCAACTACAAGGACGGACTGGCCGGAACCAATCCGAAAAGCGGGGTCATCCGCAATTATCCCATGATTTTGGGGATCGATCTGAGCGGCGTGGTCGTGGAATCGCTCGATCCAGCTTTCGGGGCAGGGGATGAGGTAATCTTGACTGGCTACGGTTTAGGGGTGAATCATTTCGGCGGATTCAGTCAATATGCCCGGGTCCCAGCAGCCTGGGTCGTTCCGTTGCCGGAAGGATTGAGTTTAAGGGAAGCAATGATCATCGGAACGGCCGGTTACACAGCGGCGGAATCAGTGGATGCTTTGGATAAACAAGGCATCCAGCCTCAAACGGGTACTGTTTTGGTGACTGGGGCTTCCGGCGGTGTCGGCGGGATGGCGATCGCTATGTTGAAGCGTCTAGGGTATACGGTCGAAGCTATGTCCCGCAAAAAAGCGGACTGTATGGATTACCTGAAGGGACTGGGTGCTGAAGCGGTTCTTCATCCTGAAGAAGTGGCGCTGGAGAAGAAGCGGCCATTGGCGCAGCAGCGTTGGGCGGCGATCGTCGATCCGGTCGGCGGTCCGATGCTGCCTGATTTGCTGGCGCAGCTGCACTACGGCGGCTGTCTGGCTTTGAGCGGAAATGCCGGCGGAATCGCATTCGAGGCGACCGTACTGCCGTTCATCCTGAGGGGCGTCAAACTTGTTGGAATCGATTCAGTGAACCATCCGTACGCTGAACGAATCAAGCTTTGGGAGCGGATGGCAAGCAATCTGAAGCCGGAAAATCTGGAGTTGCTGGCCGAACAGGAAATCGCATTGGAAGATTTGCCGGCAGCTTTCAGGAAGATCATGGACGGAAAGATGCACGGGCGTACGTTGGTGAAAGTGAAGCAAGGGATATGATCGGCTTGGCATAATCAAGAGAAACGGCAAGGGAATGGGCCATCCGATCCTGTAGCCGTTTTTTTTTTTTGATTGTGTTGTCCAGCTTATTAACGCTTTATAAAATGCGGGAAATTGACAACTTGTCTATACAAGTAAAAGCGCAGCGGGTGGAAAACGTTTGCATTATAAAATATTTCGAGGTAGAATAGAAATGTCAGGAACATGTATATACAAGTTTAGGAGGAGAAAAAATGGTAGATTTCAACAAAGATGCAAAGGATTTGCTGGAATATATCGGTGGACCCGATAATATTTCTGCAGTCAGTCACTGTGCCACTCGGATGCGTTTCGTTCTGAATGATCCGGCTGCCGCCAACATCAAGAAGATCGAAGACATACCCGCAGTAAAAGGAACCTTCACCCAAGCAGGACAATTTCAGGTCATCATCGGTAATGAAGTGCCACAATTTTATAACGAGTTTGCGAAGGTATCCGGCAAAGAGGGTGTCTCAAAAGATGAGGCAAAAGCAGCAGCCAAGCAGAATCAGAATGTCGTGCAGCGTGCCATGGCTGTTCTGGCGGAAATCTTTACACCGCTGATTCCGGCAATCGTAGTGGGGGGTCTTATCCTCGGGTTCCGCAACGTGCTTGAAGGGATCAATTTCGCCAATGGCACAATCGTTTCCAATTCTCAGTTCTGGACAGGCGTCAATGATTTCCTTTGGTTGATCGGTGAAGCCATTTTCCACTTCTTGCCAGTCGGCATCACTTGGAGCATCACGAAAAAGATGGGCACTACGCAAATTCTGGGTATTGTTCTAGGGATCACATTGGTATCACCGCAATTATTGAATGCCTATGGTGTCGCTGGCGCGCAAGAAATTCCATTCTGGGATTTCGGTGCTTTCACGATCAACAAGATCGGTTATCAAGCGCAAGTCATTCCGGCCATGTTGGCTGGGTTTGTGTTGGCCTACTTGGAGATCTGGCTGCGTAAATGGGTTCCGCAGTACATTTCGATGATTGTGGTTCCGTTATTGGCCTTGGTTCCTACTGTCATCATCGCGCATACAGTGTTGGGGCCTATCGGTTGGACGATCGGACAATGGGTTTCCGAAGTCGTCTATGCCGGATTGACAGGGGACTTCAGATGGCTGTTCGGTCTGTTCTTCGGTACGCTCTATTCGCCGCTTGTCATCACGGGGCTTCATCATATGTCCAATGCCATCGACCTGCAGCTGATCGCTGATTTCGGCGGCACGAACCTGTGGCCGATGATCGCTCTTTCGAATATCGCACAAGGCTCGGCCGTACTGGCAATCATCTTCCTGCACAGGGGAAATGAAAAAGAGGAACAGGTTTCCATACCGGCCGCCATCTCCTGCTACTTGGGCGTAACCGAACCAGCCATGTTCGGGATCAACATCAAATACATCTATCCGTTCGTTGCAGCAATGATCGGATCCGGAATCGCCGGATTGGTGGCTACGACCTTCAACGTCATGGCGAACAGTATCGGAGTAGGTGGGATTCCAGGTTTCTTGAGCATCCAGACCGATTCGATGGCGATGTTCATCGTATGTATGGCCATCGCGATCGTCGTGCCGTTCCTGTTGACGATTGTGTTCGAAAAGAAACAACTTTTCGTTCCCAAAGGCGAAGTCGAGGACGCACCGGTTATCCAAACGCAAAAATAAAAAGTGAATTACTGGAGGCAAAAAGCTGTTAGTGAAGCTTTTTGCCTTCAGTCATAGTGAGAAGACAGGAGGTTTTACAATGAAAGACTTTCAAAAAAAAGTGATCTATCAGCTTTATCCAAAATCATTCAAGGATTCCGATGGAAACGGCATCGGTGATCTCCAAGGGATCATCAGCAAAGTGCCATATTTGGCGGAACTGGGCATCGATATGATCTGGATGAATCCGATTTTCGTATCCCCGCAAATGGACAATGGATACGATATCACTGATTATTATGCCATCGATCCTGTTTTCGGCACGATGGCAGACTTTGAAGAACTGATCCGGAAGCTGAAGCAGCATGGCATCGAAATCATGTTCGACATGGTGTTCAACCATACCTCGACCACGCACGAGTGGTTCCAGAAAGCATTGGCCGGTGACGAAGCGTACCAGGATTATTACATCATCCGCGATCCGAAAGAAGACGGCAGCCTGCCGACCAATTGGGGTTCGAAATTCGGCGGGGAGGCGTGGGCACCTTTCGGAGACACCGGCAAGTACTATCTGCATCTCTTTGATGTCACGCAAGCGGATCTGAACTGGCGCAACCCGAAAGTGCGCGAGGAACTGCAGGAAGTCGTCAATTTCTGGCTGGAAAAGGGAATCAAAGGCTTCCGATTCGATGTATTGAACCTCATCGGCAAGGATGTCGCGTTGGTGGACAGCCAAGGAAGCAATGAGAAGAGCCTCTATACGGATCGTCCGATCGTCCATGACTATATCCACGAGCTGAATCAGGCATCGTTCGGTACGCTGGAGGACATAATCACGGTCGGTGAGATGTCTTCGACCACTGTCGAAAACGGAATCCTTTATTCGAATCCGGACAGGAACGAATTGTCGATGATCTTCAGCTTCCACCATCTGAAGGTCGACTACAAGGATGGTGAAAAATGGACGGATCACCCGTTCGATTTTCTTGAACTGAAGCGGATTCTGAATGAGTGGCAGGCAGGGATGTCGGATGGGAACGGCTGGAACGCATTGTTCTGGAACAATCATGATCAGCCGCGCGCCAACAGCCGATTCGGCGATCCGATCCGTTATCCTTTCGAAACAGCTTCTATGCTGGCGCAAACGATCCATCTGCTGAGGGGCACGCCTTACATCTACCAGGGCGAGGAAATCGGCATGACGAATCCGGATTATGACGACATCAGCGTTTATCGGGATATCGAGTCGCACAATGCCTACCGCGATCTGAAACTTGCCGGGTTGACGCATCCGGAGGCCATGCGCATCATCAAACAAAAATCCCGCGACAACAGCCGGACGCCGATGCAATGGGACAGCAGCCCGCACGCCGGCTTTACGACAGGAGAACCTTGGCTGCAGGTGGCGGCCAATTATCCGGAAGTGAATGTCGAAAAAGAACTCGCTGAGGGCAAAATTTTCCGTTACTACCAGGAGTTGATCCGTATCCGTAAAGAGCATCCGGTCATTGTGGACGGTTCCTACGAGGGTATCCTGTTGGATGACCCCGAAGTGTTCGCCTATATCCGGGAGAACGGGGAGGAAAAAGTGCTTGTCCTGAACCATTTTTATGCCGGCGAGTACACGATCAGCGTACCGGAAGAATGGGCAAATAAGGCCAGCAGTTTCCTGGCCGGCAACTACGGGGAGAGACAGCTTGCGTCGTCCTTCACGCTGAAGCCGTACGAAACCATCGCTTTCAGGATAATAAAATAAACAGCAAGTTACGTGATGACGAAACAAATGCACGTTGCCCCAAAAAGGGACAGCGTGCATTTGTTTATTTTTGGTAGACATTTCCGGAACGGCGGTTTAGGACAGTGTCCGCTTTTCGCCGTCAAGATCGATGATCGGTTGGATGTCCTGGACATATTCAAGGGTTCCCATATAGCTGCCGTCGTCATCCCTGACGGCGCGGTAGGTGACCATGATGAATTTGCCCATCGCGCGGAACCACATCGATTCGCTTTCTTTCGCGCCCGATTTCAGGTCGGCGAGCAGTTTCGTGACGATCGGCAGGCTCTTCGGCGGATGACAGTTCATGACGTCGCGGCCGATTGCGCTGCTGGTGCGCTTGAAGAATTTTTCTTCGCCGTTGTCATTGTAGTAGCGCACGATGTTGTCGGCATCCACAAAAGTCAATTCCAAAGGGATGTTGTTCAGCATCTTTTCCAATTGATGCGGCGTCAGGTGCCCGGTTTGGAAATTAATGTAAGGATTCGCTTCAGTCGTCAGTGTTTCATGTGAAACATCCTCGGGAATGGAACGATCCGGCACCCATTTTGCTTCCGGTTTGACGATGCAGTAGCCGATCTCTTCGGACTCCTTGGCTATCTGCAGCCAGTGGTCCTCATTGAAGATGTCGATGATCATCGGCAGGAGGATGTCTTCTTCCTTCGTAATCATCTCCGTCATTTCGTATTTCAGGTCGGAGAATGCTTTGGGAATCGCGGCAAAGTCCTCGTTTTGCAGAAGGGTTTTGAAGTCCTTATACATGGCGCGGATATCGTCATCGACACCCCACATGACTTTTGGCGGGGCTGTGATGCCTTTGTTCTCCATAATCGGGAAAATGGCGTATTCTTTGCGGGCATAATGCTTGTCGAATTCGCCGAGCAGCGCCAATTGTTTCTGGATGCCTGCCTTCAGGGTCGGTTCCTGCGTTTCAAGGTAGACGGCCAGTAATTTGCTGACCTTTTCCAGCGTGTTTTCGATGGCCAAATTTTCGAGTTTCATAACTTGGATCGGATGCCCGGCATGCTGCTGTTCCGCTGAAGTGGTGTAGACCGCTTCGATGGATCCGCCGAAGAGCGATGCATGCACGTTGCAGAGGCGTTGGATGTCTTCGGCATCTATCCCTTTGCCCATCAAGCCTTGCTCCATGACGGAAATCTCATAGGCGCTGACGCCCGTGAAATGCTTCTTGAAGTCGGCTTGCACCGCATCCCAATCCTCTCCTTTATGCAAGCGCAGGATGAGGCTCTGCAGGATGTCCTGGCGCTCCTGGAATTCCGCTGAACCCATACGGGCAATTCCGCCGGTTGGAGCGGCGGGCTCTGCCGGTTCGCTTGGAGTAACTGCTGCCGGTGACGGCGCCAATTCCTTCACGCTGAAGCCGTTTTTTGCGAGCGTTTCGACGAATGCCTCCTCCGGCACGTCGTTGCGTTTGAGAGCCTTCCCGATGGTCATGATTCGGCCGGCGGTATTCAGCATCTTGTCGCTGCGCAATGGTTCGAAGCCCAGACTGATGATGATTTCCCTGATTTCAGGGTATTGCTTCACCAGGTTGTAGACTGTATCGTTCAAACTGATTTCTTTCATAAGTTTTCCACCTCTATTTTAAATTGTGAAATGTTTCTTTTAGTTTCGTGCTGGCTTAATTATACTTGAAAGGAGTTGCTTAGTGCCACAGCATTCGTGCGTTGCAGCGATAGTTAGGGCAATGCCTTAGAAAGCGGTTGTGATATAATGAAGACAACTAAGGCAGAAGGTGGGAAAAAACATGAGAAAGAAAGTTTCGAATCTGATGATAGCGTTGTTGGTACCCCTATTAGCTTCTTGCAGCCTCTTTGGAGGATCCGATGCCTCATCCGATTCTTCGGCTGTCAGCAGTGTGTCCTCTTCCGTATCCAGTTCTTCAGACAGCGGATCGGCTTCCTCATCCTCTTCGGAACCTGCAGATGCAACGACAATCGAGGCTTATTATCCATTCAGCGCATCCGTATTCACAAAATATTTGGGTGAAGGGAACGAGTACGCTTCCTTCACGGTCTATCCGCAATACATCGAAGGCAACCGGATGCAGATTACTTCCAACAACGGCGGCACTCAGATCGTGACGGTATTGGAACTGGCTGACGGGGAACTCAGAGAAGTATTCACGCGTCCGGAAACCTACTTCAGGGAAAACATGCTTGAAAAAACAGCAAGCGGTGATGCGGCAAACCAGTTGGATATTCTGTTGAAGGAGCCTTTGGAAGTCGGCAACAGTTGGATGAATGCGAGCGGAGTCCCTTCCGAAATCACGAATCTGACTGCACAGATCGAAACACCGATGGGCAATTTTGAAGCGCTTGAAGTGACGACGACTTATGAAGCTTCCACTACCAAGGATTACTACGTAAAGGACATGGGCTTGGTGAAACGGGTGACGGATCTTGGGGATGACATGGTTGTCTCTTCCAGTCTGGAAGCACGCAACGAGAACGTTCCGGAAACGCAACAGTTGCGCGTCTTTTATCCGGACAGCGAACTGATGGGATTGGATGCAACAAGTATTGCCTTATCCTATGCAACCAATGACGTTACCCGCACCATTTTGGCGGAGGCGCTGAAGAACGTGCCGGATGCGCCAGGGGGAAGTCTGATCGGACCGAATGTCTCCATCAACAGCTTGTCCTTGAGTGACGATGGGCGTGTCTATGTGGACTTCTCGCAGGAATTCGTTTCTGAGATGAATGCCGGGACATCGGCGGAATCACTGATTTTGCAAGGTGTCGTCAATACAATCGGGGAATATTACGGCGTGCAGGAAGTCTACCTTACTGTGGCGGGAAACCCATATGAATCAGGACATATATTGATGGCCGAGGGTGCCTATTTCACCGTTGATTATACGAATGTCAACGAGTGACCAGCCCTTACATAAGCAAAAAAAGATGAAGCCGGCTTGGCTTCATCTTTTTTACTATTTGTAGCATGTTATTAATTGAAAAGTGCATCACCATAGGTGTTGTACAGGTTTGCAAAATGTTTCATGCATCTAAAATGATGGCTAGCGGTCCAAGCCTGCCTCTCGGAAATTAGATAAAGGAACCTCTTGTCTCTACGAGCCAAGACATACTGTTCGTCTAACCTGCTGACGCAGGAAGTCTCTCAGCAATTGCGCTCTGCGATGCTCATTTGCATGGGACTCTTAGGGGGTCATCCCCTTAGAGTCCCAGTATAAGGTGACCGTAGGGAACGTTGCGAGGCCAGATTTCCTAAATTTCTTTTATAGGCTGTGTTTTCTGCGGGCGAATTCGACGAAACGGAAACGATCCAGACGATGGCGCGACTCGGTATATTGGAACAGACGGGTGTCTTCCAGATAGACTTCACTCTTGACGACGACGACGTGTGTGTCATCCTTCAGATCCATCAGCTTGTGATCTTCCCGTGTAGCTGCCTCTACGACGAATTCCTTTTTGGCATAAGCGATATTCAGGCCCAATTCATTCTCCAAGTACGCGTAGATGGAATTTTCGGCAGCTTCGGAAGGGATTTGCTCGATGATGTCATGGAAGAGGTAGTCTTTATCCATGATGACGACTTCCCCGGCAATCTTGCGCAGCCGGATAAGGGAAATCACTTCTCGGTCGGGATCGACTTTCAGATCTTCGGCAAGGAATTCCGGAATGGTCTCGAGCTTATTCTTGATGACGATCGTTTCATTCGGGATTTGTTGGGAATCCTGCAGCTCTTTGAAGCTGGTCAGTCCGGAAACAGGGAAATTGAACCGTCTGATGTCCAGCACGATGGAACCTTTGCCCTGCTTCTTCTGAATGTAGCCACCTTCCAGCAAAAGCGCCAAAGCCTTTCTGATCGTTTCCCGTGAAACCTTGTAATGGTCCGATAGCGTCTTTTCGCTCGGCAACAAAGATCCGGTTTCGAATTCCGCATGCTCAATTTTTTTTCTCAAATCCATATAGATATCGAAGAATTTATTCATAATCATCGTTCCTCCTGTGAGCAGATGGGTTTGTTGGAAATTAAATAAGTAAGTTGAAAAAATCATGTTTAATAATATTATTCCATTTTATTCTATAGGATAAGAACAGAAATAAAAAGAAAATCAGTATATTTTTATTTTGGAAGGGTTTGCACATCGTAATTTTATCATATTATTGCCATTTATGGTGAAAAAGAGTTGATTTTTGAATAAAAAAGCAGGCGTTTTTTTGATGCGAAATGCAGGCGTCGGTTCTCCGGATTTGAATCAAAACAGATTATTTCCGAACGAAAACACCAATTGTTACCAAAAACGTTTGGAATAATGAGAGATGATGTGCTATATTAAAAATGAAAAATTGATAATGGGGGAAAAATGGATGAATACGATTGTTTCTGTCGTAATGGGTAGTACTTCTGACTGGGAAACTATGAAAGAAGCTTGCTTGATACTGGATGAATTCGGAATCGCTTATGAAAAGAAGGTCGTTTCGGCTCACCGGACACCGGATCTGATGTTCACCTTTGCTGAACAAGCACGGGCTGCGGGAACGAAAGTCATCATTGCCGGCGCAGGCGGCGCAGCGCACCTTCCGGGTATGATCGCTGCGAAAACGACGCTTCCGGTCATCGGTGTTCCAGTCCAATCGCGCGCATTGAGCGGCATGGATTCTTTGTTGTCCATCGTCCAGATGCCCGGCGGTGTTCCGGTTGCGACGGTAGCCATCGGCAAAGCAGGGGCAATCAATGCCGGTCTGCTTGCGGTGCAAATCCTTTCGATCGAAAATCAAGATTTGGCCGATCAATTGGAAAAGAGACGCGAAGATTTAAAACAAAAAGTATTGGAAAGCAGTGAAGACCTTGTATAAAGTACTGAAACCAAATGACGTAATCGGCATCATCGGCGGGGGACAATTGGGGCGCATGCTGGCACAGTCCGCAAAGCGGATGGGATTCACCGTCGGGATTTTGGATCCGGGCGAAAATTGCCCGGCAGCCCAAGTAGCGGATTGGCACATCCAGGCGGCATACGCTGACGCGTTGGCTTTGCGTGAATTGGCCGAAAAATCCGATGTCGTGACATTCGAATTTGAGAACATCGATGCGGCAGCGCTGCAGGAAGTGGAAACACTGTCCAGCATTCCGCAAGGCAGCGGAATTTTGACGATTACGCAAGACCGCATAAAGGAGAAGGAATTCCTTCAATCCGCCGGGGTATCGATTGCGCAATTCGCAGTAGTTGAAAATGCGGAACAACTGGATGCGGCCATCGCCAAAATCGGCTATCCGAGTGTTTTAAAAACGACCCGTTTCGGGTATGATGGTAAGGGGCAGGTTGTCCTGAAATCGGAAGCGGATAAAGAAGAAGCCATGAAGCTGGCGGCGGACAGCATCTGCGTTTTGGAGGCTTGGGTTCCTTTCACCAAAGAGCTTTCGGTCATGATCGTACGCAACCAAAAAGGCGAAGCTACAGTATTCCCGGTTTCCGAAAATATCCACATCAATAATATTCTGCACGAATCGATCGTGCCGGCCCGCGTCACAGCTGCGGTAGCCGAAAAAGCAAACAAAGCGGCCCACCAGATTGCCGATGCGCTTCAATTGGTGGGTACGCTTGGCATCGAAATGTTCCTGGCAGCGGATGACACGATCTTCATCAATGAGTTGGCGCCGCGTCCGCATAATTCGGGCCATTACACAATCGAAGCAATGAACGTTTCCCAATTTGATGCCCATATCCAAGCAGTCGCCGGATTGCCGATGCCGACAGCGCGGCAATTGTCGCCTGCCATCATGGTCAATATCCTGGGACAGCATATGGAAGGGACAATCGCGCTGCGGGAAGAAAAAGCGGATTGGTTTTTCCATTACTACGGTAAAGCGGAATCACGCACAGACAGAAAAATGGGACATATCACCATTTTGACGGATGATCAAGAAGCAACCTTAACAGAAATAGACAATACCCAAATCTGGAACGGAGGAACAATTTAAAATGATTACACGTTATACACGCCCTGAGATGGCTGAAGTTTGGTCCGAATACAATCGTTACAAATGCTGGTTGGAGGTAGAAATCCTGGCTGATGAAGCTTGGGCTGCCCTAGGCGAAATTCCTGCGGAAGACGTTGCTAAAATCCGCGCGAATGCGACATTTGACATCGATCGTATCCTTGAAATCGAAAAAGAGACCAGACATGACGTAGTGGCGTTCACACGCGCCGTTTCCGAATCTTTGGGAGAAGAAAGAAAATGGGTCCACTATGGCCTTACGAGTACCGATGTGGTCGATACTGCCTACGGTTACCAATTGAAACAAGCCAATGATATCCTGCGCAAGGATCTGCAGAACATGCTGGAAATCATCGGCGAAAAAGCGAAAGAACACAAAAAGACTGTCTGCATGGGCCGTACGCATGGTGTACATGCGGAACCTACGACATTCGGACTGAAACTGGCTACTATGTATTCGGAAATGAAACGCAACATCGAGCGTTTTGAACATGCGGCTAAAGGCGTTGAAGCCGGAAAAATCAGCGGGGCTGTTGGTACTTTCGCAAACATCCCGCCATTCGTCGAGGAGTACGTCTGCGAAAAATTAGGCACAAGACCGCAAGAAATTTCGACACAGGTTCTGCCGCGTGATCTGCATGCCGAATATATGGCAACGATCGCTTTGATTGCGACAAGCATCGAGCGCTTCGCTACAGAAATCCGTGGATTGCAGAAATCGGAAACCCGTGAAGTGGAAGAATTCTTCGCGAAGGGCCAAAAAGGTTCTTCGGCTATGCCGCACAAACGCAATCCGATCGGTTCCGAAAATATGGTAGGCCTTGCCCGCGTCATCCGCGGATACATGGTCACTGCTTACGAGAATGTGGGCTTATGGCATGAACGCGATATTTCCCACTCTTCAGCGGAACGGATCATCCTTCCGGACGCAACGACATTGTTGAACTACCAATTGAACCGTTTTGCGAACATCATCAAGAACTTGACCGTGTTCCCTGAGAATATGCTCCGCAACATGAATGCAACTTTCGGCTTGATCTATAGCCAACGCGTTCTGTTGAAATTGATCGACAAAGGCATGAGCCGTGAAGAAGCTTATGACTTGGTACAGCCGAAGACTGCCCTTTCATGGGATAATCAGACCGATTTCCGTCCACTGGTGGAAGCGGATGAAGCCATTATGGCAAAATTAACGAAAGAAGACATCGCTGATGCCTTCAACTATAACTATCACTTGAGTCACGTCGACGAAGTATTCGAAAGACTCGGATTAGGCGACTGATGGAAAGGCTGGGACTACGGTTCCGGCCTTTTTCTGTACACCGGATGCCTTGAAAACAGTGAAGAAAAACCGGAATTTATTTCAATTTTCATGAAAATTCCATTGACAAGCGGGTGGCAGATGATACAATATAAACGAATGAATCAGGTAGTTATACAAATTAATGTTCGGATTTAGAAAGGGACGGGAACGATGGAAAGAAAAGAATTGCTTTATACTGGGAAAGCTAAAAAGATGTACGCTACAGATCAGGAGAATGTCCTTTGGGCAGAATACCTAAATCAGGCTACCGCATTAAACGGCGTAAAGAAGGACACTATCGAGGGCAAAGGCAGACTCAACAACCAGATCACCGGCCGCATCTTCGAGTATCTGGCTGAAAAGGGTATCGCGAGCCATTACATCCAAGAACTATCAGAAACCGAACAATCAGTAAAAAGAGTCAATATGTTCCCATTGGAAGTGGTTGTCCGTAATGTATCCGCAGGAAGCTTCGCGAAACGCTTCGGCATGGAGGAAGGCATCGACTTGCCGTTCCCTGTTTTGGAGTTCTACTACAAAGACGACGCGCTCAACGATCCTTTCATCAATGATGCCCATGTACAAGTTCTGGGAGCGGCAACTGAAGAAGAAGTTGCGGAAATCAAGAAGCAAGCGTTGAAGATCAATGCAGCCTTGATCGAGATGTTCAAAGCAATCGGCATCCGCCTGATCGATTTCAAAATCGAATTCGGCAAGACTGCTGAGGGAGAAATCATCCTGGCTGATGAAATCTCACCTGATACATGCCGCCTTTGGGATATCGAAACGAACGAACACTTGGATAAAGACATCTACCGCCGTGACTTGGGAGATCTGATCCCTGTCTACGTGGAAGTGCTGGACCGCCTGAACAAAATGTAAGCCATCCGAATGCAACTAACGAATAAACAAAAAACAAAAAAATAAAAAAACAAAAGCGAGGAATTTGGACATGTATAAAGTAACCGTGTATGTAACGTATAAAGACTCAGTATTGGATCCGCAAGGGGAAGCCGTGAAGGGTGCCGTCCACCGTATGGGCTACCCAACAATCGAAGATATCCGCATCGGAAAATATTTTGAAATCCAAGTCTCCAAAGATGAAGAGAACGTTGAACAAGTCATCGAAGAGATCTGCGACAAGTTGCTTGCAAACGTGGTTATGGAAACTTACCGTTATGAAATCCAGGAGGTTGAAGCTTAATGAAATTCGCTGTCATCGTTTTTCCTGGATCTAACTGTGATTTAGATATGTATGCAGCCATTAAAGATATTCTTGGAGAAGATGCAGAGTATGTGCAACATTATGAAACAAGCCTTGAAGGTTTCGATGCTGTCCTATTGCCCGGCGGATTCACTTATGGCGACTACTTGCGTACAGGTGCGATTGCCCGCTTTGCAAACATCATGAGCGAAGTTGTCCGTTTCGCTGAAGAAGGCAAGCCAGTATTCGGCACTTGCAACGGATTCCAGATTTTGGCTGAAGCCGGCTTATTGCCTGGTGCTTTGCGCCGCAATGATACTTTGAAGTTCGTCTGCAAACCGCAGGATCTGAAAGTCGTGAATGCCGATACGCAATTCACTTCCCTCTATAAAGAAGGAGAAATCATCTCTGTTCCGATCGCACATGGTGAAGGAAACTACTTCTGCGATGCAGAGACTTTGGCGGACCTGAAAGCCAACAACCAAATCGTATTCACTTATGCCAACGGCAACCCGAACGGCAGCATCGAAGACATCGCCGGCATCATCAACAAAAAAGGCAACGTCCTAGGCATGATGCCTCACCCGGAGCGTGCTGTCGAAGCTTTACTGGGATCAGCGGACGGCCTGCGCCTGTTCCAATCCATGGTTGAAAATTATAAGAAGGAGCTGAACAAATAATGGCATTTTTAGAACCAACGCCAGAACAAGTAAAAGAATCCAAAATTTATCGTGAATGGGGTCTGACAGACGAAGAGTACGGCACAATCTGCGATAAAATTTTGCATCGTTTGCCGAATTATACTGAAGCTGGCCTGTTTGCCGTTATGTGGAGCGAACACTGTTCTTATAAAAATTCAAAACCAGTCCTGAGAAAATTCCCTACTACCGGCCCGCAAGTATTGCAAGGACCTGGTGAAGGCGCTGGTATCGTGGATATCGGCGACGGCCAAGCTGTCGTTTTCAAAGCGGAAAGCCACAACCACCCATCAGCTATCGAGCCTTATGAAGGCGCAGCTACCGGTGTCGGCGGAATCATCCGTGACATCTTCAGCATGGGCGCACGCCCAATTGCGATCCTGGACTCTTTGCGTTTCGGCGAATTGGACAATGAGCGTACGAAACACATCTTCGAAGAAGTCGTTGCCGGCATCAGCGGTTACGGCAACTGTATCGGCATCCCGACTGTCGGCGGTGAAACGGTCTTCGACCCTTGCTACAGAGGCAATCCGTTAGTCAACGCAATGTGCGTCGGCTTGATCGATCAAAAAGATATGCAAAAAGGTCAAGCTGCCGGAGTCGGCAACTCGATCATGTACGTGGGTGCAAAAACAGGCCGCGATGGTATCCATGGCGCCACTTTCGCTTCCGAAGAATTCAAGGAAGAGGAAGAAGCGCAACGTTCGGCTGTCCAAGTAGGCGACCCATTCATGGAAAAATTATTGATGGAAGCTTGTTTGGAATGCATTTATGACTACTCCGACGCTTTGATCGGTATCCAGGATATGGGTGCTGCCGGTTTGGTCTCTTCCAGCTCGGAAATGGCTTCAAAAGCAGGCAGCGGCTTGCTGTTGAACCTTGATGACGTTCCGCAGCGCGAAACAGAAATGACACCTTACGAAATGATGCTTTCCGAGTCGCAGGAGCGTATGCTGTTGTGCATCAAGAAGGGCGAAGAGCAACGCATCGTCGACCTGTTCAAAAAATATGAATTGGATGCAGTCGTGATCGGTGAAGTTACCGATGATGGCATGTATCGTCTATCCCATGCAGGCAAAGTGGTGGCTGAACTTCCGGTTGATGCTTTGGCTGAAGATGCACCGGTCTACTACAAACCGACTGCAGTGCCTGCCCGCATCGCTGAATTCGCAGCTATGGAAGACTACAAACCTGTCTTCACATCAGCGCAGGATACATTAGTGGCTTTATTGCAACAAGCGACGCTGGCTTCCAAGAAGAGCGTCTATGATACATATGATTCCATGGTCCGCACCAGCACGGTCGTAGGCCCAGGAAGCGATGCTGCAGTCGTCCGCGTCCGCGGCACCAAAAAAGCGATCGCAATGACAACGGACTGCAACGGCCGTTACCTGTATTTGAATCCAGAAATCGGCGGACAGATCGCTGTCGCTGAAGCTGCCCGCAACATCGTTGCCAGCGGCGGAAAACCATTGGCGATCACAGACTGCTTGAACTACGGAAATCCTGATAAGCCAGAAATTTTCTGGGAATTAAGCACTTCCGCAGACGGTATCTCTGAAGCTTGCCGCCAATTGGATACGCCTGTCATCTCAGGAAACGTTTCCCTTTACAATGAAACCGACGGCGTTGCCGTTTATCCGACACCGATGATCGGTATGGTCGGCTTGATCGAGGATCTTGCGCACATCACAACGCAAGCTTTCAAGACTGCCGGCGACCGTATTGTCCTGATCGGCGCTACAAAAGCGGACTTCAACGGGTCCGAACTGCAAAAAATGGAATTGGGCAAAATCGAAGGGAAATTGATGGACTTTGACTTGGCTGTCGAAAAAGAAAACCAAGCGAACGTCCTGAAAGCAATCAAAGCTGGTCTGATCGCAAGCGCGCATGACCTATCAGAAGGCGGCTTGGCTGTCGGCTTGATGGAGAGCGTCTTTGACACTGGCCTAGGTTTTGACGTAACGGTTGACATGGATAAAACGTTGTTGTTCAGCGAAACGCAATCACGCTTCATCCTGACCGTGAAACCTGAAAATGTTGCCGCTGTGGAAGCGATCTTCGGATCAGCTGCTGCACAAATCGGAACAGTGACTGCTGACGCTGTCGCAAAAATCGCTGCCGAGAACGAAACAATCACTTTAGACGTGAAAGAAGTACAAACGAAATGGGAGGAGGCTATTCCATGCTTGCTGAAACAAAAAGCTTAAACGAAGAATGTGGCGTATTCGGCATTTGGGGAGACGACAATGCCAGCCAGTTGACTTACTTCGGTTTGCACAGCTTGCAGCACCGCGGACAAGAGGGTGCAGGGATAGTTTCATGTGATGAAGGAAAACTGTTGGTTCACCGCAATCTGGGACTGATCAGCGAAGTCTTCAAAGACGGAAATGATCTGCAGAGGTTGACCGGAAACCGTGCCATCGGTCATGTGCGTTACTCCACTTCCGGACAGAACAGCATCGAAAATGTGCAGCCGTTTTTGTACCATTTCTATGATATGGACATCGCCATTTGCCACAACGGCAACTTGGTGAATGCCAAATCATTGCGCCGCAATCTTGAGGAAAATGGCGCCATCTTCCATTCGACTTCGGATACGGAAGTTCTGATGCATCTGATCAGACGCAGCCAGAAAGAAAGTTTGATCGAAAAGATCAAAGAGAGCTTGAATCAGGTCAAAGGCGGGTTCACTTATATCCTTTTGACTGAAGAAAAAATGTTCGGTGCCGTCGATCCGAATTCGTTCCGTCCGCTTGTCATCGGCCAATTGCCGAATGGCGCGTATGTGATGGCCAGCGAAACGTGTGCCATCGATACAATCGGCGCTGATTTTGTCCGCAACGTCAACGCCGGCGAACTGGCGATCATTGACGACAACGGATTGACGATCGAAAAATATACCGACGATACAACCATTTCCATCGCTGCGATGGAGTATATCTACTTCGCGCGTCCGGATTCCAATATTGCCGGCGTGAACGTGCATACTGCGCGCAAACGGATGGGAACGCGTTTGGCCATCGAAGCACCTGCAGTGACTGCCGACATCGTCATCGGTGTGCCAAACTCTTCCTTGTCCGCAGCGAGCGGATTCGCGGAAGAAAGCGGAACGCCTTACGAAATGGGTCTGATCAAGAACCAATATGTCGGACGTACGTTCATCCAACCGACGCAGGAGCTGCGCGAATTGGGCGTAAAAATGAAGTTGTCCGCCGTAAAAGGGGTCGTCCAAGGCAAGAGCGTCGTCATGGTGGATGATTCCATCGTGCGCGGGACGACCAGTAAACGCATCGTGACTTTATTGAAAGAAGCGGGAGCCAAAGAAGTGCATGTCCGCATCTCTTCCCCGCCTTTGATCTACCCAAGTTTTTACGGCATCGACATCAGCAAGTCAGCTGAACTGATCGCTGCTAAAATGACCGTTGATGAAATCTGCGAATACATCGGGGCAGACAGCTTGTCTTTCCTTAGCCAAGAGGGTCTGATCGATTCAATCGGTTTGAAATTTGATATGCCGTATTCAGGCTTGTGCATGGACAGCTTCAACGGGGACTACCCGACTGGGCTCTATGACTATGAAGCGGATTACGTGAACAATATGACAGCTATCCAAAAAGAGAATCTAAAGGGAGGACAAGTTTGATGGAAAACGCATATGCAAAAGCGGGTGTGGATGTCACAGCCGGTTATGAAACAGTAAGCCGCATCAAGAAACACATCGACCGCACGAAACGTCCAGGCGTTTTTGGCGAAGTCGGCGGATTCGGCGGAAACTTTGACCTTTCTGAATTGAACTACAAAAAACCTGTGCTTGTATCGGGTACGGACGGTGTCGGCACGAAGCTGATGCTGGCCATCGAAGCCGGAAAATTCGATACGATCGGGATCGATTGTGTCGCAATGTGCGTCAACGATGTCGTAGCGCAAGGTGCAGAACCTCTTTATTTCTTGGATTATGTAGCTGTCGGTAAAAACCGTCCGGAAAAATTGGAGCAGATCGTTGCTGGCGTAGCTGAAGGCTGCGTCCAAGCCGGAGCTGCCCTAATCGGTGGAGAAACAGCTGAAATGCCCGATATGTACGATCCGGAAGATTTCGATTTGGCTGGATTTACGGTAGGGATTGCGGAAAAAGATGCTTTGTTGACACCTGCCTTGATCAAAGAAGGGGATGTGTTGGTCGGGTTGCCTTCGTCAGGCATCCATTCGAACGGCTATTCCTTGGTGCGCAAAATCTTCTTCAAGGACAATGACTACAAATTGGCCGACAAGGTTGCAGGCATCGAAGACCAAGAATTGGGCGACGTTTTATTGACGCCTACAAGAATCTACGTGAATGCTCTATTGCCGTTGATCAAAAAACAGCTGCTGCATGGCGTTGCCCACATCACAGGCGGCGGCTTCGTCGAAAACGTGCCGCGCATGCTTCCTGAGAACGTCCAAGCGGAAATCAAATTAGGCAGCTGGCCTGTCTTGCCAATCTTCCAAGTGATGGAAAAAATCGGCAAGATTCCGGCTCTTGAAATGTACGAAATCTTCAACATGGGCATCGGCATGGTGCTGGCAATCGCTCCCGAAAACTTGACGGAAGCGCTCGGCGTTCTGACCGAGAATGATGAAAAAGCCTACGTGATCGGATCTGTGGCTGCAAAAACATCAGAAAAAGAGGTTATCCTGAAAGAGGCTCAAGCATGAGGATAGCTGTCTTTGCTTCAGGAAACGGCTCGAATTTTCAAGCCATCGCCGAAGCCATCGCGTCAGGCGAAGTGGATGCGACGATCGCTTTCCTGTTCTGCGACAAGCCGAAAGCCTATGCGATCGAGCGCGCCAAACAATACAATATCCCGGTGATCTCCTTTACGCCGAAAGGCTTCGAGGATCGGGTCGCCTACGAAAATGAAATTTTGAAGCATTTGGCTGAGGAGAAGGTCGACTTGGTTGTCTTGGCCGGCTATATGCGGATCGTTGGACCGACTTTGCTATCGGCCTACGCCGACCGCATCGTCAACATCCACCCGTCCTTGCTGCCGGATTTCCCGGGTCGACATGGCATCCAGGACGCCTTCGAAGCTGGTGTTCCGGAAACCGGCGTCACCGTCCATTTCGTCGATGAAGGGGTCGATACCGGCCCGATCATCGCGCAAGAAAAAGTGGCGATCCTTCCGGAGGACACGCTGGAGAGTTTGGAGACCCGTATCCATCAAGTGGAGCACCGGATTTTCCCGCAAGTGATCCAGCAATTGGCTCAAAAGAATAAAGGCTAACAAAATGGATGAGGACTCCGCGCTTGCGGAAGTCCTTCCTTTTGTTAAAACCGCATTAATCCATCATAAATTTAAGGAGTGACACACAGTGACAAGAGCATTGATCAGTGTTTCAGATAAAACAGGCGTTGTAGCATTTGCGCAGGCATTAGCAGCAAAAGGAATCGAAATCATCTCAACTGGCGGAACGAAGAAGGCTTTGGAAGAGGCAGGCGTACCGACTATTTCCGTAGAGGATGTAACCGGCTTTCCTGAAATGATGGACGGCCGCGTAAAAACGTTGCATCCACTGATCCATGGCGGACTTTTGGGCAGACGTGATCTTGCGGACCATATGCAAGCCATGAAAGAGCACAATATTGCACCGATCGATTTCGTTGTCGTCAACCTTTACCCATTCAAAGAAACGATCAGCAAAAACGATGTGACTTTGGCTGATGCCATCGAAAACATCGACATCGGCGGCCCAAGCATGCTCCGCAGCGCGGCTAAGAACTACGCAAGCGTGACTGTTTTGACCGATCCGATCGACTATGCAAACGTCCTTGCCGAATTGGAAGCTGCAGGCGAAACGACTTTCGAGACGCGCCAAGCTTTGGCTGCAAAAGTGTTCCGTCATACAGCCAGCTATGATGCTTTGATCGCGCAATATTTGACTAATGTGGTCGGCGAAACCGAACCTGAAAAATTGACAGTGACTTATGATCTGAAACAGAGCCTGCGTTACGGAGAAAACGGCCACCAAACCGCGACTTTCTACCAAGAACCATTGGCTGTGCCGTTCTCGATCGCAAGCGCAATCCAATTGCACGGAAAAGAATTGTCCTACAACAACATCAAAGACGCTGATGCGGCCATCCGTATCGCCCGCGAATTCGACGAGCCCGCTGTAGTTGCCGTCAAGCACATGAATCCATGCGGCGTCGGCATCGCAGACGACATCGATGCAGCCTTCGATCGTTGTTATGCAGCTGATCCTGTCTCCATCTTCGGTGGCATTGTGGTTGCGAACCGTCCTTTGGATGTGGCGACTGCCGAAAAACTGAACAGCATGTTCCTGGAAATCGTTCTGGCGCCAAGCTATACGGAAGAGGCTCTAGCTATCCTGACGAAGAAAAAGAATGTCCGCATCATGACTTTGGACTTCTCTGCCGCAAAAGCAGGCGGAAAAGAATTTGTCTCCGTGTTGGGCGGCATGCTGGAACAGACGCAAGACATCAACACAGAAGACGTACCTGCTAATTGGGAAGTCATGACCGAACGTCAACCGACTGAAGACGAAATGAAAGCAATGGATTTCGCCTGGAAAGTCGTTAAACACGTGAAGAGCAATGCCATCGTATTGGCAAACAGCAAACAGACAGTCGGCATCGGCGCAGGCCAGATGAACCGTGTCGGATCCGTCAAAATCGCAATCGAGCAAGCTGAAGCGGCCAACGCCATCGAAGGCGCTGTATTGGCGAGTGACGCTTTCTTCCCGATGAACGACAGCGTGGAATATGCTGCCAAACACGGCATCAAAGCAATCGTTCAACCAGGCGGCAGCATCAAGGACCAAGATTCGATTGAAATGGCAAACAAATACGGCATCACGATGCTGAAAACAAGCGTAAGACACTTCAGACACTAAGATGAGATGAATCCCATGGTAGAAATCGAGCACTAAGAAGTCAACTGCAAAGCGGGCGCTTTTTGCCCGTGTGCAGTTGACAGCTTAGGCACTCAAACGTCACAGTGCGACGTTTGAGGTCTTTAGCATTTTGAGTACTGGCACTAATATCAAGCTTCATATAAAAGGTTGGAGGATCTAACAGATGAAACTTCTTGTAATCGGCAGTGGCGGACGCGAGCATGCCATCGCTAAAAAATTAACTCAAAGCCCGTTGGTGGAGACTGTTTACTGCGCCAAAGGCAACCCAGGGATGGCCCAGGACGGCATCACGTTAGTCGACATTGCGGAAAACGACCATCAAGGATTGGTTCAATTCGTCAAAGACAACAACATCGCTTGGACTTTCGTCGGACCGGAAATACCTTTATTTGAAGGGGTAACTGATGTATTTGAAGCGGCTGGCCTGAAAGTCTTCGGACCTAGCAAAAAAGCGGCCGACCTGGAATGTTCGAAACAATTCGCAAAAGATCTGATGAAAAAATACGGCATCCCAACTGCAGCCTATGAGACATTCGAAGACTATGAAGCAGCTGTTGCTTACGTGGAAGCCAATGGTGTTCCGATCGTCATCAAGGCGGACGGTCTGGCAGCCGGAAAAGGCGTCGTTGTCGCGATGACGATGACGGAAGCTCTGGATGCGCTGAACGACATGCTCCTGCAAGGCAAATATGCAGCCGGCAAACCGAAAGTCGTCATCGAAGAGTACCTTGAAGGGGAAGAATTCTCGTTGTTCGCGCTGGCGAATGGTGCGAAGTATTACTATTCAGGCGTCGCACAAGACCACAAACGCGCCTATGATGGCGACAAAGGCCCTAATACGGGCGGCATGGGCGCTTACTCGCCAGTACCGCAAGTATCCGAAGCTATGATTCAAGAAGTGCTGGATACGGTCGTAAAACCGACTGTAGAGGCGATGGTTGCTGAAGGCATCCCGTTCAAGGGAGTTGTCTATGCCGGCTTGATGATCACCGCCAAAGGGTTGCGCGTCATCGAATTCAATGCCCGTTTCGGCGATCCAGAAACGCAGGTCATCATGAACCAGATGGCATCCGATTTGGCGCAAGTCATCGATGACATCCTGAACGGAAAAGATCCGGTCATCGAAATGTATACCGATCGTTACACTTTGGGTGTTGTTGTTGCCGCTGAGGGCTATCCGGAAGCGCCTATGAAAGACATCCCGTTGCCTGATCTGGATACGGAAAATGCGGACTGCATCGTCTATGCAGCAGGCGTGAAGGCTGGCGAACAAGGGCTATTGTCAAACGGCGGTCGCATCCTGTTGGTTGCTGGCCAAGGCGAAACGCTCCAAGCTGCGCAAGACAAAGCTTACCGTTACCTGAGTGCAAATCCGATCGCGCATACGTTCTATCGTTCCGATATCGGAGCAAAAGCGATCCGTTTTACCGAAAAATAGCAAGGTGAGGGGGAGGCTTCGGTCTCCCTCTTTGTATTTCCGTCCCGAAAAGTTATACTGAATCTGACAGAACTATCCATTTGAGGAGTGAGTGATATGGTGAAAACATTGATTCACAGCGGAAAAGTTGGTTTGGAAGGTTTGAAATGGGAAGACCGTGCGGAACAGCCGGCTGGACCTTTCGAGATCAAAATAAAGGTCAAAGCGGCGGGACTGAACCATCGCGATCTTTTTGCCTTGAGCCAAGTCCATGAGAAGCATCCGGTTGTCATCGGATCGGATGCTGCCGGTATCGTTGTGGCTGTCGGAGCAGAGGTGACGCGTTTCAAAATCGGTGATGAAGTGATGCTTTATCCCGGCAGTGGTTGGCGCAAGAACAGCGATACGGCTCCTGAAACCTTCACGATCCTCGGGAGTTCGGAGCAGGGGGCGATGGCGGAGGAAATCGTTGTTTCCGAAGAGAATGCTGTCCATAAACCGGCCAATCTGTCTTGGGAAGAAGCAGGCGTTTTGTCCCTGTCCGCTTTGACAGCTTACCGCGCCCTATTCACAAAAGGCGGAGTATCGGAAGGCATGAAAGTCCTGATCCCAGGCATCGGCGGCGGAGTAGCCAACTATCTGCTGCAATTCGCCAAGGCAGCTGGAGCGATAGTGTACGTCACTTCCCGTTCCCAAGAAAAATTGGGAATGGCGCTGCAGCACGGAGCCGAAAAAGGCTTGCTGCATGATGAGGATTGGGTGGAAGCGATGGGCGGCGGAAAAGTGGACGTCGTGATCGAGTCAGTCGGAGCAGCCACTTTCGATAAGTCGCTGGATGCGGTCCGCAGAGGAGGCACAATCGTGACTTTCGGCTCATCGACTGGCGATCTGGTCACCTTCGATCTGCGGAAATTCTTTTACGGACAGTACACGCTTAAAGGTTCGACGATGGGCAGCTTCGAAGAGTATGAAGCGATGATCCGTTTTGTCGAGGACCATGATCTCCATCCGGTAGTGGATGCCGTTTATCCGGCAGAGGAGTTCATGGAGGCATTCCAACGGCTGGAAAATGCCGAACAGACGGGGAAAATCGCCTTGCAGATCGGCTGATCCGTAATAAAATGGACAAAATAAATCCGGCGGGTAAGCAGAACTTCCTCAAAACGCTATGCTATACTATTTTAGAAGTCGAGCGTACTATTTGAGGAGGATTTCCGTGAATATCAGTGAGTTGTTGTTCATCGCATCGATGATCACTTTAATCGTAGGATTTGTGGGTGTGGTGATGGTCATTGTATTGGGTCTGATGGATTTGATGCATATCCAATTGCGTGTCCAGGTAGACAGGAAAAAATACATCCGTAACATCATCATCCTGTTGGTGGTCGGAGGTTTGTTGAGTACGGCCTACCTCATGATGAAATAAACAGCAGTTGATTAAATGCTTGCATTGCGCCCGCATTGCTTGTATAATCGGCTAGAAATCTATTTAAAGTAAGCTGAAAAGAATATCCAAAGTGAACTGCAGTCAAAGTGCTTTTCCTCCCGCTTGAACGAAGGGGAGGAGTGGGCGCTTTTTTTGTACGCTGAAACAACCAAGAAAGGACGACAATGAATGATTACAAATGAATTTGATACCATCGCCGCCATTTCGACGCCGCCTGGAGAAGGGGCCATCGGAATCGTACGTTTGAGCGGAGATCAAGCAATCCAGATAGCCGATGCCTTATACCGATTCGGTACGAAGCACTTGGCCGATGTCGCCACACACACCATCAATTACGGTCACCTTTATGATCCGCGCACAGGCGACATGATCGACGAGGTCATGGTGTCCGTCATGCATGGACCGAAGACGTTCACCCGCGAAGATGTAGTGGAAATCAACTGCCACGGTGGTGTCGTGAGCGTCAACCGGATTCTGCAGACAATTCTCCAGAACGGCGCCCGCATGGCGGAGCCCGGGGAATTTACGAAGCGCGCCTTCCTGAACGGCCGGATCGATTTGTCTCAGGCCGAAGCGGTTATGGACTTGATCCGTGCCAAAACCGATCGTGCCATGAATGTGGCCCTGCATCAGTTGGACGGCAAATTGTCCGGTATGATCCGCGATATCCGTCAGATCATCCTGAACACATTGGCTGAGGTAGAAGTGAACATCGACTACCCGGAATACGATGACGTCGAGGAAGTGACGACGAAGCTGTTGAAGGAACGTACCATTGAAGTGCGCGGACACATCCAGCACTTGTTGGATACCGCCAAGCAAGGAAAGATCCTGCGCGAAGGGTTACAGACAGCCATCATCGGACGCCCGAACGTAGGGAAATCCAGTTTGCTGAACCGCCTGCTGCGCGAAGAGAAAGCCATCGTGACCGACATCGCCGGCACAACCCGCGATACGATCGAGGAATACGTAAACGTCAGAGGCGTTCCCTTGAAGCTGATCGATACAGCTGGCATCCGTGAAACGGATGACGTCGTGGAAAAAATCGGCGTCGAACGCAGCCGGAAAGCTTTGGCTGAAGCCGATCTGATTCTGTTGCTGATCAACCAGAACGAAGGGCTCACGGAAGAGGACAAGCAGCTTCTGGAAGATACGAAGGACATGAACCGCATTATCCTGATGAACAAAATGGATCTGGAAGCGAACATGACGACAGCTGATCTGGAGCCTTGGAGCGATCCTGAAAGAGTCATCGAAACATCGATGCTGAGTGAAAGTGGATTGGATCAACTGGAAAAACAGATCACGAAGATGTTCTTCTCAGGGGAAACCGGCGAGAAGGATGCGACCTATGTATCCAATGTCCGCCACATCGCGCTCTTGAACGATGCGATGGATTCGCTGGATGAAGTGCTGAGCGGCATCGAATCGGGCATGCCGATCGACCTCGTCCAGATCGACTTTACTCGTTGCTGGGACCTGCTCGGAGAAATCACCGGTGACAGCGTCCAAGACGAACTCCTCACCCAACTCTTCACACAGTTCTGCTTAGGAAAATAAAGGATACGATGAATTGCGTTTAGAGGGTGAGCACTAAGGGGACATTACGAGAACGGCCGTTTTTTGGCCGTGACGTAATGTCAACTTAGGCGGAACCCTCTGCATTTCAGAGTTCAACTACTATGATACGACACATTGCCCAATGAAGGTTAGGAACAAATAGATAGCATAAATGGAAGGAATGGAAAAATGAACAGATTTGAAGCTGGAAGTTTTGATGTGATTGTTGTAGGAGCCGGACATGCCGGATCCGAAGCGGCGCTTGCTGCCGCGCGTATGGGATGCAGCACGATGCTGGTTACCATCGATTTGAACATGGTTGCCTTTATGCCCTGCAATCCATCCATCGGCGGACCTGCGAAAGGTGTCGTCGTGAGAGAAATCGATGCATTGGGCGGCGAGATGGGACGCAACATCGACAAAACGTATATCCAAATGCGCATGCTGAACACAGGGAAAGGACCTGCCGTTCAAGCTTTGCGCGCACAAGCGGATAAGGATGACTATGCCCATCATATGAAGCACACCATCGAAAAACAAGAGAACTTGCTGCTGAAGCAAGCCATCGTTGAAGAATTGATCGTAGAAGACGGTGAAGTCAAGGGCGTAGTGACGCATACAGGCGCTGTTTACCGCGCTGGGGCCGTCGTCATCACAGCCGGAACTTCTTCCCGAGGAAAAATCATCATCGGGGACTTGGTTTACTCTTCCGGACCGAACAACTCGCAGCCGTCCATCAAATTATCCGAAAATCTGCTTGATCTGGGATTTGAATTGGCGCGCTTCAAGACCGGAACGCCGCCGCGGGTGATGGCTTCGACCATCGATTATTCCAAAACTGAGGAACAGCCCGGTGACGTCGAGCCGAATCATTTCAGCTTCCTTTCCAAAGATGAAGACTATCTGAAAGATCAATTATCCTGCTGGCTGACTTATACGAGTCCGGAAAGCCACGAGATAATCCGCGACAATCTCCACCGCGCGCCTATGTTCACGGGTATCGTGGAAGGCGTAGGGGCACGTTATTGCCCATCAATCGAAGATAAAATCGTCCGTTTCAGCGACAAACCGCGCCATCAGCTCTTCCTTGAGCCTGAAGGCCGCGAAAACGAAGAAGTCTATGTGCAGGGCTTGTCCACTTCATTGCCGGAAGATGTTCAGCTTGATCTGATCCGTTCCGTACCTGGGATGGAAAATGCCCAAATGATGCGGACAGGCTATGCCATCGAATACGATGTCGTAAAACCGCATCAGTTGCGTCTTTCCTTGGAGACAAAACTGGTGAAGAATCTGTTTACTGCCGGCCAAACGAACGGCACATCCGGTTATGAAGAAGCTGCCGGACAAGGCATCGTTGCCGGCATCAATGCCGCTTTGGCTGTACAAGGGAAAGAACCAATGATCCTGAAACGCAGCGATGGCTACATCGGCGTCATGATCGATGATCTGGTCACAAAAGGAACAATGGAGCCTTATCGCTTGCTGACTTCGCGCGCTGAGTACCGTCTGTTGCTTCGCCATGATAACGCCGACTTCCGCTTGACCGAAATGAGCCGTGAAATCGGTTTGGTGACGGAAGAACGCTATGCCTCATTCCTTGAGAAAAAACAGGCTGTCGAAAAGGAAATCGCCCGCCTCGAAAGTACGCGCCTGAAACCGACTGAAGAGCTGCAGGCTTTCCTTGCGGAACAAAATTCCGCTCCGCTGAAGGACGGCATTCTGTTTGCCGATATTTTGAAGCGTCCGGAACTGAAATATGAAGGTCTGATCGCTTTTGCGCCGCTTGAAGAAGCTTTGCCGAAAGAGGTCATCAAGCAAGTAGAAGTGCAGATCAAATATGCCGGCTACATCAAGAAAGCAGTCGAAAAAGTGGACAAGCTGAAGAAGATGGAAGAAAAACGCATCCCTGCGAACATCGATTACGATGCAATCAACGGAATCGCCAATGAAGCCAAACAGAACCTGAAGAAGATTCAACCGGAAACGATTGCCCAAGCAAGCCGGATCAGCGGCGTCAACCCAGCCGACATCTCCGTATTGATGGTCTACGTGACCCAAGGGAAGATTGCAAAAATAGCAGAATAGGAAGCCGGGGCTGTCTCCTCTCGAGATAGCCTCGTTTTTTGTCGTTATCCGTTAACTTTCTTCACGACCGCTCTCCATGGTCGAGAGACCCACTTTTCTCCTCCGGCGATCGGAGGCTTCGCCGGAGTTCGGTCTGCATTTTCACCTGTGTTCTCCGATGAGCGCGGGCCTATCGGAGTTAAGCCTGATTTCTGGGTCGCTGTTCTCCGGTGGACGGATTCTTCACCGGAGCTGCGCACGCATTCCGTCGTTTTTGAAGATTGAATTATAGTATAATGGAATGTAAATGGAACAAGGAAGGATAGGAGGCGGCAGATGCGTTACCATCATGAAATCATCGAATCTGATCCGGAACTCCCCGTGTTCTATATTTTTCACAACGAAAGAACGGATTCCGGCGTACTTGCCCATTGGCACAAATCATTGGAAATCAGCTATACGATGTCGGGAAAGATCAGCGAATTCACGATCGATGGGACCGTCCACGAAACGAATGCCGGCGACATCCTTGTCATCAATTCGAATGAAGTCCATTCCATCTGGGACGATCACAACAAGACGAAGGCTTTGTCGCTCATTTTCCCGTATGCCTTCATCAAATCCGAGATACCGAATTACGACAACAAAAGCTTCCGTTTGACGAATCGGACTGGCTATACGGAGCTGCAAAGAGAGAAGCTAGCTGAGTTGCGCAGCTTGCTGGACCGGTACTTTGTCGTTATGGAAAGCGCCGGCGCCGTCAAAGCCAGACTTTTGCTGAAAGGGATGCTGTACCAGATCCTTTTCCTTCTGGATGCGTACTTTTCTGTCCCAAAAACGGATAAGAACAGAGGCATCTCCTCGTTGCCGCTGATTTCCGCCATAACGGAACACATCGACGAGAATCTGGACAAAAATCTGGCGGTCGATAAACTGGCAGCGGCTTTCCATCTCTCCTATACGCATCTGTGCAGATTGTTCAAAAAGGAAACCGGCAGCACAATCCACAGCTATATTGTCGAACAACGCCTTAACAAAGCTGTGAAACTGCTGATGTTCACCGACAAAAATATCCGCTATATCGTGGACGCCTGCGGATTTCCCAATCAAAAATCCTTTTCGTCGGCCTTCAAAAATAAACATGGCATGACGCCGAAACGTTACCGGGAGGAGAAAAAGGTATGAACTGCCCATAATGATGGCACAAATCGCCCCTTTTTCTGCCGGAAATTCCCTAAAATAACAAGTAGGGAAGGCGCTACCCGTTTTAGCTGTGATTATAATGAAACCGTTTTACGGAAGGGTGGGATATTGCCTGTTTGGACGAAAAAAGGATATGGAGGGATTAGGGAATGAGACGTAAGACATTCAGCACTATTTTTACATTAGGGATAACGGCAGGCTTGCTTGCCAGTTGCGGTTCCGGAGAATCGGCGGATCAACAGGATTCAGCCCAACAAGAAAGTGTGCAATCGGCCGCTGCTTACGATGGCGTCGTGAAGACCAGCATCTATGTAAAAGGCTATGAAGGAGGACCGGGTGTACCGAAACTCATCATCGAGTTGGAGGATGCGGTCGACAGTGTCGATCCTAGTGGCTGGCAGGTCATGACAGCCGGGGCGAAACGCACGGTTACGGACGTCTACACATCCGATGAGAACGGGAATCCGCAGGAAAATTCAAACTTCATCGCGATCGATATGGAGACCGGCTTCAATGATGCGACGTTCAGCGTGATCGGATCTCCGTTCACCTACAATACGACGACATCGATGAATGAATGGTCCCCAGCTTATGAGGTCGCAATCGCTGCGCCTTCGATCACGATCGAGGATGAGGACTACTCTTTGAGCATCACGGAGGATGCCGCAAACAACCGCATCTCCCCGGATACCGATTTGTTCACGGCGAGAGGGACTTTCAGTGGCACCTACGTGAATCCGATGACGGATCAAGAAGAGGAATTGACGCTTTCGACAGCTGCCTATGAACCGGAAGGACTTGCCGAAGGGGAAGCGAATCCGTTGGTCATCTGGCTGCACGGCCAAGGGGAAGGCGGAACAGATCCCGACATCGCCATCCTTGGAAATGAAGTGTCCGCATTGGCAAAAGAGGAGATCCAGTCCTATTTCCAAACCGATGACGTGGCCGGTGCGTATGTTCTGGCTGTCCAAGCGCCTACCTATTGGATGGATGAAGGGGATGGAACGAACGGGAACGGCAGCGGCATCTCCCGATACACGGAAATCTTGATGGATACGATCAATGATTATGTCGCTGCGCATCCGGATGTCGATACCGACCGCATCTATCTGGGAGGTTGCTCGAACGGCGGCTACATGACCATGAACATGGTCATCCAATACCCTGCCTATTTTGCAGCGGCTTATCCCGTCTGCGAGGCGTATGCTTATTATGAATATGAGCGGAACAGCGACGGCACCTACGTGAAAACGAATGATGAAGCTACCGGAACATCGAGTTTTGTGAAGACAGATCAAGTTTGGTTTACAGAAGAAAAAATCCAGGCGATCAAAGACTTGCCGATTTGGTTGGTCCAATCTGCGGATGATCCGGTTGTCGTGCCTATGAACTATCTGTTGCCGACTTACCAGGCACTTATCCAGGCGGGAGCGGAAAACACTTGGGTTTCCTACTTTGAAACGGTTGAAGGAACGGACAGCCTAGGCACTACTTACCTAGGTCATTTCTCCTGGATCTACTTGTTCAATAACCAGGTAACTGGTGTCCAGGATAAAGCTGCTATCATTGCTTCGACTGACGCTGAAACGTTCGGCTTCGAAGCAAGCAACGCTACCGGAGGCGGCGCGGCGGCAGCGACAGTCGGCGAAACTACTTATACAAATATTTTTGAGTGGTTGAACGATCAATCGAAATAAAAAAATCATCCTTGAATAAGGATGGCGCATATGCTAAGATGATGACATAACTGCATACGAAAAAAGGGAGCTTGTGTCAGCAGGCTGAGAGGAAGTAATCAACTTCGACCTATTACCTGATTTGGATAATGCCAACGTAGGGAAATAACATTGAATGATTCTATTCAGCGGGAAATGCCTATTCGGACATTTCCCGCTTTTTTTGTCGTCGCATCAAACAAACTATTTGGAGGTACCCCATGTTCAAAACGCTATTCGAAAATGTACAGCGACAGACGCCGCTGGTCCATTGCATCACCAATTATGTCACCGTCAATGATGTCGCGAATGTCCTCTTGGCTGCCGGAGGGTCCCCGATCATGGCGGATGCCCCCGAGGAAGTCGCGGACATCACAAGCATTTGCACCGCCCTGAATCTGAACATCGGAACACTGAACAGCAGAGCCGTGGAGTCCATGCTGCTGGCAGGGCGCCAAGCTAACGCGCTCTCCCATCCTGTCGTTTTGGATCCGGTCGGCGCGGGGGCATCCTCTTTCAGGACCGAAACGACACTCAGACTGCTGGAGGACATTGCCTTCACCGTGATCAAAGGGAACATTTCGGAAATGAAGACGATCCATGCCGGCAGCGGCACAACGAAAGGCGTCGATGCCGACATCAGCGATGCCGTGACCGAGGAGACGCTCGAGGCAACGGTCGCGTTCGCCAAACGATTGGCCGACCGGAATGATGCGGTCGTCGCGATCACCGGAGCGATCGACATCGTTGCGGACCGGGACAAAGCCTACATCATCCGCAACGGGCATCCGCAGATGGCGAAGGTGTCCGGAACCGGCTGCATGCTGTCGGCAGTGATTGCTGCCTATTGCGGAGCCAACCCGGAGCAGTTGCTGTATGCCACGGCGGCAGCGGTATGCCTGATGGGAGTCAGCGGCGAGCTGGCTTACGAAAGGATGATCCGCAATGCTGCAGGGACGTCATCCTACCGCAGCTACATCATCGATGAAATCAGCAAGATGTCGGCAGAAAAACTGGAAGGGGGCGCTAAAATTGAGACTAGATAAGAACGATTTGCTGCTTTATGCGGTGACCGATCGCCAATGGCTGGGGAACGCGTCCTTGGCGGAACAACTTGAAGAAGCCATCCAGGCGGGCGTTACCGTCGTGCAATTACGCGAGAAGGAATTGGATTTCGATGCCTTTGTATCCCTTGGCAAGGAACTGCAGGCCGTGGCCAAACGCCACCGCGTTCCTTTCATCATCAATGATGCGGTCGATGTAGCCTTGACGCTGGATGCGGACGGCGTTCATGTGGGGCAGAGCGATATGCAGGCGGGAGACGTCCGCAGCCGGATCGGCGAGGGGAAAATACTGGGCGTTTCTGCCCATTCCGTCGAAGAGGCGCTGACGGCGGAACGGAACGGGGCCGATTATCTGGGTGTCGGTGCCATCTACGGGACAGCGACGAAGCTGGATGTCGACACGCTGTCGATCGAAACGCTGCAGCAGATCTGCCAGGCGGTGAGCATACCCGTTGTGGGGATCGGAGGCATTGCTGAAGGGAACATCCTCAAGCTGAAGGGCAGCGGCATCGACGGGGTTGCCGTCGTATCCGCCATCTTTGCGCAGCCTGACATTACCGCGGCAGTGAAGAGGCTTCGCCCGTTAGCCGAAGCGATGGTGCAACCATGAAACTGGAAGCAGCCATCTTCGATCTGGACGGGACGTTGCTGGATTCCATGCCGATTTGGCAAGGATTGGGAGAAAATTATTTGCTTCAGAAAAAGGTGCAGCCGGCTTCGGGTCTGCAGGATGCGTTGAAGACGATGAGCCTGCAGCAAACCGCACAACATTTTCGAGCGGCCTACGGATTGCACGAAGATGAAGAGACAATCATTGGGGAAATTGAAACGCTGATTGCCGATCTTTACCGTTATGAAGTCCCGCTTAAAGCCGGCGTAGCGGAATATCTGCAGACGTTGCAGGATAAGAATGTGAAAATGTGCATCGCCACCGCGACCGAAAGAAATTTGGCCGAGAGCGCCTTGGAACGTTTGGGCATCAGGGAATACTTCAGTACCATTCTGACCAGCAGTGAAGTAAAGACGGGCAAAGACAATCCGCTCATTTTTCAGCGGGCGTTCGAACAGCTTGGGGCTCCCCTCACGAAGACCGTCATCTTTGAGGACGCCCTGCATGCCATCGAAACGGCAACAGCAGCCGGATTCCGGGTGGTCGGCGTCTATGATGAGAGTGCCGCACAATATAGGGAGCGCATCGAAGCATTGACGGAGCAGTACATCTATTCATTTTCGGATTGGAAAGGATGAGCAAAAATATGAAAACAGTATTGACGATCGCCGGTTCGGACAGCAGCGGCGGAGCGGGGATCCAAGCGGACCTGAAGACGATGATGGCGCATAAAGTCTATGGGATGAGCGTGATCACAGCGCTGACGGCACAGAACACGACGGGGGTTGCCGGAATCATGGAGGTGACGCCTGAATTTGTGGCGCAGCAGCTGGATTGCGTCTTCAAGGATATCCGGCCGGATGCGGTGAAGATCGGCATGGTGTCGAACGCCGCAATCATCAAAGTCATCGCGGAGAAGCTGGTCGAATACAAAGCGGAGAATATCGTCGTGGATCCGGTCATGGTGGCCACTAGCGGCAGCAGCCTGATGCAGGACGATGCCAGCCAAGCTTTGCGGACGCTGTTGTTGCCGTTGGCTGATGTGATCACCCCCAATGTGCCGGAAGGAGAGGTGCTGAGCGGTGTCAAGATCGAGACGAAGGCGGATATGCTGGCTGCAGCGGACCGTATCGCTTCAGCAGCAGGAACCAGTGTGCTCCTGAAAGGCGGCCATCTCAAGGACAGCGCCGACGATCTGCTATTTATGGACGGAAAAGTCAGTTGGTTCGAGTCGGAACGGATCGAAAACCCGAATACGCATGGCACCGGCTGCACGCTTTCCTCAGCCATCGCAGCGAATCTGGCTTTAGGCCACGGAATGGAAGAGAGCATCCGCCAAGCCAAAGCCTACATCACCGGCGCGCTCCGTGACGGACTGGATCTGGGCAAGGGCAGCGGCCCACTCAATCACGCTTATCGCATCAACTGGAAAGGTGGCTGTCTTCTATGAAGACGGCCTTTTCTGGGTGCTGCCGCCACACTCATGTCGAAAGTTGTCCGATAACAACGAAGAATCGGACAAACGCAACCCGTTTGCAACGAAAGTTGTCCGATAACAGCGAAGAATCGGACAAGCGCAGCCCGTTTGCAACGAAAGTTGTCCGATAACAACGAAGAATCGGACAAACGCAACCCGCTTACAGCGAAAGTTGTCCGATTCTTCCGACTTCCCTTCTAGCTCTGCACCAAAAGCACATCTAAATTTTGATATTCCGTCAATTGCCCCTGTCCCAAGATGGAGACCGCAACGGGCAAGAACTGGATGGTAAAATCAAGTACATTAACAAAGGTTTTATATCCTAACGTTCGGAAATAGAAGGGGAAACAAAACGAAAACTAGGGAATTCTTTCCAAATTCTAAATAAAACCTCATTATTCTGTCGTTTTTGTTTGCTATAATTTTGATTATAGTGAACATTCGGAATTTTTGAACTCCTGCGCTAAAAGTAGAGTACGCCTCTATTGTCCGCATCCGGTTCATATTTGCGATCGAAGGGAAGATGGAAGATGGGATTACTATTATTCGATTTTGACGGTACCTTGGCGGAAACATGCAAAATTAGCGAAATGGCTACAATGGATACATTTGAACATTTCGGCTATCCCGTTCCAACCCCTGAGCAACTGCGTGAGGATAGAGGAAAGCCCCATTTTGTGAAGTTTATCGGCTATCTGAAGAAACATGCACTCTCTCCGGTCGAGCTGGATAAGCTGATGGAAGTCTTTTGGGACAAATACGAAAAATATGAAAATATGCTGTTGGAACCATACGATTTATCGCGGGAGTCCTTAATGGAACTGAAAGGGAACGGACACCATCTCGGCGTGATTTCCAACAAAGCAACCAAGGCTTTGCTGAGGAGTCTTGCTGCAGTGGACCTTTTGGATCTGATGGAAGTGGTTATCGGATTGGACAACATGAACCAGCACAAACCGAATCCTGAAGGCATCTTCACCGCTTGGGAGAAAATACCGATGGCGAAAGAAGAAACCGTGATGATCGGTGATACCATTTATGATATGCAGATGGGTAAAATGGCTGGCACTAAGACCATCGGCATCACTTGGGGAGGGAGTTCCGCCCAAACCTTGCGCGCAGAAAATCCCGATTGCATCGCCAACTCCTTCGTCGAGCTGGAAATCATTCTTACAAACCTGCTGGATGCTTAAATAGAGTTTAATAGATTGGAAAAAGCCGCTGTCCTTTATTCGGGACGGCGGCTTTAAAGTTGATTTAGCCCTTGTACAGACCGCTCTTTCAGGATAAAGTAGAGAGGTAGAAAAACAGACGAAGCCAATGATGAAAGGAAACACCTATGAATCCAGAACAATTTGCCGAGGCCCTTGCCGAAAAAGGGATCCTTTTGAATGAAACGCAACTCGAACAATACGCAACCTATTTGCGCCTATTGCGCGAATGGAACGAAAAAATCAACCTGACGGCCATCACCGAGCCGGATGAAGTCTATCTGAAGCATTTCTATGACTCCATTTCATTGGGATTCCATATGGATTTCACTGAAGAAGAAGTCACGCTTTGCGATGTGGGTGCTGGTGCCGGTTTCCCGAGCGTCCCCCTCAAGATAGCTTTCCCTAAATTGCAGGTGACGATCGTGGACTCATTGAACAAACGGATCACTTTCCTGGAGACTCTGGTTGCCGAACTGGGTTTGACGGGTGTTTCCTGCTTCCATGACCGTGCGGAGACTTTTGGACAGAACAAGAAATTCCGCGCCCAATTCGATGTGGTGACGGCGCGTGCGGTCGCGCGCTTGAGCGTCCTGAGCGAACTGTGTCTGCCTTTGGCCAAAAAAGGCGGTACTTTTGTCGCGATGAAAGCAGCCAGTACGGAAGAAGAGCTCCGCGATGCAGAGCGCGCCATCGCAACTCTGGGCGGCAAACTCGAGGAGGATATCTTTTTTGAACTGCCGAACGATGCAGGCGAACGCCACATCGTGAAGATCAAGAAAACGAAAGAAACACCGAAGACCTACCCGAGAAAAGCCGGGACACCGAACAAAAATCCATTGTAAATCGGAAAAGGAACGGCCCGACCGCCTGCTTCTTTGCAGGCAGGCCGGGCTTTTTGGGTTTAAGATGCGAGCATAAAGTGATTTTATGGCATCGGTTTTATCTATCCTATATTTTTCCAAATTTTTTTGTTACAATAGTCTGGTAAAGTTATAGCCTTTTTTATAAATAGACATACTGAGCGATAAATGATGATTCATTTTGAAGAAATGCGTAGGAGAAAAGGCGCAGGTATCGTTTTTTCTCTTTTTTTAGGCAAAAAAGTAGAACGGCGGCACAGCAGCTTCAAATGAACGACAGAAAGTGGAGGAGAACAGATGGCACGGATTATTGCAGTCGCAAATCAGAAAGGCGGCGTCGGAAAAACGACGACCACCGTCAATTTAGCAGCTTCTTTGGCCTACTTAGGCAAAAAAGTGTTATTGATAGATAGTGATGCCCAAGGGAACGCCACCAGCGGACTCGGCATTTCAAAAGCAGATGTTGAAAAAGATATATATGATGTATTAGTGAACCAAGAGCCCATCGAGAATGTCATCAGAGAATCCTCGCGGGAAAATCTATGGGTCGTGCCTGCAACCATCCAATTGGCAGGGGCTGAAATCGAGTTGACGAATCAACCGCATCGTGAAGCGCGCCTTTACGACGCAGTGCAGTCGTTGCGCGAGGAATACGACTTCATTTTCATCGATTGCCCGCCATCACTGGGGCATTTGACGATCAATGCCTTCACCGCCAGCGATTCGGTATTGATTCCGGTCCAGTGCGAGTACTATGCCTTGGAAGGGCTGAGCCAACTGTTGAACACCTTCCGCTTGGTTCAGAAGCATTTCAATAAGGACCTGAAATTGGAAGGGGTCTTATTGACGATGCTGGATGCCCGTACGAACCTCGGCTTCGAAGTCGTTGATGAGGTCAAAAAATATTTCAAAGAGAAAGTATACAAGACAATCATTCCACGAAATGTCCGCTTATCCGAAGCGCCAAGCTATGGACAATCGATCGTTGACTATGATATCCGTTCAAAAGGAGCGGAAGTTTATCTTGAGTTGGCAAAGGAAGTGTTAGCAGATGGCGAATAAAAACAGCAAAGGGCTAGGACGCGGCATCGACGCGCTCTTCAGCAACTTTGAAGATATCGAGAAGATCGATGAAAAGACAGAGAAGGTACAGGAGATCCCTTTAGACGAAATACGTCCCAATCCTTATCAGCCACGAAAAACCTTTGATGACTCGACTTTGCGGGAACTGGCTGACTCGATTATGCTGAACGGCGTCATCCAACCGGTCATCCTGCGCCAATCCAGCGTGAAAGGCTATGAAATCATTGCAGGCGAACGCCGCGTCCGCGCTTCCCGTTTGGCCGGCAAAGCAACAATCCCGGCAATCGTCCGCGAATTTGACGAAACGGCAATGATAGAAGTCGCCATTTTGGAAAATCTGCAGCGTGAAGACCTGACCCCGCTGGAAGAGGCGGAAGGCTATCAAACCTTGATGAACAAGCTGAATCTCACGCAAGTGGATGTAGCCCAAAGATTAGGCAAGAGCCGTCCATACATCGCCAATCATCTGCGCCTGTTGAACCTGCCGCAGGACGTCAAACGGATGCTGCAAGAGGGATTGGTCTCCATGGGGCAAGCCCGTACACTTTTGGGCTTGAACGATGAATCGTTGATCAGCGAATTGGCGAAACGTGCTGCCGAAGAGGGCATCACTGTCCGTCATCTGGAATTGCTGGTCCAACAACTGAACAATCCAGGTGATGTCGCCAAAAAGAAAAACAAGAAGAAAAAAGAAACGAAACCGGTATACATCAAAGAGAGTGAAGAACGTTTGATGGACAAATTCGGGACATCCGTACAGATATCCAGCAAGGGCGAAAAAGGCAAGATCGAGATCGAATACCTTTCTCCAGCCGACCTGACCCGGATTTTGGATATCCTGCAAATTTCCCTGGACGATTAAGAATAGACGAAGACATCAGAAAGAGGTGCATTTGGCCTTGGTACAACAAGATTATGGATTGCATGATGTGGTCGAAATGAAAAAACCGCATCCCTGCAAAAACAACTCATGGGAAATCATCCGAATGGGTATGGACATCCGGATCAAATGCCTGAAATGCGGGCAGATGGTCATGATGCCGCGCCGCGAATTCGAGAAAAAAATGAAAAAAGTACTGACTAAGGCAGAAGAAACTGTCGAATAGGTCTTTGAAGGAATAAATATTAGCAATATTAAGTGGAAAGAGTGTGAAGAAATGTCATTAACAGCAGGAATCGTAGGATTACCGAACGTCGGTAAATCCACTTTGTTCAACGCCATCACTAAAGCGGGAGTGGAAGCGGCAAACTATCCATTCGCGACGATCGACCCAAATGTCGGAGTGGTCGAAGTTCCCGATGAACGTTTGAATAAACTAACAGAATTAGTGAAACCAAAAAAAACCGTCCCAACAACTTTTGAATTCACCGATATCGCCGGAATCGTAAAAGGCGCCAGCAAAGGGGAAGGTCTGGGGAACAAATTCTTGGCCAACATCCGTCAAGTGGATGCCATCTGTCATGTTGTCCGTTGTTTCGAAGACGACAACATCACACACGTCAGCGGAAAAGTGGATCCATTGGATGATGTCGAAACCATCAACTTGGAACTGATCTTCGCGGATTTGGAATCCATCGAGAAACGCTATACACGCATCAGCAAAATTGCCCGCACGAAAGATAAGGATGCTGTCCGCGAACTGGAAATCCTGGAGAAAATCAAGACGACTTTGGAAGAAGGTAAATCCGCGCGCACAATCGAATTCACACCTGAAGAAGAACCGCTTGTGAAAAGCCTGTTCCTATTGACGACAAAACCAGTTCTTTATGTCGCAAACATCTCTGAAGAGGACGTAATAGCCGGCGGAGACAATGAAATGGTGCAAATTGTCCGTGATTTTGCAGCGACAGAAGGCGCAGAGGTTGTTACCGTCTGTGCCCGTATCGAAGAAGAAGTGGCTGAATTGGATGATGAAGAAAAAGCTGAATTCCTATCGGAGTTGGGCATCGAACAATCCGGGCTTGATCAGCTGATCCAAAAAGCTTACACGCTGCTTGGGCTGGGAACTTACTTCACAGCAGGCGAAAAAGAAGTCCGTGCCTGGACATTCAGATTAGGGATGAAAGCACCGCAGACAGCCGGTATCATCCATTCCGACTTCGAACGCGGCTTCATCCGTGCCGAAACAGTTTCCTACGCTGACCTGTTGGCTTACGGCAGCATGCAAGCAGCCAAAGAAGCAGGCAAAGTCAGACTTGAAGGAAAAGACTACGTAGTCCAAGACGGCGACGTAATGGAATTCAGATTCAACGTATAACAGGATGTGATGATTCGCGTTTAGATACCCGGACGTTGGAGCACCCAGCGAAGTGAACCTCTTTTGTTCACTTCGCTGGGTGTGAAACGGGAGCGGTATCTGCGAATCAGAACTCAACTAAAGGATACGATGAAATGCGGGAGGGGATGAGCACTAAGAGGACATTACGAGAACGGCCGCAGTTTGGCCGTGACGTAATGTCAGCTTAGGCACTCAAACGTCACAGTGCGACGTTTGAGGTCTTTAGCTTTACTGGTACCTAAAACTAGTGAAGCACAATCTATATGCATTTCAGAGTTCAACTATAAGGATTCACAACACGTTTGACAAGGATACCGCATGTAATCAAGGGAGGATTTACCATTGGAAGAAACGAAGAGCGTTGCACAAATGAAGGTCGAAAACAAAGCCTTATGGCAGAGTTTGACAAAAAGAAATGAACAGTACATGCTGGGGCTGGACAGAACCTTGAGAGCTGCAAACCTGGAAGATGGACGCAGGGAGGAAATCTACAACAAAATGATGCGGGAATTGTTGGACGCCCAAAAAACCGGTAAAACTGCCCGCCAATTATACGGCACAGTGTCTGAGTGCGCATCAAACATCCTGGTCAATCCGACAGACAATGAAGTGAAAGTGCGTTCGACTGATTGGTTGATCGCTTTGGATGGCGGCTTATTGCTGGGGTCTCTTTTCGCGATGATTTCAGGCGTATCCTTGCTGACCAACAGTGGAGAAGACGTAATCGGAATGGGTCTGATCAGTTTGATCCTGAACTTTATCGTAGGCGGCATCGCCATGCTCATCATCTCCAAATACACACCAAATCCGGATGCACCAAAAGGTGAAAAAGGCTTCGGGAAATACATCTTTGCGACGACGGCCGCTATGCTGCTTTGGATGCTCATCATGACTGTTTCCATGATGCTTATTCCAGCCAGCATCAATATCGCTTTGCCTGCATGGGTGTACCTTGGAATCGCGGGTGTAGGTTTTGCTGCGAAAGTATACATGAAGAAAAAATATCATATCGTGGGCGGCATTTTGTAGGCCGTCAATTGGTTGGAGGCCGAGATGCAAATAAAACTTGTATCTCGGCTATTTTCGTATATTGACAGAAAAAAACTGTATATGAATCCCTGGATGCAAACGCAAGTGCTAATTCCGAATATTTCGGGGATTACATTTCGAAAGCATTCGATAAAAACGCTTGTATATGAGAATTGTATGATAAAGGGAGCTTTGCGCTTGACGTAGGTTGTTGGTGGTGGTATTTTAGATGATAAAAAATCAGCACAAATAAAAAGGAGTGTTCATCGAAAATGTCAAATTGGGAAACAAAATTCGCTAAAGAAGGTTTTACTTTTGATGATGTATTATTAGTCCCGGCTGAAAGCCATGTATTACCTAACGATGTGGATTTATCGATTGATTTAGCTAAAAATTTACACTTGAATATTCCTATAATGAGCGCAAGTATGGACACTGTAACCGATGCAGCAATGGCAATCGCAATGGCTCGCCAAGGCGGCTTGGGCGTCATCCACAAGAACATGACCATCGAAGCGCAGGCTGAAGAAGTGCACAAAGTAAAACGTTCCGAAAGTGGCGTTATCATCGACCCATTCTTCCTGACTCCTGATCACTTGGTTTCGGAAGCAGAGAATCTGATGAGCAAATACCGCATCAGCGGCGTGCCTATCGTTAATGATATGGAAGAGCGCAAATTGGTAGGGATTTTGACGAACCGCGATCTGCGCTTCATTGCAGATTACCAAGTTCCGATCGGCGATGTCATGACCAAAGAACATTTGGTTACCGCTCCTGTAGGGACTTCTTTGAAGGACGCTGAATCCATTCTGCAAAAATACAAAATCGAAAAACTGCCTTTAGTCGATGAAAGCGGCCGTCTGGCTGGCTTGATCACGATCAAGGATATCGAAAAAGTAATCGAGTTTCCCAACTCCGCAAAAGATGCACACGGCCGTTTGATCGTTGCGGCTGCAGTGGGTGTGACAAGTGATACATTCGAACGCGCCCAAGCCTTATTGGATGCAGGTGCAGATGCAATCGTCATCGATACAGCGCATGGCCACAGCGCCGGCGTTATCCGCAAAATTAAAGAAATCCGCGACCAGTTCCCTGAAGCAACCCTGATTGCCGGAAACGTAGCGACTGCAGAAGGAACCCGCGCACTGTTTGATGTCGGGGTCGACGTAGTCAAAGTCGGAATCGGACCGGGATCCATCTGTACGACTCGTGTCGTAGCCGGTGTCGGTGTTCCTCAGATAACAGCCATCTATGATGCTGCAAGCGTGGCGAGAGAATACGGCAGAGCAATCATCGCAGACGGCGGGATCAAGTATTCAGGAGACATCGTCAAAGCGATGGCTGCCGGTGGACATGCAGTCATGTTGGGCAGCATGTTGGCGGGTACGGATGAGTCTCCGGGCGAATTCGAAATCTTCCAGGGCCGTCGTTTCAAGACTTACCGTGGTATGGGCAGTCTGGCAGCAATGGAAAAAGGCTCAAGCGACCGTTACTTCCAAGGCGGCGTGAACGAAGCGAAGAAAATGGTGCCGGAAGGTATCGAAGGTCGTGTAGCCTATAAAGGGGCAGCCAGCGACATCATCTTCCAACTGCTTGGCGGTGTCCGTTCCGGTATGGGTTATGTCGGTGCAGCTAATTTGCAAGAGCTTCGTGATAATGCGCAATTCATCAAGATGTCCGGTGCCGGATTGATCGAATCCCATCCGCATGACATCCAAATCACAAAAGAAGCACCAAACTACTCCATCCAAAGATAAAAATGCGAGAAACCAAAATGTCCGGGACACTGTTCCCGGGCATTTTTTCCTTATGTTCACGGTTTGCTGGAGCTTTCTGATATAATTAAAACGGAATTTCTTTATGCTTCCTTAAGCAAAAATTTAGAACAATTTGGTACGATGAGGGAAAATATATATTTTGGGGAAAGGGTTGTCCTATATGAATAAAGTTTTGATTGTCGATGACGACAGGGAAATCGTGGATTTATTAAGCATCTACTGCAAAAATGAAGGGTACGATCCGATAAAGGCCTATGACGGCGTGGATGCCTTCCGCAAGCTTGAGGAAAATGCGGATATCCAATTGATTATTTTGGATGTGATGATGCCTAAGAAGGACGGCATATCGGTAGTAAGGGAGCTGCGGGAACAGAGCAATCCGATCCCGATTCTGATGCTGAGCGCAAAATCCACGGATATGGATAAGATCCAAGGATTGACGACAGGTGCGGACGACTATGTTTCTAAGCCGTTCAACCCACTGGAAGTGATGGCCCGCATCAAATCGCTTTTGCGCCGGACCAATATGCAGGTAGATGCTGCAGAGGTGGACTCGATCGAAATAGGTCCGCTGATCATCAAGAAAGATTCCCATGAAGTAAAGACGCTGAACGGAAAGAGCATCCAGTTGACCGCGCTGGAATTCGGCATCCTGCATTTATTGGCAAGTCATCCGAATCGCGTCTTCAGTGCCGATGAGATTTTTGAACGCGTTTGGCAACAGGAAAGCATCGTATCCGCCAAAACTGTTATGGTGCATGTGAGCCATCTTCGCGATAAAATTGAAGAGGCTACAGGCGGCGAGAAAGTCATCCAGACAGTATGGGGTGTAGGCTATAAGATTGGGGAATAGGCATGCCTGCATAAGGGCTAGCCTGAAAAAAACAGCTGAGTCGGGAGGGGGCAGCTTTGCTTAATAAGTTGAAGAAAAAAGAACTGAGTGAACTCATTTTTGAAGGGGCCTTGACGCTGGGCATCGTCTATCTGCTCTACATCGGGATGGAGCTGATGTTCAACCGACTGGTAGCGACCCCTCCCTCGATTTTGAGTGAAATCCCTTCCTTAAGGCGATTCGTGATGGTGGTTGACGCATTTTTAACCATTTACGATGATGCTTTCCAATGGATCGCGGCGATTTTTGCGGCCATCTTCACCGGCTGGCGTTTGGCCAGGAGATACAAGCAGATGCAGCTGACGCATATTCTGGACGAATTGCATTATATCGCAGCGGGGCACTTCGATCATCGGATCGATGCGAACAATGCCGGTAGCTATGTTGATGTTGTGGACAGCATCAATACGCTGGTGGAAAGTACGGTCCAAGCGATGGCAGAGGAACGGAAAATCGAACAATCGAAAGATGAATTAATCACGAACGTCAGTCACGATATCCGGACCCCCTTGACTTCCATCATCGGTTACCTGGGATTGATAGAGGATAAGCAATTCACGAGCGAAGAAGATGCTTTGCGTTATATCCATATCGCTTATACAAAGGCGCTGCAGATGAAGGTGCTTGTCGATGATCTTTTCGAATACACGAAAGTGCGTCAACCGACGACTCCGCTGCTGTTGAAGACGATCAACATCGGGAACTTTTTGGAGCAGATCGTCGCGGATTATGAACTGGAGTCACGCAAACGCCATATGGAGACTGAGGTTATCATGAAGACGGATCCGTTGATGATTGAAATGGATGTCGATAAAATGGCCCGTGTCTTCAACAATCTGATTTCCAATGCCCTGAAATATGCGCATGGCGGCACTTGGGTACATATCGAAGCGGAAAAAATCGGCTCTGAGGTGATTGTTGCCGTGAAAAATAACGGAGAGCGCATCCCTGAAGAATCGCTGCAGGAATTGTTCGGGCGCTTCTATCGGGTGGAAAATTCCCGTTCGAAGGAGACAGGCGGGACCGGGCTGGGGTTGGCGATTGCTCAAAGCATCGTTACACTGCACGGCGGATATATCTATGCGGAATCGGATGAGGCGGAAACCAAATTCGTGCTGCATCTCCCTTTGAAACAGACTCCGGCTTTCAAGGAATAAGGGACGTACGCTTTCTGTGTACGTCCCTTTTTTTGGTTGTCTTTTTACAGTATTTCCGCTAACATAGAAGGGTATGTGAACCGAACGATATGACTGATTGGAGATAACTACAAACAATGATAACTATAAAAAACAGAAAAATGATTATGGGAACACTATCGGCTGCTTCTGTATTGGCGAACAGCTTGTTTGCTGCACCGGTTGCTTTGGCTGCTGAACAACCTTCTGTCGATGCGAAAGCCGCTTTCGTGATAGAAGACGAGACTGACAAAGTGCTTGTCAACCAAAATGGGGAAGAAGCGCTGGGCATAGCCTCAATGACAAAGATGCTGAGCATCTACTTGATACTGGAAGCCATCGAAGCAGGGAAATTGACTTGGGACAAGCAAATCACCGTCAGTGATTACGTCTATGAAGTCAGCCAGAACTACAATTTTTCGAATGTACCTTTGCGTCAGGACATCACTTATTCTGTGGAAGAGCTGTACCAATCCGCATTGATCTATTCCGCAAACGGATCGACGATCGCTTTGGCGGAAGCTTTGGCCGGTTCGGAAGCGAAATTCGTCGATCTGATGAAGGCCCAGTTGGATGAGTGGGGCGTAGAAAGCTATGAACTCTATAATGCAACTGGCTTGTCGAACAGCGATGTCGCGGAAGAAAATCTATATCCGGGTGCACCAGCCGACGGATACAACAAAATGACAGCGCGTGGCGTCGCGATGGTTGCGGATCATCTGATCGATGATTACCCTGAAGTTTTGGAAACGACTTCCATTCCGGAGTTGGCTTTCCAAGCGGGAACGTCCGACGAAATCATGATGCACAGCTATAACGTGATGTTGCCTGGTATGTTTTATTACCGTGAAGGTGTCGACGGTCTGAAGACCGGAACAACGCTGGAATCCGGCGCATCCTTTACTGGTACCGCAATGCAAGATGAAATGCGGATCATCACCGTGGTAATCGGCGCTGACGAGAGCACCAAACGTTTCACGGAAACCGATCGTTTGATGGACTATGCCTTCTCGACCTTCGAGAAGACGACAGTAGCGGCGAAAGGCGATGCCGTTTCCACGCAAGAGCCGATTGCCGTAGCCAAAGGGAAGCAAACTGAGGTCGGGCTAGTCTACAATGAAGACCTTGTGACTGTTACCGAAAAAGGCGCTGAAGAGCTGGCGCTCACAACTGTTTTCACACCGGCTGAAAAAAGCCTGAATGAAGACGGCGAGATTGAAGCGCCTATCGAAAAAGGAACAGAAGTCGGGTCCGTCGCTGTGACTGTCGAAGGCGACGAGTTGGGCTATCTGGATGGAACGACTTCCGAGGATGTCAAAGTCGCAGTGGCAAGCAGCGTGGAGAAAGCCAATATTTTTGTACGCGGCGGTCGCGTTGTCGCAGACTTGTTCGGTAAAGCTTGGGAAACGGTATCCGATTTTGTCGGAGGATTCTTTGACTGATCCGGAATAGCTGCAGGCTAATCTGGACCTGCAGCTTTGTTGACAGCATAGGGTTTGTTCAGTAAAATGAGGGTATCGAAGCTTAGCCTAATTGAATAGAGAAAGCCATGCATGTGACCAGTAGATGATGTGAAGCGCCCCAGAGAGTCAGTGGTTCGGTGAGAACTGACCCTTCACCTGTTGAATCCCCACATGAAGCGAACAATGAAAACAAGGAATTGACTAAATTGTTCCGGATCCGTCCGTTAACGCAATGAAGCGCAGCCAGACCTATTTGGGATTGGCTGAAGTTGGGTGGTACCGCGAACGTTAAAGCCATTTCGTCCCAGATTGTTCTAGGGATGGAGTGGCTATTTTTGTACAGATAATGAGGAGGAAACGATATGTTGGATGTAAAATTTTTGAGGGATGGATTTGAAGATACTGCAGAGAAATTGGCTGCACGTGGGGTCAAAACAGAGGACTTGGCGACATTCAAGGAATTGGATGCGCAACGACGGGAGAAAATCGTTGAGACGGAAAATCTGAAACAATACCGCAATGGCGTTTCCCAAGAGATTGCGCAATTGAAACGCAACAAAGAGAATGCCGATGATAAGATTGCCGAAATGAAAGAAGTCGGCGATAAAATCAAAGCGCTGGATGAAGAACTGAATGAAATCGAAGAGAAGACGACTTTCATTGCAACAAGATTGCCTAACTTGCCGCATGTATCCGTTCCTGTCGGTGCGGATGAAGATGACAACGTGGAAGTAAGAAGATGGGGGACACCGCGTGCGTTCGATTTCGAACCCAAAGCCCATTATGACATCGCCGAGGCATTGGATATCCTGGACTTTGAACGTGGCGCTAAAGTGACCGGAAGCCGTTTTGTCTTCTATAAAGGCTTGGGAGCACGCCTGGAACGCGCTTGCTACAACTATATGCTGGATCTGCATACCGAAGAACAAGGC